>NZ_CAJQUC010000023.1:0-101761 GCF_907163155.1 Candidatus Accumulibacter sp. ACC012
ATCGCGAACAGCAGCAGCACGACGCCAGCTCCTTTTTTTGTTTTGGGTGAAACTGCCCCGCACCTCATCGACATGCGTCGTCACCGAGGGGCCGGGAGAATGCGGGCCAACCACGATCCCCGCCACGAGCAATCCGAGCACCGATCCCAGCCCAAGGTGTTTGAACAGCGCTACGCCGACCGCTGCTGCGCTCAGCAGCAGTACCGCGGAGAAAAGAAAACTTTCGAGTTCCATTGAGCCAGACCTTTCACAAACCCGGTTCGCCATGCGAACCGAGACGGACGAGTTGCAGCACGCTGTCGTCCGGTTTTCTGTAGATCAAGACGAGGTCCAGCCTGACGTCGTAAGCGGGAGCTTACCAAGAACCGGGAAGCGAGGGCGATGCTCCGCGATATTGCTCGCCATCACCGCCCTACTTCCGGATTCTCGAAACAGCCACAATCTGCTTCTCTGGCGATCACTCTGCGCAGGTCGGCGAAGCGCTTCTCGGTCAGCGAAACAAAGAGCGGATCTGCCGGCTCACGTGTCGATAAAGCGGCAATCGCATGCCAATCCGCGTCGCCAAGACGCTGTTCAGCCACTGGAAAAACGGCGAGTTCCTCGACCGTCATGTTGTGGCGAAGGCGTTCAGCGTATAGCCGGGCGCTGACCACAGCGGCGTGCCACGAAGTCGTTTCCTCGCGCGCAGCCGACTCGAGGTCGCGCATCAAATCCGTGCCCTGCCCGGCCAGTACACGATGTTGCCTTTCGATCTCGTCAGCGATATCGGCAGACAGCGCATTTTGAGCGAGGAGACTGGCGACGATCCGGTCTTCGACCGGGTGATGACGGACATCTGGAAAGCAGGTCAGGTAAGCGAAGACGTCAACCAGCAGCGTGATCTCGTCGAGTTTCGGATCAGTCATATCCACAGGAAGGCGATCCAGTAGTCCGACCAGTTTCCCCAGGTTTCGATGTTCCGCGAGCAGTTTTGAAATGATCTCGTTCACACAATCCTCCGTTCTTTGTGGGTCGGTATTTTCGGGAAGAAACAGCCTTCGTAAATACTGGCGCAACGATTCCATGGACCCGGCTTCAAGGTACTCAGCGCGAAGCACTTGCTTCAGTCCAGGTTTCCTTCCTGCCGGTCGACCAGGTCGCCAAATTCGGGATGGCGTTCGATGAAGCTGGCGACATACGAACAGCGCGGGACAATCTTCCAGCGCCGTTGCCGCGCCTCCTCCAGCGCTACACGAACCAGATCAGCAGCGATTCCCTGGCCGCGAAGCGCGTCCGGTACGAAGGTGTGCTTCAGAATGACGCGCTCGCCTTCGACACGGTAGCTCAGAAACGCCGAGGCGCTGTCTCCTGCCTGCGCTTCGAAGCGCTGCCGAGCAAGGTTGTGTCTCACCGCAAGCGATCTGCCGACGGGACTTGTTGGGTTGTTGAACTCTGGCGAAGCAACCGGGCGACGTCGGTTCCAGTCGTCCTGCACCTGCGCCCGGATGTCGCGCGTCGAGTGCACCGACAGAACCTGCTCGGCCAGCTTTTCAGCCTGTTGCAGGTCGGTCGAGCGAATGGCGTGCTTGATGTCCAGCAACCGTCCTGGACTGACACTGAAACTTCGAAATCCGAGGCCGATCAAGAGGTTTGTGTAGGTCGGGTCACTGGCAATTTCTCCGCACAAAGAGATCGGTGTTCCTTTGCTCCTGGCCACCGTCGCCAGCTTGGCGAGCACCTGGATGACCGCCGGATGCAAGGGATCATAGGTGGACACCATCTCGCCACGTATCCGGTCCGCAGCCAGCAGAAACTGGACGAGGTCGTTGCTGCCGACACTGAAGAAGTCGACCTCGTCGGCCAGGTGCTCGATGAGGATCGCCGCTGAAGGCGTCTCGATCATCGCCCCGACCGGGATCAGGGGATCGAACGACTGGCCGGCTGCGGCGAGTTCCTCCTTCACATGTTCGATCGTCGCTTTGGCCGCACGCAAGTCGTCGATGCCGTCGATCATCGGCAGAAGAATGGCGACCGGATGCGAGGCACTCAGTCGAAGGATGGCCCGCAGTTGCGTGTGCAGCAGGGTGGGATGCGCGAGCAACAGCCTGATGCCGCGAAAGCCCATGGCCGGATTGGCTTCGCGGGGCAGCGGGAAATAGCTGAGCGGTTTGTCGCTGCCGACATCGAGGACGCGGATCACGGTTTCCGCCGGTTGCAGGTGTTCTGCCGTGTTGCGGTAGAACTGGTACTGCTCGTCTTCCGAAGGGAAATGGTCCTGGACCAGAAAGACGAACTCGGTGCGATACAGTCCGATGCCATCAGCCTTGACGTTCGCCGCCGCCAGCGCGTCGGCGGTCTGCCCGACGTTGGCGCAGAGCTTGATTTCGACGCCATCGCGAGTGACCGTCGGCAGGCCAATCAAGCCCTTCAGGATGCCCTGGTGAACTTGCAGGTTGGCGTCCAGTTGATCGTACTTGTGCAGGATTTCGGCCTGCGGATTGATGAAGGCGCGTCCGGCCAGAGCATCGACGATCACCAGATCGCCGGCACGAATTTTCCCGGTCGCCTCCGGCACCTGTACGAGCGTGGGGATGCCGAGCGAGCGGGCAAGGATGGTGGCGTGCGCGGTGAGGCCACCTTTTTCGACAATCAAGCCACGCACGCCATGGCCTTCCAGGCGAGCAACGACGGAGGCGAGAATTTCGCTGGTGACGATGACGCATCCCTCGTGAACAGCAGGAACATCCGGCAGCCCGTCTTCCGCCAGGTGATCGAGGAGGCGTCTACCGACGTCGTACAGATCGGCGGCACGCTCGCGGAAGTAGGGATCTTCGAGGCGACCGAACAATTCCATCAACTGCTTGATCGCTGCTTCGACCGCAGCCTCCACATTCATCCGATTTTCGAGGCAAAGCGCACGCACCGCATCGCGCAATTGCACGTCGCGCAGGAGGAGGATTTGCGCTTCGAAAATCTCCGCCTCGTCCTTCCCCAAAGTCCGTCGGACGCTCTCCTGAACTTCCAGCAGCTTACCCTCGGCAGCGACCACCGCGGCATCGAAACGCGCGACCTCAGCTTGCACCTCCGCCGCGCTCACCTGCCGAAGCGGAACGGCTGTCTGCGTTCGGGCGCAATCGCACAGCAGAGCGGGTCCACGGGCAAGACCTGAAGACGCCACCTCGCCGACGATCATTAATGGGGCGGACTGCGTGTTGTCAGTGCTGTTCATAAGCGAGATTCCCTCGTCGGAGCCAGGAGCGACGATCATTTCATGGCCAGTGCGTCGGTGAAGTCTGCGAGCAGGTCTGCAACATCCTCGATACCGACAGAGACCCGCAACAAACCGTCGCTGATGCCGGCGCGCTGTCGCTCGGCGGCCGTCATCGTGCGATGTGTACTGCGGCTGGGAACGCAAATCAGGCTCTCCACGCCGCCGAGACTCAAGGCCGGCATGACGATCCGCAGCCGGCTCAGCAAGCGATCCAGCCGTTCCGGCTGACGCAGCTCGAACGACAGCATGCCGCCAAAGCCACGCATTTGGCGTGCCGCGATGGCGTGGTCTGGATGTTCGGACAGGCCGGGATAATTGACTTTGGACACCGCCGGATGCGAGGCAAGAAAACGTGCCAGCGCCTCGGCATTCTCATTGTGCCGTTGCACGCGCAGGGCCAGCGTCTTCAGACCACGTTCCAGCTGAGAACAGGCGTGCGCATCAAGCATGCCGCCGAAGTTGACGGCACTCTCGGTCACACGGCTAACAATTTCAGTGGAGGCAACGACCACGCCCGCGTTCACGTCGCTGTGGCCGTTGAGGTATTTCGTAGCGCTGTGGATGAGCGCATCGATACCCAGCGGAATCGGGTTCTGGTTGATCGGCGTGGCAAAAGTGTTGTCGATGACCGTCAACACGCCGTGGCGTTTGCCAAGCGCAGCCAGTTCGGCCAGATCGATGCAATGCAGCAGCGGATTCGACGGCGATTCGACGTAGATCAGCCGCGTCTCGGGTCGCAATGCAGCGGCGAACTCCGCCACGTTCGCCCCCCAGGAAACCTGCACGCCAAGCCGCGGCAGTTCGCTGCTGATCAGCCGCATGCTGCCGCCGTAGAGGTCGTTCTGGAAAATTGCGTGGTCGCCGGGTTTGAGATGAGCGAGCAGCAAAGTGGAAATGGCCGCCATGCCCGAGCCGAAGACAAGCGCCGCCTCGCCCTTCTCTAGCGCTGCCAGCTTGCGGTTGATGACCTGCTGGTTGGGCGTGTTGAAGTAACGCGGATAGGTGTTCTGCTTGGCCGGATTCGGAAACGCGTAGGCCGTGGAAGTGAAGATGGGGCTGCACGCGCCGCCGGTGGTCTGATCCAGATGCGTGCCGGCGTGAATGCAGAGCGTCGAGAGGCCGTGGGTAGGTGGGTCAGTAGTCATTGGGTTCCGTTGAGTCGCCTTTGCCTGGGGATGCCGCGGGATGACGCCTGCCAGGCGAAGCTCGCGAAACACCGCGGCCAGGCAACTTGCTCTTGCGTCCAGCTAACTATATCATGCCGTGATACAAATCATGGTTAAGCGCCCGCAAGAAGAATGTCCGACGACCATATTTCAAAAGCCGATTTCGAAACGCTTGCCCACTTCCGCTACCAGCTGCGTCGTTATCTGCGCTTCAGCGAAGAGCTGACGCACCGGAACGGAATCACGCCCTTGCAGTACCTGTTGATGCTCCAGATCAAAGGCTTTCCCGGACGGGAATCGGCGAACGTGGGCGAACTCGCTGAACGCCTGCAGGCGAAGCATCATGGGGTCGTGTCGCTGATTTCTCGGTGCGAGGCGGCCGGACTGGTACAACGTAGCGTCAGCAGCAGCGACCGGCGGCAGGTGGATGTGCAACTGACAGAAAAAGGCAACGAATGCGTTGAGCAACTGGCAGGCCTTCATCGCCGCGAGCTTCTGTCCTTGCAGGGAACATTCACGGTGCCCGACCTGACGACGCTCGGCCGCGAATAGCAACCACGGCGCAACGACGGCGAGCGCTTGTCGCATTCGACCAAGTGGAAAGGAGTTCCAGGATGCAGGCAACTGCCGCGTGTGCGGATACAGATTCCGATCTCTATCGGGCGCTAGTGGATCAGGCCCCGGATGTGATCATTTTCGCCGATCGCAATGGCGCCATCCGCGTCTGGAATCATGGCGCTGAAACCGTGTTTGGCCATTCCGCTGCCGAAGTTCTCGGCGAGAGCCTCGACGTGATCATTCCGGAGCGACTCCGAAAAGCGCACTGGGACGGCTTCCACAAAGCCGTTAACAGCGGCCAGACCAAGTACCGGAACCAGGTACTTACGACCCGCTCGGTGCACAAGGATGGGAGCAAGCTCTACGTAGAACTGAGCTTCGGCCTGGTGAGGGACGGCAGCGGCGCGATTGTCGGCTCGCTGGCTGTCGGCCGTGACTGCACCGCCCGCCACCTCAAGGCCGTCGCGCAGTTTTCGGCCACAGCGCCAGTCAGGCCGAGTGAAGAGGCCTTGAAGTGACGACCAGCATTCCCGGGTTTTCCGCGCCGGCCGCCGCAACCGGTTCGCCGCTGGCCATGCTTTCCGCCTGCCACCACCGGATTGAGGCGCAATGCGCAACCTTGCGGCGTCTGGCTCCGCACCTGCTTGCGCGTGGCGTCGACGACGAGGCGCGTGCAGTAGCGAACAAGCTGATCGCCTTCTTCGATACCGCCACCATGCAGCATCACGCCGGGTGAGGAAGACCACCTCTTCCCGGCGCTGATCGAATCGATGGCCGGGTCGGACGCGATCGCCTGCGCCAGATGATCGACGGACTGACGGCCGATCACCGTGCGCTGGAAGCGTGCTGGCAACACCTGCGCGGCGTCCTCGAAAGGATCGCTGCCGGCGAGTGCGTGCCGCTGCTCGCCGACGAGGTCGAAGTGCTGGCGGCTTGCCATGAGCGCCACATGGAGCGCGAGGAACGAGATCTGTTGCCGATGGCGGCGCGCTTGTTGAGCGACGAGGACCTTGCTCGCCTCGACCACGCGATGCGCGGGCGCCGGTGAATCGACGAGGCATAGGCGCGAGGCTTGGCGCGGGCGCGCGGGCCAGGCTGCCAGCCCTCGGCGGCGGACGATCGCCGGCAGGTCACCGTGATCTTGCCCGTCGTTTCGTCCTGCCGAACTTCCTTGATCACTTGCCCGTCGTACCCCAAAATCCAGACCGGGATGACTGCACCCATTTTGCTGACCTCTCTGTGTCGTCGGAAAACCCAGATAGACACATGATCTCAGGGTTGTCAGTCATCCGGTCTACCGTCGGCAACCGACGACGAGCCACACTTCCGGCCATCTTTAAATCACGGGGACCAGAAAAACGGACCACACCTGGACGGGAATGTCCGATTCCAAGACCATCGCGTGTCCTGTAGACAACGGAGGAAGATGATGACCCATGCCAAATCCGCCGACTGGAACCCCAGATCGGAAGACGTGCTCAACGACCAGATTGCCGCTTACGATGCGATGCGCAAGCGTTGCCCGGTCGCCCATAGCGACTATCTATGGTGGTCCCTGTTTCGCCATGAGGATGTAGTGCGCGTGCTGGAAGATCACGAAACCTTCAGCAATGCGGCGTCGAATCACCTGTCGATACCCAACGCGATGGATCCGCCGGAACATACGCCCTACCGGAAAATCATCGAACGCTACTTTACCGTTGAAGACATTAAGGCGTTTGATCCCGAGTGCCGGCAAATCGCCGATACGCTGGTCGCCGATCAACCGCGCGGTGAAACCGTCGAGCTGATGGCCGGTTTTCGCGCAGCCCTTCGCCCTGCGCAGTCAGTGCGCTTTCATGGGCTGGCCCGACACCTTGCATGAGCCGCTACGTCAATGGATCGGCAAGAATCACCAGGCCACGCGCGCCGGCAACCGCGCGGCCATGGCGCAGATCGCAGTCGAATTCGATGGCTACATCAAACAACAACTCGTCATCCGCCGCGATGCCGGCGAGCAGGCCCCAGACGACGTAACCAACCGCCTGCTGCAGGAGCACATCAATGGCCGGCCGTTGAGTGACGAGGAGATCGTCAGCATCGTGCGCAACTGGACGGTCGGCGAACTGGGCACGATTGCCGCAAGCGTCGGCATCCTCGTGCACTATCTTGCCGCGCATCCCGCGCTGCAGGCCGAACTTCGCCAGCAACCCGCCAATCTGCCCGATGCCATCGACGAAATCCTGCGTATTCACGCACCGCTGATCGCCAACCGTCGCGTCGCCACCTGTCCGGTCGAGATCGGCGGGCGCAAGCTCGAGGCGGGCGAGCGTCTGACGCTAATCTGGGCCGCCGCCAACCGCGATGAAGCCGTGTTCGGCGACCCCGACGCCTTCGATCCCGAGCGCAACCGCGACAACAACCTGCTGTACGGGGCCGGCGTGCATGTCTGCCCGGGCGCACCGCTGGCGAGGCTCGAGTTGCGCCTGCTCATGGAGTCGCTGCTGGCGAATACACACGAGATCACGCTGGTTTCAGACCAATTACCCGAGCGCGCCAGCTTCCCTGCCTGCGGTTTCTCGTCCTTGCCGGCACGCTTCCGGTAAACCGCCCGGTCCGCGCCTTAACGGCGAGCACGGCGCGGCGCCGCGCTACACCGTGACCGCGGGGTAGTCGTTCTCCGCAGGCAGCCCTGCACATACCGCGGTCGGCGGCGGCGGGATGCTTCGTCGTGGCGCCGTACGACTAAATTGGCCAGGCGAGGATCTATTTGGTATATCCCGAAAGGCCGTATTCCATTCGCCTTGCACGGAGAGAGGTTCGATCAAGCTCTTGGTCGATCATCGACACGGGGTCTTCCAATGGTTCCAGATGGGTCGTGACGTGAGCGCGTGGCAAGAAATGATGAATCTCGACCTCGATACGCTCCACCGAGGTGTGACCTTGCTACACCGTCCAGTTCCCCGGTACCAGGGCGCTGTTCGCGATCCAGATTCGTGCCGCCTCCCGTCAGTTCCCTGGAGGACGCACGGATGGCCGGCTCCGTCATCGCCATCGTGGTCCTTTCGACCACGTGCCCCTCGCGCTTCCCTTCCCGTTCTCCGTGGCAGTCTTTGATGTCATCCTCGTCGTCGCTGCGGTGACACTGAACGCAATTATCGAAATCACGGACGCCTCCTCGGCATGCTCGCGGTGAATCTTTGCCAGCGAGAGCTCGTGGTAGCCATAGCAGGTGTAGCCACTGTAGTCGTTGCCGACATGACCTGTAACACAGCGCGCGTTGTGGTCGCGGTCGAGGACAAACGCCTTGTCGACAGCAGCGAAAGATCACCGCTGCAATGGTGATCTTGCCAGAAGCACGATGGGTAATACGCACGGTAGCGGCTCAATCCTGGTTCGGAAGCATCCGCCGTAGCGTGTTATCTCGAAGGACGTAGTGCTGAAACAACGCAGCAGCGGTGTGGAAGCCGATGAGGAAATAACCCACGGTTCCGCCGACCTCATGTATCTCCTTGATCAGCGTTGCCAGGCTTTTGCTCTCGCCGACGAGCGCTGGCAGCTCCAGACCGAAGAACGGGATCGGCTTTCCTGCTGCGCTGAGAAGAAGCCATCCTCCAAGCGGCATACCAATCATCAAGAAGTACAGCGCAAAGTGCATAAGCTTGGCCGATAGCTTCTGCCACTTCGGAGGATCCGGCTCAGTTAGGGGGGCGGGTCCAGCCATGCGCGCCGCCAGCAGGCGCAGCCAGACAAGAACAAAAACAGATAAGCCCAGCATGAAATGCCAAGTTTTCAGTGCCTCACGAGGATCGCTACCCTTCGGGTATAACTCCCGTAGTTCAATACACGCGTACACCGCCACGAAAGTAACAGCATTAACCAGTGAAGCCCAATAGAAACCGATCCGTAGTGGTATTTGGTATTACGCCAGCTCATTCTTATGCTCCCAAGGAAAGAAAACGTAAACGCTCTGCTCCGCATTGGCATCATGCTAATGCCGCCACCGATCACAGCACTACCGGTGCGTCGCTACGATCGATATGAAAATGTCCAGCGGGTGCCCGTACCTGGAGGAGACTTCCGACAGCTGCATGGTCATGGAAAAAAACCGGACGAACGCCGTGCTGGAAGTTGGCTGGCCTCTGGCGGCGGTAGCCGTTTGACCGAGACGCGATAGCTTTCCGGGCGAGGCGCATCCAACAGCGAATAGCAACGGACGATCTGTTCGGTACCCCCAATCGTCGGCAGATCAAAGGCGGAAGGTCAGGAACCGAAAAGGGCGGCCGCGCTTGCCCATCTTCCGGCATGAGGTAACCAGAGCAAACCGACCGCGCAGCATCTCCAGCGACCCTCCGTTCGGTCCTGAATGTCCGGAACCCTGAGCAGGAGCCAGTGGCCAAGTCGCTCCCCGCTGTCGGCGCAGGCGCTTTGACGGGCAGGTTGAACTCCACTGCGCGGCCGCGCAAGGCCTGATACTCCTGCCAGTGACGCCAGAAGCCGATACCCAGATAGATCGCCACCTGCAGCACGATTCCCGACGCAATCCAGAGGAGCAAATGGAGTGAAGTCATCATTGTCTGTTTTCCACAAACCCGGAGCTTCTGCAACCGATCGCGAGCGACTGACGGTTGAGACCAGCGGACACGTTGGCCAGCATCGTACCGCGCATGGTCACCGGCCCCGCTACCGGATCGATCGCGTGCGTTTGACAACGAGCTTGCTCGACCACGGCATCGCTGGTGGGTGTGGCAGTTGTTACGTGATACTTACTGCCCGGTTAGAAACCACGACCACCACCAGGCCCCATGCCGCCGCCGGGACCCATTCCACCGCCGCCCGGGCCCATGCCGCCACCTCTGGCCGGCGGTTCGGCGGGCAGTGTCACACCACGCGCCTTGGCGCGCTCCTGCATCTGCTCATGATGTTCCTTGCGGAGCTGCTCTCGTTCCTCCGTAGTCTTTGTGGCCCGCATTTTGGCGCGATATGCCATCTGCTCCTCTTGCGTCATGAGTTGGCTGCCATAGACTTGTTCCTGTTTCTGAACTTGAGCATTTTCCTTGGCCGCTTGCGGATCGGCTGCCAATGCGTACCCGGCAGACAGTGACAACGCGCTTACCAACGCAGATAGAAACAACGTTTTCCGTTTCATGATTTACTCCTGTGGTGGGTTGTCTGGAGCGGATGAGCATAGCCACCGCAACCCTGTTCAGTGGTCGTGCCTGATCTTTCAAGACGACAAGTGCGGAGATGGTTCGCTTCCCGCAGACGCGAAACACCCTTCTCGATGGGCATTCACCTCGCCGACCCTTACCACTGTCGCTTACAGTGATTTTAGCAACCGCAGGTGAACAGGGTCTGAACGGAGGTCTCTCCAGAGTAGGCGGCGCATGAGCGTAGGCTTGGGGGTGGAGGGAATCAAGGGGTTTCTGAAGACTAGGTGCATGGGCGGCGCGACCGCTCTCCCCGCGATCGTTTCTGTTTGTTCTCAGCGAACATAGCAGCCGGCACCTTGGTGGTCGGGTTCGCTGAAACGCGAATAGCTCCTTTGGCCGAATTGCCGCTCGACAACAGACTCCTGCGGCCTTTCTGAGCCAGGCGCCGTGTGGTAGCAGATCACTGACCCGCTTGCCCCAGAAGCCGCAGATCGAGTCCGCGACGAAGGATTTCCATGACACATATCATTTTGGCATCCGATGACCAACGACGGGCAAGGTGAATTCCGCGACGACCCTCTGCTGGCATTTGTCACCTTCAGCGCTGCCGTCGCCGCAGTAGGTGGTTGACGATGAAAGTGAGCACCGCCTCGCCACGCTGGTTGATCGCCTGATATTTCATGCGCACGATGCCGCGATCGGGCTTCGAGTTAGAGGGCCGGACGTCGAGCACTTCGACGACACTGTGCAAGGTGTCGCCCGGGCGTACCGGTGCCAGCCAGCGCAGCTCGTCGATACCCGGCGAACCCAGGCTCGATTCGGCCAGCACGCCGCTCTGGATGAACAGGCGGAAGCACACGGCCAGGCTCTGGAAACCACTGGCAATCAGGCCGCCATAGGGCGATTCTGCCGCCGCATTCGCATCGAGATGAAAGGGCTGAGGGTCGTAACGCCAGGCGAAGTCGATGATCTCTGCTTCGGTCAGGGTAATGCCACCGCTCTCGAAGCGCTGGCCGGCGTGCAGGTCATCGAGGTAACGCGTATCCATTGCAACAGCCTCCAAAAAATGTGCGCACGCGCTCAGCCAACGGACCTTGCATTCTGGCCGACGAGCATGCATCGACGAGCCTTGTCGACTACCTCTGCATTGTCGATTCGCCCGCCGCGTGCCAGCCCGATTGTGTGAATTGCCGCAAGCCGCACTCCGCGCGCGACGAAACAGGCTTGCGCCGCGCTAGCCCTTTGCCGTCAGCAGTGCCTTGGTAAGACTGCTCAGCGATCGCCTTTGCCTGCCGCCCCCATCGAAATTTTCCGCTGCCAGCCAGGTCTCGAAAGCCTTGTTCAGGGCGGGCCATTCGTGGTCGACAGCGGCATACCAGGCGGTGTCCCGATTATGCCCCTTGACGACACTGGCCTGGCGAAAGACGCCTTCGAAGGAAGCCCGAGGCGTTGGGCTGCCCGACGCGACGCCTGATTGAGGGCATTGCACTTCCACGCATAACGCCGGAAGCCAAAGTGATTGAATTCTACGTCACCCTTGGAAGACGAAATTTCGAGGGAAGCTCAGTCTCCGCCAATCTCGTTACAGAACCATGATCGACACCAGGTAGACCGCGAGCGCCGCCACCGACCCCTGAACCAGGGTGCCCAAGGTTTGGAGTTTGTAGCCGGTCTTCACGTCCATACCGGAGAACTGGGTCACCACCCAGAAGTAGCTGTCATTGGCATGGGAGACGACCATGGCCCCGGCGCCGATGGCGATCACGACCAAGGCCCGGTGGGTATCACTATCGAGCCCGAGGGTCGCCAGGAGCGGGGCAAGCAGCCCGGCGGTGGTGATGATGGCCACGGTGGACGATCCCTGCGCCGTCTTGATTCCGGCGGCAATGAGGAACGGCAGCCAGATACCGAGATTGGCGTCGCTCAGTGCACCGCCGATCACGTTCGCGATGCCGGAGTTTTGCAGGACCTTTCCGAAGGCCCCGCCGGCGCCGGTGATGATGATGATGGTCGCCGCTCCGACGATGGCCTCTCCGACCCAGCCAGTCATCGAGAGCATTTCCTTGTCGAAGCGCTTGGGCAGGGTCATGGCCAGACCAACACCGATCAACAGGGCCACGACGGGTTGTCCGAGAAAGCCCATCACTTCCGTGAAGGCGCCGGCTTCTCCAAAGGGTTTGCTCGGGAGCTCACCAATGGAGCGGGTGACGATGAGGATGATAGGGAGAAAGATCGGCAGCAGTGAGCGAGTGACGGACGGCCCATCCTCCTGCGCGGATACCACGGGGGCAGCGGCAGATTCGGCATCCGTTTTCTTCCCGGCGTCCGGCGAGATGTAGACCCGGAGGCCACCAGGACCGCGAACAGCCAGCCGGCTATCATCGAGACCAGCCCGACACCCATTCCCCAAATAATCACCAGACCCAGATCTGCGCCGAGTATCCCCGCCGCAGCCACCGGCCCCGGGGTGGGTGGGACCATGGTGTGGGTGGCGTAGAGGCCCAGGCTCAAGGCGACAGCGGCCGACGCCAGGGTGATCCCGGCCTTGCTCGCCAGCGCCCGCATGAGCGGCGCCAACAGTACGAACGCTGAGTCGCAGAAGACCGGAATAGAGACGACGTAGCCCATGAATCCCATGGCCAGAGGCACCTGCCGCTGCCCGGTGAGCTTGAGGATACTGGTCGCCAGGCGATAGGCCCCGCCGGATTTTTCAAGGAAGGCACCGATGATCGCACCGGCCAAGATGACGATCCCGATATAGCCGATCGTGCCGCCAAATCCCTTATTGACCGAATCCACGACATCCTTCAACGGCATGCCCGAGAGGATGCCGAAGCCAAATGCGGTCAGCAATAACGCCAGGAATGGGTGCATCTTGAGCTTGGTGGTCGCCAGGACGATGAATACGATGGACATGACCAATAGCGCAACGAGCCACATAGGAATCTCCTCAGGTAGGGTTTCGTCGTTTTGGGGAAGATGAGATGCTAGTGTAGTGCTGCATTCTTGAAGGGACTTTCAGCAAGCGTGAAAGCGGTGCGAAACCCTTGTGGTGGCTGGAACTTGTATGTTCGAGACTGCGTGCAACACAAGACTACCCTTGGCCTCCACGGGAGGTGCTGAAGAAACAGCGCACCACTTGCTCCGTTGCTGCTTGCAGCAGCGAAGGTCCGCCCTTCATAGCCTGTTCGAGCGTCATTGGGCCGTGACAGAGGCTAAAGACCGCGTCGATGCCGATCTCGTGCAAATCGGTGATGCGTTCGCCGATCCCGCCGGCGATGGCCATGCAGGGGATGCCCCGCAGCTTGGCCCGCTGGGCGACCCCGGCCGGGGCCTTGCCGAAGGCGGTTTGGAAGTCGATCTGGCCCTCGGCCGTGATGACCAAGTCGGCCCCGGTGAGATGGGCATCGAGTCCTACCAAGTCCAACACCAGGTCCACGCCACGACGCAACTCGGCGCCCAGGAAGGCATGCAGCCCCGCCCCCAGCCCGCCAGCGGCCCCGGCTCCCGGAAGGTCGCGGACGTCTAGTCCGAGGTCCGAGGCAATGACATCGGCTAAATGGGCCAGGCCCGCGTCGAGTTCCTCCACCTGTGCCGGCGACGCACCCTTCTGCGGGCCATAGACATAGGCCGCGCCACGAGGTCCAAGTAGTGGGTTGTCGACGTCACAGATGGCCTCGCAGCGCAGCTTGGCCAGGCGTGGATCCAGTCCGCTGGGATCAATGCGGTGGATTTGTCCCAGGGCACCGCCGACCGGCGCTACCGGGTTGCCAGCGACGTCAAGAAAGCGCATGCCCAGGGCGGCCGCCATGCCAACGCCGCCGTCGTTGGTGGCACTGCCGCCGATACCCACGACAATGTGGCGAACCCCCAGATCCAGAGCCGCACGAATGAGCTCGCCGGTTCCATAGGTCGTGGTCAGGCTTGGGTTGCGCTCCTGCGGGGCGAGCAGGGCCAAGCCGCTGGCCACCGCCATCTCCACCGCGACCAGCCCCAAGGCCGGAACATGGCATAAGGTCGCCTGAATCGGTTCTTCCAGGGGGCCGCGCACAGTGACAACCCGCGCCTCACCATCCAGCGCATCGATTAGCACCTCCGTTAAACCGTCTCCACCGTCCGCCACTGGGACCTTGATTACCTCCGCCCCGGGGAAGGCGGCGCGCACCCCCTGCTCCATGGCCACAGCGGCAGCCATGGCGGATAGGCTGCCCTTGAAGGCATTCGGGGCCAGGACGATCTTCATGGTGGGTCTCGCCGGTGGATGGAAGGAAGCCAGCGTAGCCGATGGACAAAAAATTCAACGGGGGCGAAGCGAGTATATATACGCTCAGCAAACGGAGTCAAACAACTCGAAGTTGGCCCCGGAAGCCCCTAAAAAGTCATCCGAACCCCGCTCGGCTCAGTGCTTGCGCCATGCGCGGTGGGACCGTCGCGGGCGCGCTCAACGCATCTCGAACAGTTCCTGGTGAAAGGCTGACGCTGCCAGCCCTCGGGCGATGAAGTCGCGTCGCAAGGCCTGGCCGAACCCGGGCGGGCCGCAGAACCAGATCTGGCGCGGCTTTTCGTCGTCGAAATCGAAGCAGCCGTACGGCCCTTCGACGGTCACCGCCATGCCGACTTTCAGGCGCTCATGCAACGTGCTCGTATGGTCGCCGAGCGCCTTCGTGATGAAGGTGATGCGCGGGTCGTTCCCGTTCCACGCCGAGGCGATGGTGTATGGGTGAGCGCGCTCGCTTTTGCTCGACCTGACGAACGCGAACTGGCCGGCGCGATGACCGGCCCAGCCCTCGTTCAGCCGTATGGACGACTCGAGAACCCGCAAGGCCGGGAAGTAATTGAGCGACTCGATGAAGCCCTGCGTTCGACGTCCTGCCTCCACGCGGCCGGTCAGCACGATGATCGCCGCCATGCTGCCACCAAGCATCGACAGGGCCAACAGCCAGCCGACCGGCTGCGTCCAGTAGTCGAAGTGGACGAGAACCACGCTGTGAACAACGAGAACCAGATAAGTCGCTGCAAGCCACGTGTGGGCTTGACAAACAGGTGATACGGAAAGTGAGGTTCCCTCGGTTTTTCGCCTTCCAAAGGGTAGTGGTCATGCTACCTGTCTTTCCGAGTGCTGGGTGCCGAGCCACTTCTCCATGAACGGTGCAGGGGACAGATGGCCCTTGTTAATCACGCACTGGCGACCACAGGCGGGCCGTATGAACGAGCGTCAGTATCCACGCTGTTTCGGCGTCGATCTCATACACCAGGCGATAGCTTTCATGCGGGATCAGCTTGCCGGTGCCGGGAATCCTTCCCGGCTTGCAACGATGGGGGTGCTGGGCCAGACGAATGGCTGCGTCGCTGAACAGTTCATCCATTCGCGCGGCCGCACGTGGGTTGTCGGCAGCGATGTAGTCCCATACGTCGGCGCGGTCCTGTTGCGCTTCTGGTGTCCAGACGACCCTCACGGGCGATTCATCACATTGGCACGCCGTGCAGAAAACTCGGTTTCGACCTCATCGTTCGATCGCCCCTCCCCGGCCCGCATCGAGGCCCGGCCGGCCTCGACCTTGTGGCGCAGGAACTCATCGTAGTCCCGTGCCTCGCGCTGGCGGTGAACAAACTCGCGCATGAGCTCGCGCAGCACTTGCGACGCCGGGCGGTGGGCGGCTTCAGCTTCCGCCATGAACTCGGCGCGCAGCTCGGGTTCCAGCTTCATCGTGAAAACGGCTTCTTTCGACATGATCAGGTCTCCTGTCAAAGGGTACTAACCAAGTATATACATCATCATTACAACGCGCGCCTCGCAAAGTGCAACAAGGCGAGTTGTGCTGTCTCAGCCGTGCCGGAAAACCTCTGCTTGGCAACGGGCTCGACAAGGCTTCTGTACTATTGATAACCTATTTTATCAATAAACAAATGACGGGCGCCATGGCGCCATGATCTGCTTTCTTGTGGACACATCGCCCGAGATATGATATTGCTGGTGATATGAGGCTTGTTCTCGACACCAACGTCATCGTTGCCGCCATGCGCAGTCCAACTGGCGCTTCAGCCGCCTTGTTGATGGCGGCCCGTCGGGGCGAGATTACGCTTGTGGCCAATGTGGCGCTGGCGCTCGAATACGAAGCGACCTGTTGTCGACCTGAACACGGCATAGCTGCTGGTCTTAGCCCCGCCCAGGTGAGCATCTTTCTGGATGCCGTCATCGCCATGGTCGCGCCGGTCGAGACGCATTTTTTGTGGCGACCGCTGTTGCGCGATCCCGGCGACGAACTGGTGCTCGAAGCCGCCGCCAACGGCCTCGCGTCGGCCATCGTGACGTTTAATCAACGCGATTTCGGCACTGTGCCGCTGCAATTTGGCATCGAAGTATTGACCCCTATCACCGCCTTACGGAGGATCAGACTATGAGAAATTCTCAAAGCACCTACCCGCTGCGTCTGCCTAATTCGATAAAGGCCGAAGTTGTGCGCCGCGCCAAGGCCGACGGCACGAGCTTAAACCAGTTCGTGGCGACCGCTGTCGCCGAGAAGCTGGCGGCCATGAACACCGCGACGTTCTTCGCTGAACGTCGGGAGCGGGCTGATTTTGATGCTTTCGACCGCATCATGCAGCGCCAGGGCGGCGAGCCGCCGCAGCCCGACGATCTGACTCCTTGAACCGGGCGCGGCCATGACCACGAGCGACCTGCCAAGCGCTCCCCCAGTCGCTTCCCGGCTCCTGACCGCCGAACAGTTCCAGCGCCTGGCCGACGTGCCGCCCGAGATCGAATGGTTCGCCAATCTCGGCAACAAGGCCACCCGTCGCGCCTACGAAAACGCCCTCGCGGATTTCATGAAGTTCACCGGCATCGTGAAGCCCGAGGAATTTCGCACCGTCACACGCGCCCATGTCATCGCCTGGCGCGACGACTTGGTGCAGCGCACGCTGAGCGGCATGACCGTACGGCATCGCCTGGCGGCACTGTCGTCGCTGTTCGAGTCCCTGTGCGAGAAGAACGCCGTGACCCATAACCCAGTCAAGGGGGTCAAGCGCCCACCGGTGGAAAGCTACGAAGGCAAGACCCCGGCCCTCGGCGACCACCAGGCGCGCAAGCTGCTGGACGCGCCCGACGGCGCGTCGCTCAAGGGCAAGCGCGACCGCGCCATCCTGGCCACCCTGCTCTATCACGCCCTGCGGCGTGACGAGCTGTGCCGGTTGACGGTCAAGGACTTCAAGCACGAGCGGCGCGGGGTGCCGCACCTCAAGGTGTTCGGCAAGGGCGGCAAGATCCGTTATGTCCCGCTGCACCCCGCGGCCAGCGGCTTGATCGGCGACTATCTTGAGGTCGCGGGGCATGGCGCGGACGATACGGGCGCCCTGTTCCGACCCATCCGCAACAACTGCACCGGCACACTGGAAAGAGCGATCACACCCGACGCGGTTTACAAACTGGTGCGGCAATACTCAGCGGCACTGGGTTTCGCGATTGGAGCGCACGCGTTGCGGGCGACCGCCGCGACCAACGCGCTTGACCACCAGGCCGACATTGCCAAGGTGCAGGAGTGGCTGGGTCACGCCAACATCGCCACGACCCGGATTTACGATCACCGCAAGACTCGGCCGGAGGACAGTCCGACCTTCAAGGTCGCCTACTAGAGAATGCTATCGTTCTTTATCAGTCAGGACCGCCCACTGGGTTTTTGCGCTTGATTTCCGTCGCGAAATCCTGCCGACGGTGACTCACCGTGGCTTGAACTGAGGGACGGCGCTCAACATCCGGAGGGCGTCGAAGTTGCCATGCGTCATTTATGCTGTCGCGCTTGGCGTTGTGTAGTTTGCCACCGTTCTCGAGCGGAAGTGCCGCGTAAAATTTGCCTATGATTCGCTCCGAACTCATCAACCGACTCGCTGCCCTTTTCCCGCAGTTCACAACCAAAGATACTGAACTTTCGGTCAAAGCCATTCTTGAAGCGCTGAGCAACACGCTGGTGAAGGGGGACCGCATTGAAATACGCGGTTTCGGAAGCTTCGGGCTCAACTACCGGCCGCCCCGTACTGGGCGCAACCCAAAAACCGGTGAGGCCGTGCGGGTTCCAGCGAAAGCTGTGCCCCACTTTCAGGCGGGGAAAGAACTGCGTACTAAGGTCGACTCGGGCAGATAACGGCCAGGAAGAGACGGTGGAGAAGTCCGCTGAAAGCAGCCATTGAAGCGGCCTGGGTGCATGCTATCGACCTAGTTTGCGAAGTGCCGCCTTTCACGATTCGTTTATCATCTATAGAATCAGCATACATCGGACGCAGAGCTTGCTGCGCTAGGGCTTCCAGCGTTCCGAGCGACATCGATTTTGTGAGCAGCCCCCGGTGTTACGCAGCAAAACTGTCGCCATAAAACAAAGTTAGGCACAACATTAAAAACATCAGGATCAGAAAATGGACATTGAAATTATTGGAAGCAGAGAATCTGCCGAGCAAATTATTGACCTAACTTCACAATGGGATAAAGCAGTATCGAAATGCGATTCCAGTTCACTCGCGAAAGACTATATAGAGAATGTTGAAATATTTGATATAGGCGCGCAAGTTGTGGGAATTGAAAAATATAAAGACCTATGGAACTCATGCTTTCCATATTTTGGTGAATCCCCGAAAGTAAGTAGAAGAAAAGTTAAATTATATGCAGGAAATGATCTTGCCTTTATGCATTTTTATTCAAAGGTAAGCGGCAGCAATATAGCCAATCCAGATAAGCAGCCTTGGTGTCGCACTACTGTTTGTTTTCAAAAACTAGATGGCGGGTGGTGCGTTGTGCATGAACATACTTCCATGCCAATTGACTTTGAAAAAGGAGCGCCAGTTCTAATAGTTGGTGAGCCGTAAGTTCCTAACAAGGCGCTCGTTCGGATGCAAACTACGCTGCGCTTCGTTTGCAGCGCACAGCTTCAACGTTGAGCCTGTAGATTGCGTTGTCGTGAACGTCGGCTACGCGGCTCAGCGACTGACCGCAATAGGTCGGGAGTTCGCATTGACGATCTTAGAAAGCAGCCGTTAGGCTGCGACACAGAAGAATTCGACTGGACTCGGGCAATAATTTCACACCTTGGCATTGGGTTTTTGCAGTCTCAATTTCTCCGGCGTATTTCACTATAAGACTGAATCGTCTTTGGCATGACACACTCGATGGAGCCCCTTTGAACACCCGTATCCAAAAAACAAGCCGCAAGACGCAAATCGATACCCTTCTTCTTAAACTTCCCGGCGTCAGCGCAAGAAAAATTAGCGACCTTGACGCCTTCTTCGTCAACGACAAGATGTTCGCCTGTATAAGTGGAAATGGCGTAGGGCTACGTGTGCCGGCCTCTACTGCGTCCGAGTTGCAATTCTCGAGAAGCAACGTCGTTCCATTCCAACCCGGCGGGATGGCAAGTTCGAGGGAGTGGATTCAAATCGATAGGGCCGACGCAGCAGACTACGAGCAGGATCTCGAATTATTTCGGGCTTCACTTGAGTTCGTAAAAGGCGCCCGGACCCGGTAATTTCGCAGCACCGCGAAGGTCTGCTTTGTATTTCGCCGAACTTCTGCTTTGGGTCGTGAAGAGCCTCTCGATGCATGATGCAAGAATCATCACGAAGCGGCACGCGAAGCAATCTTGGCGTATGCTATCGACCTAGCTTCGGAGGTTTCAGCAGCGGTTGAGCCGAGCGCTTTCGGGGCGGCAGATAAACGCTATTCGTTATGCGGCATATGTGGAGGTACCGTCATGACTCAACGCGCTTCCGTCTTCGTCGGTTCGTCCTCAGAGGGGCTTCTGGTCGCAAAAGCGGTACAAAAGGCACTCGACGGGTTCGCCGACGTGAATCTCTGGAGCCAGGGTGTCTTTGAACTTTCATACAGCTATCTCGAATCTCTCATCAAGGCCATCGAGACTTCAGACTTTGCAGTATTGGTTCTGACGCCCGACGACCTGACACAAAGTCGAGATCACGACGCAGTCTCTCCGCGCGACAACGTTGTGTTCGAACTTGGGCTCTTCATGGGCCGGTTGGGGCGGAATCGTTGCTTCTTCCTGTATGACAAGACCAACGACCTAAAGCTGCCAACGGATCTACTGGGCATTTCCGCCGCCACATATCGGCCACACGCCAGCGGCAACATCCATGCCGCCATTGGTCCGGCCTGCACTTCAATTGAAGAGCGCATTTGCGCCTTAGGTGGGCGACCGAGACTGCTCAAAGTCACAGCCGAAGATACGCAGTCTAGTTCAACAGTCCCGAACCTCTCCGGCGCGTGGGCGGGCTTCTTCCCAGACGGAGATAAACCGGATCAACAGAACAGCACACTTGAGATCGAGCAGCATGGCTCTTTCGTAAGAGCCACGATTACGCGCGAGGTGCCAGAAGGAACTAGGGTCTTCGACTACGAAGGGCGGTTCACCTCTGGGCAACTGGTCCTGTTCTTCGAGGACAAACAGGGGAGGGGCTATATCGTTGGGACAGTCGTACTCTACCTTTCTGGGGATCTTCGTACGCTTGTTGGCCGGTCCACCTATTACGACCATACGAAGAAACAAGTAGTCTCGGCGTCCAGGGAATACCGGCGAATGAAGTCAGCAGGATGAGCAAGACGCCGCATAACCAAGCGGTCGAGAGGGACACTCCGCCAGCAGGCTTCGATTGCTGCCTCCGCGCCCCTCACCTTCGACGTTGAACGGCAGCTTTTCAATTCGAGCTACTTCCGCTTAGGGTCGTCAGCACTCGATGATGAATGGCCGCTTCCGGGAAGCGAAGCAAAGTCGCCGATTATCGAAAGTCGCTGTCATTTTTCAACGCCAACCGCCATCGGAAGGGGAGCATGAACATCGGGTCGTACACATAATCGCAGCATCTCAATGGGGGGCGTCTGCAGGTCTCTACGACGATAGCGCTGGATCCTGCCTGCCTCGTCAGACTTAAGATCCTTGCCCGGCCAGCGTTTTCGGCGAGACGACAACCAACAACCGGGATATGGATGTTCATAGATGTCCTTTGACCTAGGGTTGCGACGTAAGCCAAACGCAGAAATTATGTCGAGCGTGTGGCAGCGTTAGATGTTGCCGTGCCAGTCCCTGCCTGGCGTCGTCACCAAGGCACCTCGACAACTTTCCATAATCGGCGACTTTGCATAACGACCCTTTTCTGCCCGTCGCGCTTTCAAGAAGCGGACATTCAATGTCCCACACCACCTGCCGGCGGAGGCGGGCGAAGCCCGCTGTAGCCAGTCAGGTGAATGCGGATGTTGGCTGGCTGAACCGTCTCTCACCGGACCAATTCGATCTCGCTCGGCCGCCAGGATTTGTCGAAGAACGACGGAAGCGGGCTGTAGAGCCGAAGGATCGTAAACCAGCCCTTCTTAGGATCGGTCTGGATCCAGTTGCCGCGATCCACGCCGCCTGGCTGTTCAGGACTGAACCAGATCGTGGTGGTACCGTCTTCAGCCGCCTTCGCCGCCGGTGAAGGGTAGCTCTGCGACCCGGCGCGCGGATATTTCTGGGGCGTCTGCAACATCGACCGTGTCTGGTTATCGTAGAGCGTGAACGACCAGAACGCCTTGGCCGGGATACCCTTTGGCAGCGTCACTTTGTAAGCCTTCGACCCATCGAACACATCGCCGTTGGCATCCAGGAAACCCATCAGATACTGCGATCCCACGCCGGGGATGTTCATGATCATGCCGGGGCTGTCGAGGGTGTAGCCGTAGTAGAAGGCCGTGCGCGAATCCAGGGTGCGGGCACCGGTCGGCGGTAGCGGTTTGAATGCCCCGTCCTTGAACGCGGGTGGTGGAGTCTCGAAGAAGGCGCCGCCTTCCCAGAGCATGTTTCCCCACATCGAGTTCGGGTAGTAGGCCCAGTCCGGGTGAGCCTCGAAGGGGCGCCAGTTCAGCACCCGTCCGGCTGCCTGGCCTACAACGGCGGCATCGGTGAGGATCTTCTTCATTCGTTCGTCAGGCGCAAACTTTTTGCCCTTGACGATGCCGATGGCGGCGAGTTGCCCGGAGAGCTCCACATCATAGCTGGCGGCGGGCTCGGCCTGGACGTTTTCGTTGATCCATTCGTAAAAGCCGAAATCGCTGGGCGGGATGGTATTGAACGACAGGTTGCTCGCATCGATGAACTTGGTGTCGGGGATCTTCGGGTCTCCCCCGAGGCGGACCGCGCCGGTCAGCGCCTCAGCGATGCTGGTGCCGTAACCGCCCGCGGCATAGGGGTAGATCTTCATGTTCGCCTTGACGTTCTCGACCGCCGGCTTGGGATCGTTATTAACCAGATAGGCGCGCGACGCGTAGAGAACCCGGTTCGTCTTGGAGTGGGCGACGAAGTATCCACCCTTGGGCAGCGGCCCATCGTAATCCGGACCGACGATTAGATACTTGCCACCCCGGCCGCGATCTGGTCCGGGGCCACCGACGTCGATGATCCACGAGAACCACATGTCGTTGATGGTCCCGACGCCATCCGAAGGCTGTTCGATCACCATCGGCCCCTTCGAAAGGTCGATGACGGAGAGGTAGTAGACGGTGTCGGCGTTTCCGGTCAGGAATAGGGACGTGGAGTCGAGCAGTTTAGGTGTAATGACGACGTCGTTGTAGTTGGCGCCGATGCTCTGGAAGCCCTTGTGGAAGCCCAGGGCGGAGGCGCCGCGAAAGCTGTTGTTGTATACGTTAAGCGCGCGGGTGAAGGCGAGCGTATCGAATACCTTTTGAGCAGTGTCGGCGCTGGGCGCGCCGTCCTTGAAGTTCAGCGTTCCGATCGATGTCTCGACGCTGTCGGGCGCGCCAAGTGAGCCAATCGTCTTTTTCGATACTTCGGCCTGTACTGTCGCGGCCAAGCCAGGCAAGGCAAGCACGACAAGGGCCGTCCATACTGTTAGTCGTCTGTGGATCTGCATAATTAGTGCTTTCCTTTTTCTTGTTAAGGGGATGGTAATCCCCCAATTTTAGGCGAACGGAAAACGGAACGGCTGGCGGCCAGAGAAGCACGAGCGCAGTCGGAGATTTCTCTACTGCGTTGAGGCCTTGACGGAGGCGGCGCGGATGAAGCCGATGGCGGGGCCGAACTGGACCTTCTGCCAACCGGCGCTGGCGTCTTCCAGCGTCGTCGGCCAAGCGTCCGGTGGGATCAGGGCGATCGCCGCCGCGGCGTCTTCCGGCGCCGCGCGCAGCAGCGTCGGCTCGCCGGCGGCCAAGGTCGGTGCCGCGGCGCGGGCCGTGAAAATGGAAGCGAGCGCCTCGACCTGGGCGGCATCGCCCACTTCACCGTGCAGGGCGGCGGGGTCCATCCCGCGGCAACGTTCCAGCACCGCTGTCTCGACGACCGTGGTGGCGTACTGCGCCATCGCCACGATGTTGTCGGACAGCTCGATCCGCGTTTCAGGATTTTCCGAGCGAATCAGGTCCCGACCGAGCAGCGACCATTCCCGGAAGTGGCCGGTGCCCTGGCAGTCGGGCGCGGTCAGGGTGACCTGCTGGCCCTTCGAGAAGATTCGGTAGCTCGCTCCCATGCCCGCCGCGCGGCTCGCAAGGTCCGCCGGGGCCACCGCGATCTCCGACTCCGGGCCGATGCCGCGGATGTCCAGCGCTCGCTGCGACTGCGGCGCAGGCAGGGACTCGACTAGGCAACGAAAGATCAACGCCTTGATCCGCGGCCTTTGCTGCGGCGGCAGTGGCGGGCTGAAGCTGACGCTGACGGCGTTGTCGGTCCAGGCGGGCGGGGCGGCCAGCTTCTGCTTCACGTCGTCGTCAGAGGACTGCAGCAGAAGGTTGAGCAGGTCCAGCGCGGCCAGCGACGGCGGATTCACCTCCAGCGTCCGGCCGCTGAAGTTGAAGGTCCACGCCCATTGCCGCGGCCGGTCGGTGCGTACCAGGTAGAGGTGTTCGTCCTGGCGCACCGTGCCCTCGATACCGGGGCTCAGCGTCACGATCATGTTGCCGGAGGCGGGCAGGGCCTGGCCGGCCGGTTCGAACTCCAGCTTGGTGCATTCAAAGCTGACCGCGCGTGCGCGTTGCTGCTGCGGCAGAACGAGGCCGACGCTCAGGGGGTCGATGGCCACCGCTTCGCCAGCGTTCAGCCGGTCCAGCAGCGCCGGCGTCTGGGCGTCGGTCATGCCGAACTCCAGCGGCGCCACCAGAGTGTTGTTGAAGTCGAAATCCTGCAGCAGCCGGTTGCGCAGGTCGTTGACCGTCTGGTCGAACAGCGGCTTCAGGGCGGTTGCCATTTCGGTCAGGGAGGCGGCATCTAGACTGTCGCGGCCGCCAAGCAGCGTCACGATCCTGTCGAATACGGCGTCCAACGACCAGTCGACGGACAACTGCTTGAACACAGTCGTCTCGTAGGCCTTGCTCATCAGGTACAGGCTGTACTGCAGCGACAGGCGGGCGTTCTGCGCCATGCCCTGCACGACCTCGTTCGCCTCCGGGCTGAGTCGCGCGACCTTGTCCTCCTTCTCCGCCTGCAGCAGACGCACCGCGTCGGCATTGGCGGCGAGGCGGCCGTAGCTCTCGGCGATTTCGTTCAGCAGCGCGCAAAGTCCGCCGAAGATGCGCGCCTTGTCGGCATTCAGCGTTCGCAGGTCGCCGGTGACCGTCTGCCACTCGGGGCTGGAATCCTCCAGCTTCGCCAACTCCGCCTCGATCTGCGCGTCGGACACCTGCAGCGCCTTGAACGCTTCGCCGGCGCGGGCAACGGCGGGGCCGATGCCGTCGGCCACGTCGCCCCAGCCCTTGGCGGCCAGCGAGGCCTGCTTTTTGCCGCTGTTCGGCTTTGTGTCCTTGGCCTTCTTGGCTTCCGCCTCGGCCTTCTTCTTCGCCGCAGTGGCCTTGTTCTGCGCCTGACGCGCCTTGTCGATGGTGTCGCCCATCTTGCTGACGGTGTCCGGCACGTCGGTATCGGAATCGGTCAGGTCTGCCGCCACGTTGGCCAGGTCGCCGAGTGCCCCCGCCGCCGGCTGGACGTAGGGGATCACCTGGGCGATCGCGCTGGCCATCTTGATGCCGAACTTGATCTGCGCCCGGATATGCAGGTCCTGCGACGCCTCGTTGTACAGCCTGGTGCGTAGGGCGTCGAGCTTGTGCCCCATGGCGCGCAAGCGCTCCTCCAGCGCCATCAGGTCCTGATCCAGGGCCTCGACGCGCGCCTCCGCCTTGTGCAGCCCGGACACCACCCGCTCGGTGTCGGCCAGCGTGTCCTCAATCGCGCTGGCCATGGCGTTGGCCGCACTCTCGGCGTTGCGCTCGGAATCGCCGACCCAGGCGGCGAGCAGCAGCATCTCCAGGGCCCGTTCCGCTTGCCGCTCGTGCAGCCGGACCGTCGAGGCCAGCGACAGCAGCGGCATGAAGCCAAAGGGATTGCCGAAGGCATCCAGTTGCGTGTTGAGCCGGGTCAGCAGCGATGCCGCGTCGGACTGGGCGGCTGCCCAGGCGGCGGTAAGGTCCGCGTCCCAGGCGCCTGCGGCCGTCGGCATCGGCTGCGCGAGGGCGGCCATGTACGGCTTCAGCAACCCGGCCACCGTCTCGCGCTCGCCGGCAAGCAGCGCATCGCGGGCATAGCGCAGCACCGTCCTCAGCTGCAGCGGATGCAGCCAAGCAGACGGCGCCTCGACCAGGCTAACCGCACCCTGTTTCCCGTCGCCGCGGGCGGCGGGCTGGGCGGTATGGCTCTTGCCGTCCACGAAGGACTTCGGGCTGCCGTCGATCGACCGTACGTGGGAGGCGGCGGTAGCGCGGAACAGATCGAACTGATTGGTCACCTCGTAGTGAGCGCAGGTTGTGGGATGGCCGGCCCGGCCGCCGCGCACGTCGCCGGCCTTGGCGCCGGCACGTCCGCCGCCGTTGGCCAGCAGGGCCCTGACCGAGGCCGCGTTGGTGGTGAAGGCACCGCCATTGCCACCGGAGCCCGGCACACCCGGCTCAACGGCGTCCTGACCGCTGCTCGGCCATTTCTTGGCGCCGTAGTGGCCGTGGTACTGGGGGATGAAGCCCCACTTCCAATGGAAGTCGGCATAGACGCAGGGATGCGGGTATTTCGCCGTGGCGGTGTTGAGGTGGCCGGAATCTCGGAGTTGAAACTGGTTGCTGACCGTCGACATGCGGTCGCCGGGCTGGCCGTCGAAACCGTGCCCGGCAGCCTGGCCGTGGCCACCGAGCGCAAGGAAGGCCTTTTGCGCTGCCGGGGCATCAATGGTGTCAAGGAAGAGGGTGATCGTGCCGGCACTCGGGCCGGCGATCCCGTCGCCCGCCTTCCGGCGGTTGACGGGATCGCCGTCCGGCGCCTTGGCGACATCCCAATCCAACGGACTGGTGTTGATGCGGCCGTCGTCGCGGATTGCTAGCCGGCGGGCGAAGATCGTGACGTCGGTTTCCGGCAGCGACAACTCGCCGTGCAGCGTGACGGTATCGGCGACGATCACGACGCTGCGGCGCTTCTCCTTCGGCCGGTCGGCGTTCAGCTTCTCTGTCCGCGGACGGTTCAGCTGACGGAAGATGCCGTTCGGGGCGCCGTCCTTGAGCACGATATCGACGCCCGACACCAGGGTCTCGGGGCGACCATCCGGCCGCACGCGGTCGGTCTGCCGTAGGTACAGCTCGCTGTCGCGGGCTGGCGGTTCGCTGCGCGCGACCAGGATCTCCCGTTCACGGCCTTCAAGCACACTTGTCTGCATAAGGTCACCTCCACGGTAAGCGTAGGAACTTCAACGCCAGGTTTCAAGGGTGCGGGTGAGTGTTGAGTCCGGTCAATCGTCCGGACTGGCGTGGGCATGGCCAGAAAACCGCGCCGTTCGGAAGTCTGCACAAAGGAGTTCTCCGGGCGCTGGTCGTGCCCTCGGCTCGGCGACCAAGCGCCGGGGTCGGGCAGCAGCGGCCAGCCGTTGTTACACTTCCCGTCAGTGTCATCGGCGACCACTTCCGCATGGACCATCATGCCGGGCCATCTGCGGGTCACCGGCTTGCAGCTAAGTAAGCGGTCAGACAGCGCGGCAGAAATGGTGGCTCTCGATGGGAGAGGGTGAAGCCCGCCTGGCGCTGGGCAGTCTGTTTTACAGGACACTTCGGCTGCAGGACGTCGAGGTGGACAATATGACGGCGGGGGTCCGCGACCGGAACGCGCTGGTTTCTGCTTCGGCAGCGGGCCCTGCTGCAACTGGGGGTTGTAAGCGGGAACCGTCAAATATGCGGTGCACTACATATTCGGCGATATGCAGAGTCCAGGAATATGCAGAATTGCAGGCGTGGGAGCCTTGTGCTGACGGCCATGTCGGCTCCCATCGCTCAGCATATTCAAGCGCCCCGCAGCGAGGCGATCAGTTTGTCTGGCGCCCGGAACCGTCCTTTTTTTAGTGAGAGCGGCACAACGGCGCTCATTGCATCCAGCTTTTCTGTTGGGTCCGCCCGCAAGTAAATTTCGGTCGTCTGGATGTCTGCATGGCCGAGCCAGAGCGAGACTTTGCGGATATCCCCCGTTGCCTGCAACACCATCATCGCGGCGCTGTGCCTCAGGCTGTGCGGCGAGATGTGCCGTTGCTTAAGCACGGGATATCGTTCGGCGGCCGTCTGAACGTATTTGTTGAGAATGTACTCGAAGCCGGATCGAGTTAGCGGCTGGCCGCGCGCATTAACGAACAACTCCGTCGCCGGCGCCGGACCGCGCACCGCCAACCACGCGCGCAAATCCACGCAAGTCTGCTTCCAGAGTGGGAGCAAACGTTCCCGACGGCCCTTGCCCATGATCCGCACATTGGGCGATGGTTGCCACTCGATCGCATTTATCGGCAGGTTGACCAGTTCCGAAACGCGCAACCCGGCGGAGAAGCATAGGTGGAGCATAGCGCGGTCGCGGATGCCGTCGTGGCGCTGGAGATCCGGCGCATTGAGAACGGTCTGCATCTCATCCATCGACAAATAACTGATCAAGTGGGAATCGGTGCGCTTCGCCGGGATCGCCAAAATGCGCCGGCTTTGTTCCAGCAGCGCCGGCACGCGATGCTCGATAAAGCGCATGAAGGACTTGATCGCCACCAAGCGGGCGTTACGCGTGCGCGGGCCATTGTGGCGCTCGGTTTCAAGGTGTTGCAGGAAGTCCATCACCAATTTGGCGTCGATCTGCTCAAGACTTAGCGCCGATGGCGTAAGCCGCAGTCGCTTGCCGGCAAACTCGAACAGCAACTGGAAGGCGTAGGCATAGCTGTCGCAAGTGTGCTCGCTCGCGCCACGTTGCAGGGGAAGGCGTTCGCGCAAAAAGGCGGTGATATGGGGGGCGATCGGTGTCATGGCGTTTGCTCCTCGAACAAGCGCTCGCATACGTCGACGATATCCTCCATCAATCGTGGCGAGCTTTCCAAATACCAGTACGTGCTGCTTGGGACTGCGTGACCAAGGTAGGTCATCAGTGCCAGCATGTGGCTCCCAATGTGGTCGCGAGCATGCGGGCAAGCTATCAGCGCATTCGACGCAAAGGTGTGACGAAAATCGATCAGCCGGGGCCTCGGCTGCCCTGCTTGGCGGGGAAGACCGCAGGCTGACAGGAGTTTGTGGAATGTCGGATACACTGCGTCGAGACTCAATGGACCGAGCTGTGTCGAGAGGAACATATGGTCATCATTGGTGGCAACTCGGCGGCGTTCGACCAGATATCGCTCCAGTGCCGCCTGGGTCGTCGAGTGCAACGGCACCAGCCGACTTTTTTTAAACTTCGTGTTGCGGATCACCAAGCCGTCAGCGGAAATGTCCTGGAAATGGAGGCTGATGGCTTCGGAAATACGCAGCCCGGTCGCGGCCAGCAGGCCAATCAAGGTGCTGTAGGTCTGCGCCCGTAGCGTCCCTGGCGGACCAAGGTGCAGCGCTTGCGCCATCAGCGCCTGGATTTCGTTCTCGGTATACAGATAGGGGGTTGGCCGCTGCCGCCGCGCACAATACACGCCCTGCGGCGGGATCTCGTGGCGACCATCGGTAGCATGAGCAAACCGCGCAAAGCGGATGACCATCTTCAAACGGTTGCTGCGTTGCGATTCCGACCGCCCTTGCCCTGCCCAGGCGATGGCCGTCGCGGCGACTATGACGGTGTCTCCTTGCGCACTGGCGAAGCGGACAAAGCCTCGGAGGCGGTGTTCGTCATCGACGAGAGCGAAACCGGCCGCGTGGCGAACAGCCAAATAGGTATCAAGCGCGTCCTTTAGCATGATGTCGCTCCCGGCCACGGCCTGATGACTTGCTGCAATAGTCCGATGTCGACTTTGGCGTACAAGGCGGTGGTGTCGATGCTGCGGTGGCGCAATACTTCGCCAATGACCTGGAGCGAAGCGCCTTGGCGGAGCAACCCGGTTGCCGCCGAATGGCGGAAAATATGGGAACCGAACGACAGCGCCTCGACACCGGCACGCCGGATGGCACGCGTAGCGACATGCTTGACCACGTTTCGGGTGATCGGCTCCCATGGAGCGACAGCGGTGATAAAAACGTAGACGTCGTTTACCGAGGGACGCGCTTGCCGCAAATAGTTCAAGATGGCGTCACCGACGTCCTGAGGCAAAGGCAGTTTGGCCTCATGCCGACTCTTGCCGATGACGGTAAACGTGCCGTGCAACCAATCGATATCGTCGAACTTCAACGAGGCGACGTCGCTGGCGCGCAGGCCGAGTCGTGCCAACAGCAGAAGGATGGCTTTGTCGCGGATATCGATAGGCCTTGCGCCATTGCATGCCTCCAGAACACGCTCTACGTCGGCCGGCGGCAAATAGCGGGGCAAGCTCGCCAAGCGCCATTCGGCAATGGTCGGAATGGCGGCGTCGAGGCCCGGCTGACAACGTTCAGTGGCGATCAAAAACCGAAGAAACATGCGAGCGGCTTTTACACGGGTTTGTGCAACAGCGCGGCCGTTGCGCTTGGCGTAAGTCAGAATGAAGCCGTGGAGCTTGGTGGCATTGAACTGCTCTGGTTGCGGGTCCAGCGAAGAGAGCAGGTCCATGACGTGCTGGCGATAGGTGATCAGCGTCGAGGGTTTGACGCCACGGTGAATTTGCATCCAGTGCTCGAATGCGGCCACCAGTTCCGGCGGAGCTAGCGCCGCCTTGGTAGCGACGATGCCTTGCTGGGCGCGAAGAAACTCCGTGAACTGTTTCGCGCCGCGCCAGTAGATCGAATGCTGTCCCTTCGTGCCATGCAGCCGACCCTGCTTGGCCAAATGATCGCAGAAGGTATTCCAAACACCTTCGTGCAAGGAAGTCAGGTCACCACCGGCCACCTGCATCCAGTTGGCGAAGCCGACCGCCCCAAGGAGAAGATGCCGGATGGCGTCTTTGCAATAACCCCGTTTCACCAACCAGTCAGTGAAAGGGTCTAGATAGGGACCGACAGGTCCCGCATAATACCCCGCGCGCGTTGCCGGGCGCGTGAAATAGGTCGTAAGCATACTGTCCTCCTTTGGCTAACCAACCGTTCAAGGACGACAGTAATATGCCGAGAAAACCGGCAAAAGAAACCGCTGCAACCACCTGATTTCAAGGCAAATGCTGCCGCCCTAGGAAAGAATACTCCTCATATTCCTGGACTCTGCATATCGCCGAATATGCGGTGCACTACATATTCGGCGGTTCCGGCTTACAACCCCGATTGCACGTGTCCTGCACAGCGCTCGTGACCTGGGGACAGCGTTTCACCAGTGACATTGCGGTGCCGGACGGCGGTAGCCGTTCGCTGGAGGGCCGTTTCACCGTATTCTGCTTTTCAATGATGGCCTGCAATGCAGCGTGGAGGAGAGGCAACGATGCGCGTTCGCTGGGAGACAAGTACCAGGTACTACGAGGTCCGCCTGATGCGTGACCTGCTTCAGGATTGGGTGCTCGTCGTTTCCAGGGGCGGGAAGACCAATCGTCTTGGTGCGCTCCGGACTCTTTTCGTATCAAGCGAAGAGGAAGGCATGAAGATGATCGAGACCGTGGAGAAGGTCCGAACTCGCCGCGGATACGTTCGGGTGCCTGTTTAGCTGTTGCCCCTACGCGTGAGCGCAAGCCTTGCCACTTCGTCTTCCGCCCCGGCGGCCGTGCGATCCCAGTGGTCCACACAAATCGTGGTCAATCCCTGTTTGTGCGCCCAACAGTCGAACCATCGGGTCTTTTAAATGGACATGCCGCGTCCCCAGGTTCGTTTCATGGCACTAAGTGCTATGTATGGGCAAGCTCAAAACCATGACAGATAAAACATCAGGGCGTCCACGCGCGCGCTGCGCGCACCAGTCCTGAAGTCCAGGCCTTCGACAACGATTCTCATGACGCAAAAGCCAGGCAGCGGCGTCAGCTTCGCTCACGCTGGGTGGCGGGGCATGGCTGCGCCCCGCCTCGCCAGAAAAATTTCGGTTTGCCCGCTTTGGCGCTATATTGTTAACGTGATAGCACTACAGCAAACGACCACGAACGCATGCGAGCAGGCTATCATGATACCAATCTATCTTATAAGGAAGTCGTGCCATGAAGACCCTAGCCATCCTTGCTCAGAAAGGCGGCAGCGGCAAAAGCACGATTGCCGTGCATCTCGCTGCCTACGCACGGACGCAGAACATCCATCCTGCCCTGATCGACCTCGACCCACAGGGCAGCGCTTACGATTGGAACCAAGGCCGGGCCGAAAATGACCCCAACAGCCCGAAACTCGATTTCGTGCGGGCGAGAGAAAGCGACCTGCCGAGGGAGAAGAAGAAGGCAGAGGACAACGGGGTGCAACTGCTCATCATCGACACCGCGCCTCACTCAAATCGTGACGCCGCCCAAGCGGCGAAGCTGGCCGACTTCGTTTTAATGCCCTGCCGCCCTGCCCGCTTTGACCTCAAAGCCCTGATTTCAACGGCGGACATCGCCAGGCTATCCAACACCGCCGCCGCCGTAGTCATCAATCATGCGCAACCCAATTCCAACAAGGCGGACGAAGCCAAAGCGGTTATCCAAGGACAAGGCATCAACGTGTTGCCCCCCGTTCTGCACCGGCGCGCCGCGTTCGAGTCTGCCCTGACCGGTTGCCGCGCCGTACATGAATACGAGCCGGACGGTAAGGCTGCACAGGAAATAGCGGAGCTTTTCGCTTGCATCAAACAAGGCTTGAAGCTATCGTGATAGCACGCAAACACGCAAACATCCTTACATGATAGGAGACTAGCACCATGACAAGAGCTAAGTCCGCCAACGACCTCGCCTCGATCTTCTCGCCGCCCGCTCCATCACCGGCAGGAGTCGCGGAACCGACCGCAGCAGCGAGCCCGTCGCGTGTTCGCACGGCATCGCGTGAAGGCAAGCGCGGCAAGCTGGTTTATTTGACCGAGGCAGCGGAGAAGCAGCTAAGTTACATGGGGCTTGAACAGGACAAAACGCAGCAAGCTCTGATGATCGAGGCGGTTAATCTGTTGTTTGCTCACTATGGCCGCGACCAAATCGCTTGAGCAGGGAAGGGAAGGGGAGTGCGGCATGATTGAAGAAAGCACAGCCAAAAAAAAAGCCGTCCGCAGACCCAAGGCATTCAAGCCGATCCCCGTGGACGCTTTCGAGAACCAGCAACTCAGTCTGTTTCAAGACTTTCTCGCCAACACCGACAACGAACGCGCCACGCTCTCCAATGCGGTCGATCTCTGGGACAGCATCCCGCGCTATGCGCTATCCCGCAAGAACCAGGACGAAGTACGCCTCCCTGGGGGGTATCTGCCTATCCGCAAGGTGGCCTTCCACTATCGCGGCATTCCCCTCACCGCAGTCGTCCGCCCCGCCCGTATTGAAGTGCGCGACGAGGCTGGAAACCCGACGGAGGAGACGATTGAATATTACCCAAGTGCCCGCGAAGAGCTGATAGAACACGCTTTGCGTCGCCTCGCCGCAGCACCCCCAGCAGGCTTCTATGACCAGCCAGATCGGCGCAGCGGCTTGATTTTCACGCTTCATCGGTTGCGGCAGGAGCTGGCCAGTCAAGGCCACGCCATGACCTACAGGGACTTGGCCGAAGGAATGGATGTGCTGTCGTTAGGGGCCATTGACCTTGAAACCAGCGACCCCGCCGATCCTCTCGGCGTTCGGCACTTTGCCCGCTCAACTTATTTTCCAAAGCTGATAGGGGTAAAGCGCGACGACCTGGAGAAGAATCCAGAAGCCAAATGGTATGTGGAGTTTCACCCGTTCGTCACGGAAAGCATCGATAAGGTCGCCTATCGGCAGTTCAATTACCGGCGTCTGATGAAATGCCGTACCCAACTCGCTCGCTGGCTCATTAGCCAGCTCGTGCTGAAATACACTGCAGCGGCTATCACCAACAGCTTTGAGATGCGTTTCAGCACGATCAAGCGCGACAGCGGCTTGCTGGAAGGCTACAAACAGCAACGCCAGGCGATCGCCGCTCTCGACGATGCGTGGACGGAAATCAAGGAATTGGGCGTGCTCTACGCGTGCAAGAAGGTCGAGCAACGCGGCAGTCGCGGGAAGCTGGAAGACGCGAGCTATACGCTGTTCCCATCCCGCGAATTTGCTGCCGAGCAGAAGGCCGCCAACCGCCGCCAGAACGACGCCAAGAGCATCGCCAACACGCTTGCACGGCAAACCTCGGCCCCGAGTCAAAGACCAGCAGCAGCCCTAGATAGGCCTGTGGATAAGCCTATGCGGACGCGGTAAAGGCAGGTTGTCCAGCTGACAGGTCACGGCAAAAGGCAGGTTGTCCAACTGACAGGTGGCAGGTTGTCCAGCTGACAGATCACTTTTTTGGTAGGTTGTCCAGCTGACAGGTCGATAAAAGAGCGGGTTGTCCAGCTGACAGGTCACTTTTTTGGCAGGTTGTCCAGCTGACAGGTCCTCAAAAAGTCGGGTTGTCCAGCTGACAGGTCGCCAAATGACCCATCCAGAGGACGAAAAAACACGAGTAGCGGGCCAAAAAACGACCTGTTTTTGCACGGTGACAGGTTGTCCAGCTGACGGGTCGTTTTTTTAAAATATTGTTATAAAAGAAAAAAACCTCTGTTTTTTTCGCCCTATTCTTTTATCCTTTTTTTATCCTTTAAAAAGTCTTTATCCTTGTTCCCGCCGGTGGGCAACTATGCTTGCCATAGGCATAAACACAAACCAAGCCCACGGCTTTTGAGAGTGATCGCGTTACACGCTCAGAGGCAACAGCAACAAGGAAGCAAGTTCCCTACGGCCTTGCCATGCAGAAATCAACAAACAAGAAGACGACGACGAGTTGTTCAATCGACAGATTGTCCCGTGTCAGACTATCCGGGTTGCGGGTTAGAGAACCTCCACCAGGATTCGCAAGAGTTTCTTCCGTAAACAACAACCATGTTTACATGCTATCATGATAGCGTGATAACGTGTTATCAATTACACTCCCCGCCAACGCCCACTAGCTTTCGGCAACGTTCACGGGATAGACAACGCAAATAGAAGCCACGGCGGGGGGCAGGGGGGGTCATGAACGGGAACGGGTCTGACGACGCAGGCGAACCGATCGCCGAGGCGCTGCGCCTGCTCAACTTGTTTGCCAGTGTGGGGGCCGAGGCTTTCGACATCACCCACACCAACCTCCAGCAGGAGAAACGGGGCTTTCGCCCAGCGCAAAGCTTGGCCCAGGCCCGGCAGTCCATGCCCTACCTGGTGCCCAGCGCCGCGCGGCGGCAGAACAATCTGATCGTTCGACCTCGCGCCGGCGACGGCGTCACTCTGGTGCAGCTCGACGATCTCGCGCCGGATGCCCTGGCCCGCATCGCTCCGGCCGCATTCCTGATCCTGCGCACCAGTCCCAGGGGACAGCAGGCCTGGGTGGCCGTCACCAGCGCTCCTCGGGGCTTCGCCGCGCGGCTCAAGGAAGGGACGGGCGCCGACAAGGAAGCGTCCGGCGCCACTCGTGTCGCCGGCACCGCCAATTTCAAACCCGCCTACGCCCCGAACTTCCCCCGGATCCTGATCGACGCTGCCCAGCCCGGGCTGCGCGTCACTACGCAGACCCTCGACGCGATGGGGGTGGTCGCGCCGGCCCGGCCGGTTCCGGCGGCGCCTCCCCCCGCCGTGGCATCCTCCGGCGGGCTACGGACCCGCAAATGGCCCAGCTACGCGCGCTGCCTCGAAGGGGCGCCGCTCGGCTCCGGCGGTAGTCCAAAGCGCACCAGCGCAGATTTCATCTGGTGCAAGATCGCGCTCTCCTGGGGCCACGGCATCGAAGCGACTGCCGAACGACTGCTGGAAGAAAGCGCCAAGGCTCGCGAGAACGGCGAAGCCTATGCTCGGAAGACCGCCGAGCATGCCGACTACGCCGCCCGGCAACGCAACGCCCTGCCACCGGGGCGACCGGCCCGGGGATGAGGAGAGGTAGCCCCAACACGCGTGTCACCAGCCGCCACTTCGATCACAGCAATGCCCGCCGGGACGGGGGGCGTCTTCAGTCTTCGGAATCGTCTTGCAGGATCGTTTCGTAGTCTTGGCCGCCGTAGAAAACGCCAATGATGGATACCTGCTCGGCGTCCACGTCGAAGGCGATCACGGCGCGTTTTTTGTAGTGGGTGATGCGTAGACCGGGACGAACCTCATCGCGCATGGTGCCGCGATGAGGGAAGGTACGCAGGCTCTCGCAGTAGCTCACGATAGCCTCGGTGTAGCGTGCGGCAATGTCGGGAGACGCCGCAGCGGCGATGTAGCCGTACAGAGCCGCAAGCTGTTCCTCTGCCTCGGGGGAGAAGGCAACGCGATAGCTCATCGTGCCTTGGCGTGTTCGGCGGCAAGACGGGCGCGCACCTGGTCAATAGTGACCGCGCGGGAAGGCTCTGCCTTAAGCGCATCGTAGGCCGGGCCTACCTGGTGATGCAGCCAGCTTTCGACGGCTCGATCACGCGCCAGGAGTGCACGTAAGCCGTCGCGGATGACTTCGCTTTCGGTGGCGTACTCGCCAGTCTGCACCTTGGCTTTCACCGCGGCCGCCATGTCGTTAGGCAGGGTGATGCTCAGTTGTTGTGTGGTTCGCATAGCGACCTCCAAAGCGCGTGAATAGGATTTAATCCTACTCTATTAGTCCCCAGTAGACTAGTTTCAGATCTCTCGAAACTCGCCGTTGCGCGTCGCTCCAAGCGAGAACGGTTTTTGAGAGCACCTAGAGCACATCACCGCAGAGTCGCGCTGCTTTCTCGGCAAGGCTTCTCGCAGACCTTCGTCGGTGTTGGTGGCGGCCGTCCTTATCGTGCGATTCTTTCCTTGTCTGAGACGACTCCTGCCACGGGGGCGACTGGCCCGGGGTGGGGAAGAGGGCACTGCGGGGCCAATCCGTCGCTCGGAGCACCCCGGGAATCGGCCACAGCGGGCCGTGAGCGCGTTTTCTTCGGGTGGGGCAGGAACTCCCCTACCTAATCCTTTCTGGCGCGCTCTACGGGCTTCGTCTGACGTGACCTTGGACTCTCCCGGATTTCTGTGGACAAGCCCTTGCATAACCCGGTGCGTTACCCACGCGCTCTACGTGATGGCTGAGGATCGGGCGGCCGCCCGTTTTTGCGCCGGCGGGCCGTTCGGTGCCCCGTTTGTTTCGGCTTTTCTGCGACGGAGTTCTTGCTGAATTATGGTAATTACCGTAATCTTATTACCATTATAACGATAATTTCAGGACGCTATTTCAAGGACATAAAATCATGGCCAAGGCGGTGGTGACGCAAGCGCGTGTTTTCGAGGTGGCACAGGCCCTGACGGACCAGGGCACGGCGCCGACCATCTTGAACGTGCAGGAAGGGATCGGCGGGGGCAGCTATACGACGGTCAAGCGCTATCTGGACCAGTGGCGGGAGGCGGCGCCAAAGCAGCGGCAGCCGGTAGAACTGCCGGAACCCGCTGTCGCCCGGCTGATGAGTCTCGGCCGGGAGTTCTGGGGCCTGCTCGACGAACAGGCCGGACAGCAGGTGGAAGCGCTGCGGGCGGCGACGCGGGAAGAGGTCGCCGCGATCCAGACACAGCTTGACCAGGCGGAGCAGGCGATCGGCCGACTGGAGGCTGAGCGCGAGCAGGCCGAGAGTCATGCTGCAGCGCAGGAGCAGGCCTTGCGTGAAGCGGTAGCGGCGCGAGCGGCACAGACCGAACGGATGGCCGCCGCCGAGGCCAAGGCCGGCGAACTGGCGGCGCGGGTCGAGGACCTCAAGGGCGAACTGGAGCGGGCCCATGCGCGACAGACGGCCGAACGCGAAGCAGTGACGGCTGCACGCGCCGAAGCCCAGGCTGCTGCGGTGGAAGCCGCCCGGTTGCAGGGCGAGCTGACGGCACTTAAGAAACCGCGTTCAAGCGCTTGAACGCGGGCAAAGGGGGTGCGGCAACAGACAGCTTTCTTCGGGAAATCGTTGTTGCGCGGGGGTTGGTTGGGTGGCCTCAAGAGGGTCATGGCGGCGACAAAGCGTGGTTACGGCGCTTTGTCGCCGTTGTTTGTCCGGGCTGGTGTTGTCAAAACAACGGTGCAGTAACGGTAAAACAACGGTAGAAAAAAGGTAAAACAACGGTGCAGTAACGGTAAAAAAAGGTAGAACAACGCTGCAGCGCCGGGCAGGATATGTGAAGTAGGCCCACCCGCAGGCGGGTCGTCCTTCTTCACGAAGCCCTTATTCGCACTGCGTGCTCAACGGACATCCTGCTCTGCGAGGCAGCCGGCTATCGCCGCCACAAGGGGTAGAACAAGCAAGCCGTGTCACCAGCCGCCATTTCGTAGTCGGAAAACGCCGGAGACAAGGTTTCCGGCCATCCGGCCTATCCGACACCGTTTCCCGTGCAGCTTTCGCCCTGTCGAGACTATCGTTTGCGACGCTTTGCCGTCCGGGTGGGAAGCAGGTGTTTTGCGACATCAACGCGACTGGTATCGCGCTTTTGCGTTTACCTGAACAGGTATAAACTGCCGCCATGACCAATGAAGAAAAAGCGCTCGAATGGATCGCGAGCAGCTACAAGGATCTGATGGCGTTGCCGCCTGACGTGCGCAGGCGCTTCGGTTACGCACTGTCGTTGGCGCAGATGGGCGATCAGGACGACGCGGCAAAGGTGCTCAAGGGCTTCGGCGGTGCCGGCGTGCTTGAGGTTGTCGAGGACGATGCCGGCGGCACGTACCGGGCCGTCTACACGGTGAAGTACGCGGAAGCGGTGTTCGTCCTGCACTGCTTCCAGAAGAAGAGCAAGAGGGGGATCGCCACACCAAAGTCAGATATGGACATCATTGCGCGCTCGGCTGAAAGTGGCCGACGCATTGGCACAGGAGCTACGAAATGCAAAAACGAATCATTGAAGGCGTCGAGGTTCAGCGCAGCTCGGGCAACGTCTTTGCCGACCTTGGACTGCCAGACGCCGAAAAACTCAAGATCAAGACCGGCTTGGTAGTCGAAATCAGGAAGGCAATGCGCGCTCTTGGGCTGAATCAACAAGAGGCGGCGAAACGCATGGGCATCCCGCAACCGAAGGTGTCAGGCATGATGCGTGGTGACTTCACGAACCTGTCCGAGCGCAAGCTGATGGACTGCTTGAACCGCCTCGGCTACGACATCGAGATCAAAGTGCGGCCGGCCGCCGAGCCGGTCGGACACCTGACGCTCGCGGTCGCTTGATCAGGTGCCAGCCGATGGTAGCCCGCATTACCGATGAAGAGTGGGACAAACTGTCTCCGGATAATTTCGAGACGCATTCGCTGCTGCGTGCCGTCGATGCCGTGGACGAACTGCGCGACGATCTCAGCGATGGCGAATACGCCACCCCGCCGCAGCTTCGCACCGACCTGCTGAAGCTGCACCAACTGGCAATGGCCGTCATCAACGAGGGATCGCGCAGCCAGGTCGCTTCTCTATTCGAGCTGGCCAGCGATCTGGATGAGCAGGTTTCCCACATGATGACCAATCTGGAAGAGGTACAGGCGACGCTATCGCAATTGACGGCGCTGTACCCGGACCGCTTGTGCTGTGGAGGCCTGGACGGCGACGAATGATGGCTGGCCGCTCCTGCTCTGGCCCATTAAGCGTCAGGTCGCCACGGCGGATCGCATCGCCAAGCACAAGGGACGCAATCCGCAGGAATGCGTCTCCCTGGAAAAGCGCCTGCTGCGCAAGTTGATGAGCAAATGAAGCTCCCGCTTACTCCAAGGTGGCGGCTGGTGACACAACTGCTTGTTCTACCCCAGATTGACGGAATTTTCTGGGATATGCAGAGTCCAGGAATATGAGGAGTATTCTTTCCTAGGGCGGCAGCATTTGCCTTGAAATCAGGTGGTTGCAGCGGTTTCTTTTGCCGGTTTTCTCGGCATATTACTGTCGTCCTTGAACGGTTGGTTAGCCAAAGGAGGACAGTATGCTTACGACCTATTTCACGCGCCCGGCAACGCGCGCGGGGTATTATGCGGGACCTGTCGGTCCCTATCTAGACCCTTTCACTGACTGGTTGGTGAAACGGGGTTATTGCAAAGACGCCATCCGGCATCTTCTCCTTGGGGCGGTCGGCTTCGCCAACTGGATGCAGGTGGCCGGTGGTGACCTGACTTCCTTGCACGAAGGTGTTTGGAATACCTTCTGCGATCATTTGGCCAAGCAGGGTCGGCTGCATGGCACGAAGGGACAGCATTCGATCTACTGGCGCGGCGCGAAACAGTTCACGGAGTTTCTTCGCGCCCAGCAAGGCATCGTCGCTACCAAGGCGGCGCTAGCTCCGCCGGAACTGGTGGCCGCATTCGAGCACTGGATGCAAATTCACCGTGGCGTCAAACCCTCGACGCTGATCACCTATCGCCAGCACGTCATGGACCTGCTCTCTTCGCTGGACCCGCAACCAGAGCAGTTCAATGCCACCAAGCTCCACGGCTTCATTCTGACTTACGCCAAGCGCAACGGCCGCGCTGTTGCACAAACCCGTGTAAAAGCCGCTCGCATGTTTCTTCGGTTTTTGATCGCCACTGAACGTTGTCAGCCGGGCCTCGACGCCGCCATTCCGACCATTGCCGAATGGCGCTTGGCGAGCTTGCCCCGCTATTTGCCGCCGGCCGACGTAGAGCGTGTTCTGGAGGCATGCAATGGCGCAAGGCCTATCGATATCCGCGACAAAGCCATCCTTCTGCTGTTGGCACGACTCGGCCTGCGCGCCAGCGACGTCGCCTCGTTGAAGTTCGACGATATCGATTGGTTGCACGGCACGTTTACCGTCATCGGCAAGAGTCGGCATGAGGCCAAACTGCCTTTGCCTCAGGACGTCGGTGACGCCATCTTGAACTATTTGCGGCAAGCGCGTCCCTCGGTAAACGACGTCTACGTTTTTATCACCGCTGTCGCTCCATGGGAGCCGATCACCCGAAACGTGGTCAAGCATGTCGCTACGCGTGCCATCCGGCGTGCCGGTGTCGAGGCGCTGTCGTTCGGTTCCCATATTTTCCGCCATTCGGCGGCAACCGGGTTGCTCCGCCAAGGCGCTTCGCTCCAGGTCATTGGCGAAGTATTGCGCCACCGCAGCATCGACACCACCGCCTTGTACGCCAAAGTCGACATCGGACTATTGCAGCAAGTCATCAGGCCGTGGCCGGGAGCGACATCATGCTAAAGGACGCGCTTGATACCTATTTGGCTGTTCGCCACGCGGCCGGTTTCGCTCTCGTCGATGACGAACACCGCCTCCGAGGCTTTGTCCGCTTCGCCAGTGCGCAAGGAGACACCGTCATAGTCGCCGCGACGGCCATCGCCTGGGCAGGGCAAGGGCGGTCGGAATCGCAACGCAGCAACCGTTTGAAGATGGTCATCCGCTTTGCGCGGTTTGCTCATGCTACCGATGGTCGCCACGAGATCCCGCCGCAGGGCGTGTATTGTGCGCGGCGGCAGCGGCCAACCCCCTATCTGTATACCGAGAACGAAATCCAGGCGCTGATGGCGCAAGCGCTGCACCTTGGTCCGCCAGGGACGCTACGGGCGCAGACCTACAGCACCTTGATTGGCCTGCTGGCCGCGACCGGGCTGCGTATTTCCGAAGCCATCAGCCTCCATTTCCAGGACATTTCCGCTGACGGCTTGGTGATCCGCAACACGAAGTTTAAAAAAAGTCGGCTGGTGCCGTTGCACTCGACGACCCAGGCGGCACTGGAGCGATATCTGGTCGAACGCCGCCGAGTTGCCACCAATGATGACCATATGTTCCTCTCGACACAGCTCGGTCCATTGAGTCTCGACGCAGTGTATCCGACATTCCACAAACTCCTGTCAGCCTGCGGTCTTCCCCGCCAAGCAGGGCAGCCGAGGCCCCGGCTGATCGATTTTCGTCACACCTTTGCGTCGAATGCGCTGATAGCTTGCCCGCATGCTCGCGACCACATTGGGAGCCACATGCTGGCACTGATGACCTACCTTGGTCACGCAGTCCCAAGCAGCACGTACTGGTATTTGGAAAGCTCGCCACGATTGATGGAGGATATCGTCGACGTATGCGAGCGCTTGTTCGAGGAGCAAACGCCATGACACCGATCGCCCCCCATATCACCGCCTTTTTGCGCGAACGCCTTCCCCTGCAACGTGGCGCGAGCGAGCACACTTGCGACAGCTATGCCTACGCCTTCCAGTTGCTGTTCGAGTTTGCCGGCAAGCGACTGCGGCTTACGCCATCGGCGCTAAGTCTTGAGCAGATCGACGCCAAATTGGTGATGGACTTCCTGCAACACCTTGAAACCGAGCGCCACAATGGCCCGCGCACGCGTAACGCCCGCTTGGTGGCGATCAAGTCCTTCATGCGCTTTATCGAGCATCGCGTGCCGGCGCTGCTGGAACAAAGCCGGCGCATTTTGGCGATCCCGGCGAAGCGCACCGATTCCCACTTGATCAGTTATTTGTCGATGGATGAGATGCAGACCGTTCTCAATGCGCCGGATCTCCAGCGCCACGACGGCATCCGCGACCGCGCTATGCTCCACCTATGCTTCTCCGCCGGGTTGCGCGTTTCGGAACTGGTCAACCTGCCGATAAATGCGATCGAGTGGCAACCATCGCCCAATGTGCGGATCATGGGCAAGGGCCGTCGGGAACGTTTGCTCCCACTCTGGAAGCAGACTTGCGTGGATTTGCGCGCGTGGTTGGCGGTGCGCGGTCCGGCGCCGGCGACGGAGTTGTTCGTTAATGCGCGCGGCCAGCCGCTAACTGTAGCGACGCAAAATGATGTCGGCCCAGACGCACAATCAAGAGGGCTTTCTGACGCAAATTAGTTGAGACGGATAGCGACTCCAGACGCACATTCGGTGATTCTCAAACCACATTACGTGAGACGGACGCACATTGTTGAGACGCTCAATCGCGTTCGCGGTGCGGAGGGTCACAGCGGCAGTCCCACTGCCCGCATTTCCTCGATGAGTTCCGTCGAGCGCTGCGGATTCAGCGTGCCGCGCAGCAGTTCGCGGATCTCCACCGGCTTCGCTTCGAACTGTTCGCATAAAGCGCGCACGTCGTACCCGTGCCGCGTCAGTTGGGGTTCCAGATCATCAATGCGCCTCGACAGCACCGTCTCCACGATGGCGGCGTCGATTGGTTTCACACCGGCTTCAAAGCCTGCTTCGAAAGCGCGCACCAGGTGCCGCCCGATCTGCAGCGGGGTTTTGAGCCTTGCAGCCAGGAGAGTGGCCGCGTCGTCGGTCAGCACTGTGCCCGGCTCGACGCCCTCTTCGAGCGAGGCTTTCATCGCCCAGTCGATGTAGTCGCGCTGCCGGTCGCGCAGACCCCCAAACTCGAAGATGGTAGTCCGATCTCCCACCTCCTCCATCTTGGGGCGGCGCAGGTCGTTCTTGAGCTTGGGATGCCCGATCAGAACGATCGCCAACTGCCCGCCGCCGTCTACGACCAGCTCAAGCAAGCGCTTCAAGGCGGTCAGGGTTTTCGGGTGCAGGTCGTGCGCGTCATCGACGAACAGCGCGACCGGTTTCTTGACCTTGCGGAATAGCTCCTGCAGATCCCGCTCGCGCCGCTCCGACTGGCTCGATATCGTGACCGTCTTCTCCGTCGACAGATCGTAGAACAGTGCGGCGATCAGCAAGGGGACGGTGATTTTGGCCTTGTCCAGGGTCAAGGAGCGCGACACGATCACGCGCCCCTCCTTATCGAGGCTGTCGCGCAGGCGCCGCGCGAGCGCGGTCTTGCCGGAGCCGATCACGGCGGTCAGCGCGATCAGACGCCCTCCCTGGATCGCGGCTATCAGGTCGCGAGTCATTTGCTGGTGATGGTCGGTTTCGAAGAATCCAACATCCACGGGCGGACGCCTGAGGTGGTAGTGCCGCATGACTTCGGTGAGCATCAGGCGATTCCTCCTTTGCGCCCCGCCGGGAAGCGGGTGCGAATGGTTGCAATAATGACGGGCCGTGACAGGGTTTCCGCGAGTAGTTGCGTGATGAAGGCGCGGTCCTCATCGCCGAGCTTCGCAAGCGGCAAGCGCAACTCCTCGGCGATGGCCTGCCGAGCCGCTACCGCATTGGGGAAGGTCAGTTCGTGGAAAGGGTCCGGACCGTCGAACGGCTTCGCCGGCGGCATGAGCGCGGCGCCCGGCGGGGCGCACACCACAATGTCGCTCTCTCCGCTCACCGCAGCACGTGGGATGCTGATTTTCTCGGCCAACTGCGCCACCTGGTCGGCACGATGCTCACGCCGACTCTTGCGATGCTTGCGGTAGCGATGGATCGGGATCGGCCCGCCGACCGGCTGAAACGGGCCGTAGCGGTCGTCACCCAGTTCTGCGAAGAGTTCCTGATCGAACAAACCCCACCATACGATGACTTCCTCGCCGGCCAATTCGGCATCCACCTCGTAGGTCACGCCCGCGACGGTCAGGCGGCAGTCGATCGCCACGGTACGCCGCTCCGGCTCGCGGGCGAAGGTGCAGAATCGTTCCCACGAACACATCGCCCGTAGCCCATCCGCGGGAAGGTGCGTAAGCCAGTCCTCCTGGCGGCTGTGGTCTTCGGTGCGGTGGTCCCGATGGTTGTACTTGGTCACGTAGTTGACGAGCCAGCGATTGGCCTCCGCTTCGGTCGCTGGCTTGTGAAAGTGATACAGCGTCTCGTGCGCTTCCTTCACCGTCCGGAAGGGACGCTCCACCTTGCCCTTGCTGCGCGCCGTGGTGCGTCGGCCGTCGCTATTGCGCGGCATATGCAGGATGACCTCGACGCCAAGGCACTCCATCACGCGGCGGAACACTGCCGACTTACCGACCGGCCCGTTGTCCAGTTGGATCGCGCTCGGGATGCCCTGCAACCGATTTCCTGCTTCCTCCTTGGCTGACATGGCGTTGAACAGAAACCTCAGCCCCGTCTCGACATCCTCGCCGTATACGCAGCGGTATTCCTGGTAGGCCCCTTGACGCTCCCCGGAACTGACCCGCTTTTGCTCACCAAAGCTGACCCACCAAGCGTCACCCAGTGAGCCCCTGTTGAGGTCTGCAGCGATTTCCGGAAGCCGAACCTCGTAGCCCCGCAAGCTCGGTCGGCAGGCCACGCCGGTTGGCAACGCAGCAGCGCGCGTAGCTCCGAGTGCCTGCTCTTCTGATTACGCGGTCGAGCCCCCTTTACCGAACACACCGGGTCCGCCCAGTTCACCGGCCGCAACACGTTGCGGCCAGCCCTCGCAAGATCTCCCGCAGCGCGACAGGAACCCCTGCATAGGGCCAATCTTCCCGCACGACGTCGTGTGGGGAGAAACCGTCATGGAGTACCGGCAGTGCAAGGCCTGTCGTCAGCCGTTCCGGCCCCGTCCGCAGAACCCCGACCAATGCTTTTGTTCTGCCGCCGCCTGCCAGCGCGAACGGCGACGGCGTTGGCAAGCGGCCAAACGCCAGAACGATCCCGACTATCGGGATAACCAGAAGCGCGCGCAGAAGGCCTGGGCAGAGCGCCACTCCGACTATTGGCGGACATATCGAGACCAGCATCCGGAATACGTCGCGCGCAATCGTGCCCGGCAGCGGGAACGCGCACTCGGCCGGGCTGGGGTTGCAAAGATGGACGCGTCAAAGACGGAAATAGCCCTTCCCTCAGGCACTTATCGCTTATCGCCGATGATCGACGCGTCACTTGCAAAGATGGACGCGTGGACGGTCGAAATCACCGTTCTTTCAGCCACTTGTCGCGCTCCCTGAGGCACATGCCGCGGCTTGCAAAGAGAGGACTCGATCGCCTTGCAGCGGTCGCCTCGCTAGGCTGGATGCCATAGGAGGTCAACCGCATGGATCAGACGGCCGCTACGGCCCAGACTCTGGATTTGCACCGACTGGAGTTGCGCTACGTCGAGCTTCGCGTGCCGGATACGGCGGCGATCACGCGTCTGGCCCAGTCGATCGCGGTCAATGGCCAACTCGTCCCCTGCATTGCGGTGGCTGGCGAGGGCAGCGCGGCGATTCTGCTCGACGGGTATCGACGCGTTGCCGCGTTGCGGCAACTCGGCAAGGATACGGCCGAGGTCGAGTGCTGGGACGGCGATCCAATACAAGGCCTTCTGGGAGTCCTGGCGCGCACTCGCAGCCGCGCGTTTGTGCCGATCGAAGAAGCGCTGCTGCTGCGCGAATTGCTCTCGATTGGCTCACTGAGCCAGCATGACATCGCCCGCCGATGCGGCCGCGACGTGAGCTGGGTCAGTCGTCGTCTGCAACTGATTACGGCCCTCTCGGACGGTTTGTTGACGGCTGTACGCCAGGGAAAGGTCTCCACCTGGGCGGCGGTGCGGATTCTCGCCCCGTTGGCGCGCGCCAACAGCACCCACGCCGAACAGCTACTGGAGAGTTTGCACACGACGCCGCTGACCACCCGCCAGCTGGCGACCTGGTTCGCGCAGTATCAAGGCGCTTCGCGGACGGTGCGCGAGCGGATGGTCGAGGCGCCGCAGCTGTTGCTCAATTCGCTGACCGCCAAGGCCGACGAGAAGAGCGCCGATCGCCTGCGCGAGGGTCCGGAAGGCGAGGTGCTGGCCGACATCCGCATTCTCGACGCGGTCAGCGCCCGCCTGAGGCGGCGTCTGTACGCCCTGGCGCCCTCGCCAGTGGACTTGCCACCCGCGGTCACCGCCGCGGTCAGCGCTTTGCAACCGGCGCTGGCGGCTCTCCAGTGCCACCTGAGGAAGGGTTACTCCGATGAAATCGCCCGAGATTCGTCAAGCCGTGCAGACACTGCATCAGCAAGGTCTGGCGCTGCGCGAGATCAGCCGGCTGTTGAAGCTGTCGCGTAACACCCTTCGCCGCGTCCTGCGTTCTCCGGCGGCTTCCCCGCCCGACACCGCAGAGGGCGCTCGGCAACCCGCGTGCCCGGCGCCGGTTCGGCTTTGGCTGGTCTCTGCCTTCGAGCGTGCGCGCGGCAATGGGGTGCGCATCCAGGAGATGCTGGCGGCAGAAATGGACCTTCGTCCGGGTTACAGCACGCTGACCCGCTGGATCCGGGAAGCCGATCTGCGCACCCCGCCGAAACGTGCCGGCGCGTATTACTTCGCCCCGGGCCAGGAGATGCAGCACGATACTTCGCCGCATCGCGTGATCCTGGCCGGCAAGCCGGTGACGGCGCAATGCGCGTCATTGATCCTGGCGTATTCGCGGCGGCTCTTCGTTCAGTACTTTGCGCGTTTCACGCGTTTCGAAGCCAAGCAGTTCCTGCTCGAAGCCGTGCGTTTCATGGCCGGCAGCTGCCCGACCTGCGTTATCGACAATACCAGCGTGATCGTCGTCGCCGGGGCCGGCGACGAGGCCGTGTTCGCGCCCGAGATGGTGGCCCTGGCACGTACGCTGGGCTTCGCTTTCCGTGCGCACCCGGTGAACATGCCTGATCGCAAGGGGAGGATCGAAAGACCTTTTTCCTGGATAGAAGGGAATTTCCTGGCCGGCCGGACGTTTCGCGATTTCGCCGACCTGAACGCGCAGGCGCTGGCCTGGTGCGAGAACGTCGCCAATGCCAAACCGAAGCGCGCTCTGGGGGTGGCGCCGAACGCCGCCTACGGCGTCGAGAAGCTTTGCCTGCAGCCGTTGCCGGCGGTGCTGCCGCCGGTCTATCAGGTGGTCGAGCGGGTGGTCGATCTGCAGGGTTTCGTGTCCATTGAGACGAATCGCTATTCGGTGCCCGAACGCTGGGTGGGCAAGGCGCTGAGCGTCTATCTGTATGCCACCGAGGTCAGGGTTTGCCGGGGTGAGCAGCTGCTCGCGGTGCATGCCCGTTTGCTCGGCGTGCGCGATGCGAAGCAGAAGCTCCCTGGGCATCACCCGACCCCGCAGCCCCGGCCGCGCACGCCGCCACGCGAGGCGACCTTGTTGCAGGGGCACGACCCGCTGCTCGATGCGTACGTCGAAGCGCTGGTCCGCCAGGCGCATGGTCGGGGGGTGCGGCCGCTGCGCCGCTTGCTGGAGTTCAAGCGGACTTATCCGCAGGGGCCTTTGCTGGCCGCGGTGGCGCAGGCGCTGCAGTTCGGTCTGTTCGACCTGGGTCGCCTGGAGCGCATGATCCTGCAGCAGGTGGCGGGGGATTTCTTTAATCTCGACGATGGAGGTGATGATGCGTGAGCGTCTGAAGGCTTTGCTTGGGCAGATGCGCTGGTCGGGGATGGCGGCGGTGCTCGATGAGGAACTCGATCTGGCCGAGCGCCAGGGGACGCCGGTTCCGGAGGTGCTCTTTCGTCTGCTCAGCGCGGAAGACGCGGCACGACGGGAGAAGAGTCTGGCTTATCGCTTGAGCCAGGCGCATTTGCCCTGGCCCTGGACTTTGCAGTCGTTTCCTTTTGCGCGGCAGCCGAGCGTGAACAAGGCGCAGGTGATGACGCTGGCCGGACTGGAATTCCTGCGCCGTGGCGAGAACGTGTTGTTGATCGGTCCGCCAGGGACCGGCAAGTCGGGGATCGCGGTGGGATTGCTCCGCGAGGCGTGTCTGAACGGTTATCGTGCGCGCTTCTTCAACGCGCAGGCTTTGCTCGACGCCTTGTATGCTTCGCTCGCCGACCGCTCGACGACGGGGCTGCTCAACCAGTTGTGCCGCTTTCCGCTGATCGCCATCGATGAGCTGGGCTACCTCAATCTGAAGCCGGAACAGGTCAACGCGTTCTTCCGCTTGATGGATCAGCGTTATAGCCTGGGGCTGTCAACGATGATTTCTACGAACCTCGATCTGCCCGACTGGTACGAGCTGTTTCAAAAGAAGCCGCTTGTCGATGCGTTGCTCGACCGACTTCAGCACCGCTGCATCATCCTGCGCTTGAGCGGACCCTCTTTGCGCAGTGAGCCAGGAAGCGCCCCGACGAGCGCGACGGCGGCCGCGACAGCGACGGCTAAACGCTCGGCGTCGAGGAAAGCCGCGCCGCCGGACGAGCCTGCGGCCTCCTGAAGGGGCTACGGCGCCGCTGTTTGCTGGCTCGTCGGCCACCGATCCGCTTGCCGGTTCGTCCGATTCGCGCCTTGGCGGCAGCGACGGGGAAAGCGATCAGTGATTGAAGGACGGCGATCGGGGCGAATTCGACACGCGCAAGTACCGGTCTCCATGGCAGTAAGCGCGATACCGCACTTACTGCCACCCCACAGCGTAGTGCCCCTCCGCTGCGTCAAGGGATGCTTCGCCAGGCTGCAAAAAACCGCAGCCTGCCCTTGACCCAGCTCCGAGGCTTCTCTTCCTCACGCGTCAAGCGTATCCCTTTCCCCTCAAAACAATCCCCGGCGGAGCGCGTCGCCGCGCCGCCGCCAAACCTCGTTCAATCACCGCCTGCATCGCGCAGATTGCCGACTCCTGCGCATCTCCTGGATCCGTTTCAGTGAGCGAAAAAGGGTCAGGTTTCGTGAGCGTCGAGGGTAGGCCACCCCCGAGCGATCGTCGACGACACTGAACAGCATCAGCATAGGCGCACCCTGCCGATCCGGATCGAGCCACGGTGGGGTTTCCAGCTCCTTCAGGTCTGACGGACTCATGTCGAAGTGCCACAGCGCATTTGCAAATTCGGCCTGGAAGCGCACGGCCGGTGGCTCGCGCGTCATGCGATCCCGGTCATAGCCCAGCCGTCGTAGGTGTCGGTTGAGCGTGGATTCCGACAGCCGACCTGGCGGAAGCTTCTCGAGTCCATCCGGCGTCTCAACACCGTACTCAACGAGCAGTTCGAGAATCCGGGCATTCGACAGGCAGCGCCCTTTTTTGTTGGTGGTGCGAACTTTCAGGGCAGCGACGATCTCGCACCAATGTTCGATTTCCACAGCCGGCATGATGCGCGGCTTGCCGCGATCTGCCCGGTGCGCGTCTTTCGGACGCCGATCGCCACGCAGAAGGCGATACAAGGTGGTCCGCGAGACCGCGTACAGGTTGGCCATCGAGTCCATCAACACCAGGCGCTCCGGATGTCGTATCGGCAAGGCCGCTAATCTGCGGCGCAAGGCCACGATCGCCTCCATCGGAACGGCGACACCGGCGCCCACTATGCGCTCCGCTGGACAGCGAATGCCGTGTCTGGTGATTCGTCGCCCGTTTCGGTGCGCAGCAAAGCAGTACCGGCGGCTTTCGGTGAACCATCACCGTTGACGTAGGTGTAAAGCGTGGTCGTCGTGATGCCCAAGCGCTTGGCGACGTCGGCAGCAACGGCCTTTGGATCCGACAGGGCTGCCATCGCCATGGTCAGCATTGCTCGATCCATCTTGCGCGGACGCCCACCCAAGCGCCCACGAGCACGTGCCGCCGCGAGACCCGCCTGGGTGCGCTCGGCGATCAGTTCGCGCTCGAATTCGGCGAAGGCTGCAAAGATGCCGAAGGCCAGTCGTCCATTGGCGGTGGTGGTGTCAATCTGCGCCCCGGCGCCGGTCAGTACCTTCAAGCCGATGCCCCGCACGCGCAAGTCTTCGGCGGTGTTGACCAGGTGTCGAAGATCGCGCCCCAGGCGATCCAGTTTCCAGAGGACGAGCGTGTTACCGGGCTGAAGCGCCTTGAGGCAGGCGATCAAGCCAGGACGCGCGTCATTGCGCCCTGAAGCCAGGTCTTCATAGATGCGCTCGGGGTCGACGCCAGCAACAAGCAGTGCATTGCGCTGCGGAGCTACCGTCTGTGAGCCATCGGACTTCGATACCCTGGCGTAACCGATTAGCAGCACTTCTTCGCTCCGTCAGGAAACAAGGAGCATAGGATGCAATCTTGTGTTGATTTTAGCAACGGGTTTTCTGGTGACCCGTCGGAGCAAAAAACTGCCGCCTGCTGCCCGCCAGAAAACCGACCGTTTTCTTGGCGAGCCCCACTGTGAAATGGCGGATGTGAGCCCCCCGAGCCGCGTAGGAAAGTCGAAATTCATCCAGACGTTCGGTACCGAGATCTCGTGAGCCCGCCGTCGTGACCGTCGGTGCCGCGAGCACGAGTGAGCGTCTCAACAATGTGCGTCCGTCTCACGTAATGTGGTTTGAGAATCACCGAATGTGCGTCTGGAGTCGCTATCCGTCTCAACTAATTTGCGTCAGAAAGCCCCCTTGATTGTGCGTCTGGGCCGACATCATTTTGCGTCGCTACAGCTAACTCGATCCGGCTTCGAGTACATTCTCAACAAATACGTTCAGACGGCCGCCGAACGATATCCCGTGCTTAAGCAACGGCACATCTCGCCGCACAGCCTGAGGCACAGCGCCGCGATGATGGTGTTGCAGGCAACGGGGGATATCCGCAAAGTCTCGCTCTGGCTCGGCCATGCAGACATCCAGACGACCGAAATTTACTTGCGGGCGGACCCAACAGAAAAGCTGGATGCAATGAGCGCCGTTGTGCCGCTCTCACTAAAAAAAGGACGGTTCCGGGCGCCAGACAAACTGATCGCCTCGCTGCGGGGCGCTTGAATATGCTGAGCGATGGGAGCCGACATGGCCGTCAGCACAAGGCTCCCACGCCTGCAATTCTGCATATTCCTGGACTCTGCATATCGCCGAATATGTAGTGCACCGCATATTCGGCGATTCCGGCTTACAACCCCGTACAGCGGCCATTGGGCGCGGCTACCCACAGACAGTGGGTCAGCCGGAAGAGCCGTTCAGGCCATTGCCATTAGCCTGGATGTTGCATAAAGAGGGCGAGTAAGCACGTAAACATTTGATACAATTGGAGTTCTATAGAAACCAGTTCGTAAAAAATGCCTACCACTACTCGCCCAGCCTTGGATTTTACCCCGGAACAACTCCACCTCCCGCCCGCTGCGGGCTTCACGGTTCGCGCCGATTTCAGCGCCGGTGAGGTGTCCTCGGACCTGGGCGCCTTGGTGCTGAGCGCCGTCGATCGTCGCATCGGCCTGATCGATCGCCTGACCGGGGCGATTGCCGATTCCCGCGATCCTCGTTACATCACCCACCCGCTGCGCGATTTGCTGACGCAGCGCGTCTTTCAGATTGCCTGCGGCTATGAGGACGGCAACGACGCCAACGCCCTGCGTCATGACCCGCTGTTCAAGCTGGCAGCCGGGCGGGCACCGCTCGATGCCGAGCAGGCGCTGGCCAGCGGTGCCACCTTCTCGCGTCTGGAGGGCGCCGTGCGACGAAGCGACATCTACCGACTGGCGCAGGCTCTGGTCGAGCAATTCATCGCTGGCTACGCCGAAGCGCCGCGCACGATCACGCTGGATCTGGATCACACCGACGATGCCACCTATGGCCAGCAGGCCCTGTCTTTCTACAATCACCACTACGGCCACCACTGTTACCTGCCCTTGTTGGTGTTCGAGGCCCACTCCGGCGCTCTGGTGAGCGCCGTCCTGCGCCCCGGCAAACGCCCGACCGGCGCCGAGAACGCCATGATCATGAAGCGGGTGCTCACCGTGTTGCGGCGCCACTGGCCGCAGACCCATATCCTGCTACGTGGCGACGGCCATTTCTCCAATCCCGAGTTGATGGCGTTGATTCAGGCCGATGGCAATGCAGATTTCATCTTCGGCCTGGCCGGCAACCCGGTCCTCACGCGCCAGGCCGAGGGCTTGATGAAGAACGTGCGCGCACACGCCGCCTTGAATCGGGCGCTGGCCGCCCGGGGCCTGCGCCCGGCCGCCGCGGCGGTGCGCCATTTCGGTGAATTCGACTACCAGGCGCGCTCCTGGCCGCGCGCCTTCCGGGTGGTGCTCAAGGCCGAAGTCCTGACCGGTAGCGCGATCACGCCTGCCAAGGACAATCAGCGCTACGTGGTCACCTCCTTGCGTGGCCCCTCGCCGCGGACGCTTTACCAACAGGACTACTGTGGCCGCGGCCAGGCTGAGAATTTGATCAAGCAAGTGAAAAGCGATCTGAAATCGGATCGGACATCCGCTTCGTCCTTCCTCGCCAACTTCGCTCGCCTGCTGCTGAGCGCCGCGGCCTACGTTCTGCATCAGCAACTGCGCCACCTGGGGCTGCAAGGCACGCCGTTGGCGACGGCACAGCCCAAGACCGTCATCCTCGCGCTGTTCAAGATCGCCGTCCGCGTCAAACAGTACAAGGACCGGGTGCTGCTGCAGCTACCCAGCAGTTGCCCGCTCAAGGGGCTGCTGGCACAGCTCTGCAAGAGGCTTTACCCCGCCAAGCGGATGCGCCCCATGCCGGCTTCGCCATGAACACGCCACGTCTGGCCCACGAGAGGCAGCCACCCACCCTGACCATCAACCACTTCTCACGCTTCTCCCCGCTTGCGGGGTCGGGGGAACTATCGCCTGGAAATCGAAAAATGCGTAGTCAAGCCCCGGGGGAGGCACAGGGCAGCGTTTGTGCAACATCCGGGTTAGGTGGCTGGTATCAGATTGCATGACCGTCGACCGTATGCACGGTGTTCACAACGGGATAGCATCTGCCCATGCCTGCCCCCCTCGCCGATCTCTCGCACGCCATTCAACTCGCAGTCGCGCCGGTCTTCCTGCTGACCGGAATCGCCACCCTGATCAACGCGATGAACGTTCGCCTGGGACGTATCGTCGACCGCCGACGAGCGATCCGCAAGCGTCTCCAGGACGCTCCAGAGGCTTGTAACTGCGAAGCCGCAGAGCGCGAGCTAGGGTTGCTGAAGCGCCGCGGGAATCTGGTTTACATGGCGATGTTCTGCGAAGCATTTAGTGCGCTGCTGATCTGTCTAGTGGTCGCCGGCGCCTTCGCCGGTACGCTGATCAAAGTCGAGCTGGCGGTCACTGTGGCGGTGACTTTCATGGCGTCCATGGGATCGATGATCATCGGGTTGGGGCTGTTCCTGCGTGAGGTCTACCTCGCAGTGCGCACTGGTACGCACTGGGAGCCGTGAGTGCGGCTGGCCCGCGCCGTGTTCTTCAACCGGCTTGGCGAAATCCGCGACCGCGGCTTCGAGCAACAGCGATACCGGGCCAGCGGCCTCAACCTGGTGACGGCCATCGTGCTTTGGAGCATGGTCTATCTGCGAGTCCCGACGCCTGCCGGCCAATAATTGGGGTCAGCTCACGAAACGGAAAAAATCGTACGATAAGGCATGGCTCGCCCAAGCTCGTCCCCTGCCGACGTTGCGAGACTCCGCTCGCTTCGCCTTGCAGCGATGCGATCAGCGGGCACGAAACATTTCCCTTGCGTGAATGGCAGGCGCACACGAGCTGTGACAGCACGAACTCCATGCGCGCCAGGTCGGCCACAGCTTGGCGCGCACGTCCTGGAGCTTGTGCTCGGCTAGGCGGCTGGCTTCGTCGCAGTAGGTGCCATCCTCCAGCCAAAGCAGCTTGGCGATCTCATCCAGGCTGAACCCCAACCGCTGGGCTGATTTCACAAACTTCACCCGTGCTACATCCGCCCTGCCGTAGCGGTGGATGCTGCCATAGGGCCACGCCGGTTCGGGCAGCAAGCCCTTGTGCTGATAGGGGTCGTCACAGAAAACGGAAAATAAAGCACGGTAAGCAATCTGGCAGAGGCCTCTATTGTAGTCGCCATGTGACTACAATAGAGGCTCTGAAACCGCTTTGAGGGAAGCCGCTATGAGCACCGCCGATACCTATGTCCGCGCTCGCATCGACAGCAAGACCAAGGAACGCGCCGCTGATGCGCTCGACGCAATGGGCTTGTCCATTTCTGACGCTATCCGCTTGCTGATGCTGCGCATAGCCGATGAGCGCCGTTTGCCCTTCGATGTGAAGGTTCCCAACGCCACCACGCGCAAGGCCATTGCCGAGCTTGAGCTCGGGAAGGGCAAGCGGTTCGCCAGCGTTGACGACCTGATGGCAGACCTGCATGCGGACGATTGACCGCGCATCATCCTTCAAACGCGACTACAAGCGCGAAGCCAAGGGACAGCACCGGGCCACGCTCGATAGCGAGTTGAAGCCCGTTCTGGTGGCGCTGGCGACTGACCAGCCGCTTGATGCCAAATGCCGCGACCATGACCTGAGCGGCGATTGGGCAGGCTACCGTGAATGCCACGTCAAGCCAGACCTGCTGCTGATCTACCGCAAGTCGGATGCCGACACCCTCAGACTGGCGAGGCTTGGCTCGCACAGCGAGCTTTTCGGTTGAGCCTGTCCGGGTTGGACTACGCTTCAACTTAGCGTCAGGTGAACGCTCACGTCACGTCAGGACCCCTTTCAGCCTTGTCTGACGTTCCAGGCCCAACGTCTTAGGCTTGAACCTGACAGGTTCGCCGCTAGCGTGCGTTATTTTCCGTTCTCTGAGATGACCCCACGTGGCGGGTTTTGCCGGATCAGCCCCATGGCTATCAGGATTCAAGGGACGCAGCCGGCTGGAAGATGTGTCTTCCCAACCCAAGTTATCATTCCGAAGGCCGAAATACACCATTTGCGGATTCGCACAATCTCTTTGCCGTTTCTCAACGATTGCTAAATACATGCTAGAGAAGCTCCAGGAAATTATGTGGCGCGTGACCGCCGCGGGCGACTTGAACGAAGCACTGGAGATCGTCGTGCGCCGGGTGAAAGCGGCCATGAACACCGACGTGTGTTCCGTATACGTTCGTGATCCCGCATCGCATTACGTGCTGATGGCGACGGAAGGGCTGAACCCAAGTGTGGTGGGTAAAATTCGGATGGCGGCCCACGAGGGCATCGTTGGATTGGTCACGAGACGCCAGGCGCCGGTAAATCTTGCGAATGCGGCTGAACACCCTAGCTACCGCCATTTCCCGGAATCCGGAGAACAGCAGTTGTCCGGGTTTCTGGCGGTACCGCTCGTGCATTTCCGTCAATCCATGGGCGTGCTCGTCGTGCAGCAGAAATCGCAACGCGTGTTCGCCAAAGACGAGGTTGCCTTTCTGTCCACGATCGGCGCGCAACTCGCAGCCACATTGAGCTATGCTGCCCTGGGAAGCCACATTCCGCCGAGTGCACCGGGTCCAACGGGACCGGTTGGACTCATTCAGGGGTTGCCCGGAGCCCCGGGCGTGACGATCGGCACCATTGTCCTGCCGTCCCCGCTGGCAGAACTCGATGCGGTCGCCAACCGCATACCCGACGATGTGGCGCAGGAGGAAGCGAGCTTCAGGTGCGCCGTGCGCAAAACACAGGAGGAACTGCGTGCAAGCGCCGAGCGCATGCAGGGCCGACTGTCCGACGAGACTCGCGCGATATTCGACGTGTACATCCTGATTCTCGGACAGGACGATTTGGTCGAAGAAGTGGTTGCCAGAATTCGCTTGGGGAACTGGGCGCCCGGAGCGCTGAGGGACACGATTTCCGAGCATGCCCGGGTATTCGAACAGGCAGATGACGTCTACCTGCGAGCACGAGCCGAGGACATCCGGGCAATCGGTCGTCGCATCCTGTTGCAGCTGTTGTCCAATGTCACCGCGATCAAACAGTACCCGAGCAACGCCATCCTGCTCGGTGACGAGGTCAGCCTCGCCCGAGTCGCGGATGTGCCCTCTGGACAGCTCAAAGGCATCGTCTGCCTACGCGGCTCCGTGGTGTCGCATACATCGATTCTCGCCCGTGGCCTTGGAATTCCGGCCGTGATGGGTCTCGGGGCACGCAACGTCAGCTCTCTCGACGGCCATCCGATCATTGTCGACGGCTATCGGGGACGCGTGTTCATCGACCCATTGCCCGCCGCGATCCAGGAATACCGGCGCTTGGTCCAACACGAAGGGCAGCTTTCGGTAAAGCTTACTGGTTTACGCGATCTCGAGGCGACGACGACTGACGAGGTTCATGTGGGACTGGGGCTGAACGTTGGCCTGCTGACCGACATGGATGTCGCCGCAAACCTCGGCGTCGACGAGGTCGGGCTCTATCGCTCCGAGTTTCCGTTCATGACACGTGAGACTTTTCCGATGGAAGAGGAGCAGTACGAGATCTATCGCAAGGTTCTTCAGTCGTTCGCACCAAAACCGGTAACCATGCGCACGCTCGACATCGGGGGCGACAAGCCCCTGCCTTACTTCTCTACGACGGAAGAAAACCCGTATCTGGGTTGGCGCGGCATTCGCGTTACGCTGGATCGACCCGACATCTTCCAGCCTCAACTCCGGGCAATGCTTCGCGCGAACGTTGGGTTGAACAATCTGCGCATTATGTTTCCCATGATCGGGCGGATCGGTGAGATCAAAGCAGCCAGGCAGGCGGTCGACCGAGCGCGCCGAGAACTTGGCGAGGCGGGGTTTGAGTGCCCTGCGCCACTGATCGGCGCCATGTTGGAGGTGCCATCGGCTTTGTTTTCCATTCCCACTCTTTCCCGCTATGTGGATTTCTTCTCGATTGGCTCCAACGACCTCACTCAGTATCTGCTCGCCGTTGACAGGAACAATCCCAGTGTCGCGCCTTTGTTCAACCATCTGGACCCGGCAGTGCTCCGTGCTCTGCACCGTGCAATACGTGATGCCCGGCGCTGCGGCAAGCCGGCAAGCGTTTGCGGCGAGATGGCCGCGGATCCTGGTTCGGCGATCCTCCTGCTGGGCATGGGATTGAGAACGTTTAGCATGAACGCATCCGCGCTGCTGCGGATTAAATGGCTGATCAGGAGCTTCTCCAGTCAGCGCGCGAGACAAGTCCTTTACCGCGCCATGCTAATGGAAGATGCCGAAACGGTACGGAACCTGTTGAACGAGGAACTCCGCTGGGCCGGTTTGGGAGAACTCGTTCCGCCGTAAGCACGCCACTTCGATCTGGCGCATGCATAGATGGGCAAGTGAAGAGTTGCCGTGTCGCGGGAGTAAAGGGTGACGGGGTTCACCCTTTAGCCGGTTTCGGTCAAACAGGCTTCGGCGCTCGTGCCGTAGGCGCGATGCTTTTTCATTCACCTGAGCGTCTTGCAAAATTGGCCCTGCAAAGGGTCAGCTCTTCAAGACTGATTTGTCCGCTGCTGGGGCGCCAAAAGGCCGTTGAAAGATTAAAGCGGTTTCAGAGCCTCTCTTGTAGTCGCGACGCGACTACAAGAGAGGCTCTGCCGAATCGCTTACCGTGCTTTATTTTCCGTTTTCTGAGACGACTCCGGCGGGAAGGTATCGAGCGGCAGGTTCGTTCGGTGGTCGATGACGTGATCGAGCGCTATGTGGCACACGGTGTCGAGCCTCCACAGCAGGTCGAGAAACGGGAGCAGCGGCTACGCAGGGCGGTGAAGGTCGGATAACAGACGTGGCGTCATCGCAAGTCGCGCTGCGATGACGCGCTATTAGCTTACTCATGGTCGGTGCGTGAGTGACTCAGAAGGCATCAAGGTGTCCGGTGGCTGCTCGGCGAGGCTCAGCAACAATGCCGGCGGCGTCTTATCGTGCGATTTTTTCCGTTTCGTGAGCTGACCTCCTCTTCAGCGTGGCAAGCACCTCTTGCGCTTTGAACGTCGCTTCTCCCGCCCGATCCCAGTAAGCGTCGGCACCGATGTGTTCGACGAGAAAGTCGATGAACACCCGAACCTTGCTCGGCAGGTGGCGCGTCGGCAGGTACATGGCGTAAACGTAACGGTCGACCGGGATGTAATTGGAGAGCACGGCTAGCAGCCTCCCCTCCTGTAAATCCTTGCCGATGATAAAGGTCGGCAGCAGTCCGAGGCCGAGGCCGCCGAGCACGGCCTGCGATAGCGCCTCGTCGTCGTCGACGTGCAGCGGCCCGTTCACCGGTACCAGCAGATCGCCATCCGGCCCGGAAAACCGCCAGCGCCCCTGCTCGCCTGAGCGCGTGTAGTCCAGGCAGTTGTGCCGGACCAGGTCGGCGGGAGCACGTGGAATACCGCGGTCCCTGAAGTATCCCGGCGTGGCGCATAGCACCCGCCGGACGGGTGCCAGCTTGCGCGCCACCCAGTGCAGCGGCGGTTCACGCGTCACGCGGATGGCGACGTCGTAACTCTCTTCGGCCAGGTCCACCCAGCGGTCAGTGATCGTCAGGTCGATCGCCAGCTTCGGATGGCGTGGTAGAAACTCGGCCAGCGCCGGCGCAACATGCAGCGTGCCGAAGGCGACCGAGGCGCTGACGCGCAGGACGCCTCGCGGTTCGGTATTGAGACTGGCGACGAGCTTCTCCGCCTGCACGGCTTCATCGAGCATGCGCGTGCAATGCTCGGCGACCGCGGCACCAATTTCGGTGAGGCTCAGATGTCGGGTGGTGCGGTTGAGCAGGCGCGCACCCAGGGCTTTCTCGAGTTTGGCAACCGCCTTACTCACGACGGATCGGGACGTCTCCAGGCGTCGCGCGGCCTCCGCAAAACTCTCTGCTTCAACGACCCGGGCGAAGATCCTCATCAAATTGAGGTCGAGCATGGGCTTCTCCTGCGAGCTTCAATCGGAACATCGATTGTATCCTAAATCGATACATTCTGGTGTCCGCACGAGGGCTTATAAGACCCCGCCGGATTGACTAAGATGATCGCAAGGAAGTCGAGCGAGCAGTACTAGCGGCTTTTGACAGAAAGACAAAATGTTGAACTCATGAGGTTTTAGTGTTCCCCGGAAGAGCTTGGCACCGCGCAATGCCGGACCAGGTCAGGGCGACCCGGGCATGAGGTTGAGACACACAATTGTCGTCTTGAGGGAACGTTTGGCGCGCAACGCAGCGCGCGGAAGTCGTCGCGTACGCAAGGTCGTTGAAACACGCGAAGAAGCCATTAGCTTGCCCCGATTGGATGTATGGCTCTTTTTCTGGTTATGGATTGGAGGATGGAAGTGAGCACTGAACTAGTTTCGCCGAACTCGATATTGCGCAAGCTGCATCAGCATACGTGCCTTAACGTGCGCAAGCTGGCTGTGCTGCACGGTGTCGATGCGACCAGCGAAGCGTTGGCCGCCGCCGTCGCCGATCTCAAGCGGCGCGGCCGAATCCGTGCTACCGGTTGCCGTGGCCACCACGCGGCGTTCGTTCTGACGACCTTCGATCTCTGAACTTGGCCTATTTCAAAAGGAGACTGCCATGATGTATTCGATTCCCCAACCGACTTCTGCGAAGGGCCCGTGGAGCCCGCCATCGTTCGGGCCGGTTTGCCGAGCCCAACCTGGAGAAGAAGCCGCTGCTACGCTGGCTGCGCGGGAATCTGCGCATCACGCCGACGTTCCACGGCGAATCCTTCTTCGTCCGCCAGAACGGCCTCCTGTGGGCGACCCCAATGTTTCTCGTGCTGATCGTGATCGAGGCCAGCGATTCGGTACTCGCGGTAGGCAGTATCCCATTTATCTTCCTGCCCCCGTAAGTTGCCAGCGCGACGCCGATGGCCGTCTCGTCGGGCTGGTGTTCGATAGTGCGTTGCCGCTTCCGGCGCCCGTAACGAATCGCTGGCTGGTCGCTGTCGACAGTTCAGACAGCGCGTTGCGCGCGGTCGCCCATGCCGCCGGTCAGGCCAGCACGACGACGGCCTGCGGGCTATACCTTGTGAACGTTCAGCCCTGGCTTAGCGCGGAAGCGGCGGAAGCGGAGCTCGCGCAGCGGGCCTGGCTCGCCACCGCGCGGGCGCGCGCCCTGCTCGACGCAAACAGCCAGCCCTGGCGGCTGCATGTCGTGATGGGCGAGGCCGCCGAGCAAATCATTGCGCTGACCGAGCGGCTCGACTGTAGCGGCATCGTCATCGGCAGCCGCGGACTGGGCGTGACGGAGAGCCTGTTGTTGGGCTCGGTGACCTCCAAGCTCATGCACCTGAGTCCGTATCCGGGAATGGTGGTGCCCTGACCACGCCGTTCCCAGCTTACGCGGCGTGCCGTTTGACGCTGTCCCGCCAGCGCCAACTTTTTGCAACCGCTTCTTTCAACCCCATGTGGCTGAAATGAACCATCCCAGAAGCCACGCCAATGCCTTGCATGCAAAGTTTCCGGACAAGCTCATCCTGATCGCCGGCGACGACGATCAGCACCTGGAAGCCTCCCAGGGAATAAATCCCGGCCGCAGCAAGGCCGCGGAAGCCGCCAAGGCCGTCGGCGGCTGCTCGCTCTTGGGGGACTGCCTGCGGCAGGCCCCCGCCGCTAGGCTCCCCCCGATGGCGAGATCGCTTGCGCGAACTCGCTGGCTGACAACGATCACTCAACTCTCGATGTGTGCGGGCTTTCACGGGCACTCAGCAATGATTCTGCTCACGAAACGGAAGAAAAGCGTACCCTAAGCCATGAATATTCGGCCATTGAAAATAGCCAGCCTATCGGGCTGCGCGGCTCCTCGTTAGAGTCAAGAGATGTCGAAACAAATTCCTCCCGCAACCCCGGAACTCAATCGTCTCCGGGCGGCGGCTGGCCTGATTCCCATCATCGAGGCCGGCTTGATCGACGCGAAGCTCTCCGCCGAAAGAGCGGCGCTGATGGCGTCTTTCTGCGAATGGACTACCGAGAAACGCTCCACTGATCCAAATGCGATCAAATTGGCGGAAAGCGTTGATGAAGGCCTGAAACGCATCAAGAGGGCGCTTGCTTCTGCCGTGTGAAACGCCAAAGTCACCCTTGAAGGCCATGCCGAGGACCACGCAAGCTTGGTTGAGTTCCCGAAACCTGTGCCCCCAGCCACATGCTGTATGCGCCAAGATCACCGGGGCCCTGCTGTTGATCCAGTGCATTGTCGAGCTGAGTCGGACTGAGATTGCCGGACACGGCAGCAAAGAGTTCGCATTGGCGAAGCGAGCAGCAGGTAAGGACTTGGCTCATGAAACGCTACGAAGAAGGGGTTTGAGGTGCAGTTGAGCGGTTATGGAAAGATTTCCATAACCGCTCTTATGATGACAATCAGATAGACACCAATACGTCGTTTCGCGCTTCACTCAGGACATGCTCGGTAACGCTGCCCATCAGGAGTTTTTCGACCAAACCCTTGCCATGTTTTCCTATGACAATCAGGTCGCAGTCCATTTTCTGTTCCTGTTCGATGATGCGCGAACGCGCATCGCCGCGAAGAACAATCAGGCAGGAGCCGTTTGACGATAGCCCGGCTTCGTCGCGAAGAGCCGTCAGCTTCTGCAATGCTTCCTGTTTGGCAGCGACTCGGTAGAGGTCGATGATCTCATCGTCTATGCGCGCAGAACGTATGTCCCTCGCGAAAGGGACATCGAATGCATGCAGCAGAACGATTTCGGCGAGCGGCGCGATACTGCGCGCATGCCGGATCACCCGCAGCGACGAAGGCGAGAAATCAACCGGTACCAGCACCCGTTGATAGGGCGCGTGCGGTGCCTGCTTGACGATCAGCACCGGGCATTTTGCCGTGCTCAATATGCGCCTCGCCGTCGTCCCCAGCAGGAAGTGACGCAGGACGCTTTCGCCCTGCGCGCCGCAAACCAGTAGGCCGGCCGTCAGCGCCTCACATTCCTTCACCAGTTTCGGCAGCAGGGACCCGGCTGTAACCCGGATCCCCGCCGAGATGCCATAGCGCTGGTTGAGCGCGAGGGCAAGCTCAGCGATTCGTGCTTGCGCCGTATCGAGCACTCGCGCCAGCATGTCATCCGGCGCAACGTTGATGAGCAGACGCAGCCGTTCCAACGTGTCGAAATTGGCGACATGCAGCAGATCTAGCGGTGCACACGCCTCCTTGCTCACCAGGGCGGCACGTTCTGCGGCATGGCGAGCCGGCGCGGAAAGGTCCGTGGCGGCGAGGATACGATCAAATTGATGCACGGCGTTCTCCTCTCTGTACGATTGCCGTCGGCTGAACATCGGCCATTTTCGATGCTCTGGACGTCCAGGAATGGCTGGTACAATTCCCCGGAAATCCCGTTTTTTCGGCAATTTGACGCCTCGATCCGACAATAAACGAACAGCATGAAGCGGTATTGGATCGTGGGAGCTTGATGGCTTGTGACGCTCAGCCGCGCGTTACTCTTACTCAACGGAATGCCGAAATGGTCCAAAAAACCAAACTCACGTCAATGATACGGTGGAAATCGCCGTGATGGAGCACCTCGCCCAGATTCTCATGCTACTCGGCGTCGCGGTTGCCGTCGTGCTCGCTTTCCAGCGCCTGCGCATCCCGACCAGCCTGGGTTATCTGCTGGTCGGTGTGATTCTTGGCCCCTATACCGTCGGACCGACGATCAACGTGCCGGAGTTCAAGGTCTTGGCCGAGTTCGGCGTCGTCTTTCTGCTGTTCACCATCGGCCTGAATTATTCATTGCCGCAATTACACGCCTTGCGCCACCAGGTACTCGGACTGGGCACTGCTCAGGTGGCGTTTACCACCGCCGCCGTCGCTCTCCTCCTCTGGCTGGCCGGAGTACCCGCCACGGCGGCGTTCGTGATCGGCGCCGTATTTGCGCAATCTTCGTCGACCATGATCGGCAGCCAGTTGGCCGAGCAAGGTGAAGAGAGTAGCCCACATGGCCGACTCGGCCTCGCCATGTCGGTTTTTCAAGATGTGACGGCGGTTCCGTTCCTGGTGGTGATCCCGGTGCTCGGCATGAGCGATGGCGCGGACCTGCTGGTGAGTTCCCTCGGCTGGGCGGCCGCCAAGGCTGCGCTCGCCTTCGCACTAGTGTTTTTTGCCGGCCGCTGGCTGTTGCGCCCACTTTTTCGCTTGGTTACCAAACGACGCTCGGCCGAGTTGTTCACCTTGGCGGTCCTGCTGGTCGCCCTGCTGGCGGCTTGGACGACCAACAATCTCGGTTTATCGCTAGCTTTTGGCGCATTTCTGGCCGGCATGATGCTCGGGGAGACCGAATTCCGTCACCAGATCGAATCGACCGTTCGCCCCTTTCGTGACGTCCTGCTCGGCCTCTTTTTTGTCGGCATCGGCATGCTCATCGATCCGGCATCGATTCCTCGCGTCTGGCAGTGGGCGGCACTCGGTGCACTTCTACTGTTGGTGAGCAAGGCCTTGCTGGTCACCGCGCTGGTGCGTAGAAGCGGCATCTCGGCCATGACCGCGTGGCAGACCGGGTTGCTGCTCGCCGTGGGCGGCGAGTTCGGCTTCGCCCTGCTCGCCATTGCCCTCGACGCGCAAGTGATTGGCGTCGAACTCGGGCAGATCGTCTTGACCTCTGTCCTTTTCTCGATGATTGCTGGAGCGCTGCTGATCCGCTTCAATCAGACCATCGCGCGCCGCCTGGTCAGCATTCGGCGCAACGCAGAGCCAGAAGTGCCCAACATGGCGATCGATGAGTCGAATCCACCGGTGTTGATCGGCGGCTATGGACGCGTCGGACACACCATCGCCGTCCTGCTGCAAAACAGCGGCATCCCATGTGTGGCTTTTGATGTTGACCCGAAACGGGTAGCGCAGGGACGCGCCGACGGAAACCAGGTGCTCTACGGCGACATTTCCGATCCCGAGTTGATGGTGGCGATTCACGTCGAGCGCACTCCCTTGGTCATCCTCACTGTGGACGATTCGGTAATTGCCTTGCGGACGGTGGCGTTCCTACGCAGCATCGCCCCGCACGTACCAATAGTCGTGCGCGCCAGGGATCTGGCTGCAACTTCGCAGTTACTCGCTGCCGGAGCCACGCACGCATATCCGGAAGCAATTGAAGCGAGTCTGCGCCTGGGCGCGACAGCGATGAAAATACTGTGCGTACCGGACAATGATATCGAGCTGATTGTCCAGGGCGTCAGGGACTGGGACTACCAGCCGGTGCTTGAAGACGAGCACGTGCAATAGAAGCAAGTTGCTCATGCCGACGCATGGCAATGTGATCCTGCTCGGTGGCGTCCGGGGTGGGCAAGGCGCCGGTAAAAAAGCGCCGTCGTACCAGCATCCGGCACCCCCTGATGGTCGATATCGAAGCCTATCAAGAAATGAACGCTCAGCGAGCCGCAACGAGGGTGTCGCAACGTGCCTCGGCCAGGACATGCTTTGTGACGCTGCCAAGTAACAGTTCCTCGACCATGCCGACACCGTGCTTGCCGAGAACGATCAGATCGGCACCCTCTTCTTCCTGCTGCTGCAGGATCACCGCAGCTGCGTCACCGTGGATGACCTGTTGCTGCCAACTGGCGGGTATCCCGGCTTCGCGTGCGCTCTGCTTCAAGCGCAGGAAAACTTCTTGATGCTCCTTGGCCGCGTAGCGCTTGATCATGTCGTCATCGACACCGGCAAGGCGCATCTTGCCTTCGAAAGGGACGTCGTAGGCGTGCAAGAGAATCAGTCTCGCACTCGGAGCGACAGCCTGTGCCAGGCGGATGGATTGCATCGACCACGGCGAACAATCCACCGCCACGATGACTTTACGGTACGGCTCGCGGGGCGCCTGCCTGACCAGCAGAATTGGCCGCCGCGTGAGCCCCAACAAGCGCTCGGCGGTTGCCCCGAGCAGCCAGGCGCGCATACCACTGGCGCCGCGAGCGCCGATGATCAACAGCGCGGCGTTGAGCAGCTCCGCTTGCATGCCAATGCTATCGAGCACGGCTCCTTCAAGCAGATGATGACCAGCGCTGACGCCGAGTGTTTCTCCGACTTCGCTGGTCAGTTGCGACAGAGCCTCGCGCGCCTGCTCGCGTACGCGCCCCTGCGCGGCCTCACCATCGTCATGGAACAAGCGGCGCAGTTCGTCGAGCGACCCCCTCTCCAAAACATGCACCAGTTCAAGCCGGGCCCCGGCCTGTTGGGCGAGCATCGCTGCGCGCTGTGCAGCATGGCGCGACGGCGCCGAAAGATCGGTGGCGACAAGCAGGGTTTGCAGGCTGTTCATGAGGTGTCCTCTGAGTGGCTGAGTGCTTCGGTGATCGTCTGCGCAGCATGGTCGGCAGCATCCAGGAAGGGATTGATGACCCTGTTTACACCGGCAAGGCGCAGTGCGCGCACGTGTATTTCATCGCGCATGGCACCGGCAACGTGACTGGCCGGTCGCAACCCCTCGAAGGCGAGTATAGCAAGGCTGCGGCTCACCTCCACGGTAGACAGGGTGGTGACCACCCGTTCTGATCCCCATCATCGAGGCCGGCTTGACCGACGCGAAGCTCTCCGCCGAAAGAGCGGCACTGATGGCGTCTGTCCGACAGGCTGCTACCAGCCAGATGACGAGCCTTCGCGGTGTGTCGTACCCCCATGAACTCCACGCTCTTCCTGAATCGCTAGCTTGACCTGGTCTTGGCGAACACAGCCCACTGGATTTTCATGGTTTGGTCCGGCTTCCTGGTGACTTCTTCGCTTTGACGAGGAGGGTTTTAATGTGAAAGTCGCGCAAGCGACTCACAAACCTCCCTTCTCCCCTTGCCGGAGAAGGGTCGGGGGTGAGACGGGAAATTCTGGGCGCATGCGCCCAGCCCGTCGAACGATTCCGGCGTGCAAGCCGGAATGCGCACTGCAAGTGGAGGGAAAACAGTCATGACTCTCATGATCCGGGGCGTCTCGATTGCCATGACCGTTAGCCAAGGGCATGCTACTTGGCCAGCGGCCGCCAATGAAGGGGTTCGGAGTGCGGCGGAATGGAAAGCTTTACGAGCTATTCTCTGCGGCGTGCTGTGTGGTCGAAGCGTTGGCGACAGGCTGCCGTTTGCGCGTTTTCACGCTCTTCAGATTGACCTCAAACGGTAAGCAGCCTGCCAAACGCAAGAAAAACGGGGGCCGGTTGGCCCCCGCACTTTCCTGCATCAATAGATCAATAGACGTCGTGCTGGGTGTTGAAGACGTTGAACTTGCCGGTCGGCGTGATCAACTCCGGATCCTTGATCACGGCTTTCAGCTTGCGCGTCTTGTCGTCAACGACGACCAGCGCCGAATTCTTGTCCTTGGCGCTCCACACCGAGAACCAGACCTCATCGCCGGCCACGTTGTACTCGGGCTGTTAGCGGCTGTGTAGATCCGCAGAAATCTGGCGGCACTAAATGGCGGCGGAATTTGGCGGCGAAGTGTGCGATGTGACGTATACGAAACAGGCTATTTTTGCCCAACCCCCAAAAAAGTAAAATCAGCCCAACGGCACCTCCTGGTTCTCCTCTTTGAACACCTTGCTCCAGTGATCGGGGTCGGCGTAGCGAGCAGCAAGCACATCGATGTTCACCTTGGATGGCGCGTCGCTGAATTCGAAGGTGCCGAACAGATTGACGTGCTGCCAGGCTACCGGCGAAATTTTCCGCAACATGTCGATGGCGGCTTGGTCGCCAGCGGTGAGCTTCTGTGCATACACCTTGGAGAGCAGCGCTGTGTTGTAGAAAATAATCGAGTTGGCGATCACGCGTGAGCACTCGTTCCAGATCTGCTGCTCGGCCTCGGTCTGTACACGAAATTTGCCGCCGTTGACGTAGGCCACCGCCCTACGGAACCGGTGGTACGCTTCCCCGCGGTTCAGCGCCTTTTGAACCGCCTGGCGCAGGTCTACGTCGTCGATGAAATCCAAGATGTACAACGTGCGGCAGATGTTGTCGAGTTCCCAAAGCGCTTTCTTCGTCTGGTTCTGGCGCAGGTAGCTGCTGAGCTTGCGCACGATGGTCGCCTGGGTCACGTCCTTCTGCGCCAGCGATGCCATGATGCGCAGAATGTTGGGCCATTCCTTGACGATCAGCTCGTCGTAGACCTTGCGTGAGGGCTTAACCAGTAGGTCTGCATAGTGGCTCGGATTATCGAAGCCAACCAGCGTCTGCGTTTTCTTGTGCAGATCGCGGTAGCGTGGCGCAAACCCGTAGCCGAAGACGCGCAAAATCCAGAAATTGACCTGGTTCGTGCCGTGCGTGTCTGTTGAGTGGCGTTCTGGCTTGATGTCGGACGTGTTGTTGTACAGCAGGTCGAACACGAAGTGGCTCTCGTGCTCATGGGTGCCGATAATGCGAGCGTTGATAGGAACGTGGTTGGCCACCAGCGTGCAGGCACTCACCCCCTTTTGCAGTCCGAAATACTTCGGCGAGTGCCTGGCGTTGAAGGTGTCGATCTGCGTCTCGAAGCGCTGGCCGTCGCTGCTGGAGTGCATCTCATCGCGTATGTCGTACAGGTGAAACGCCGGCAGCGCTGCGATGGCGTTGCTGATGGCGTCGTTCGCAGCGCGTAGGGTCTCCAGTCGCAGGTAGTTGCGCGCGGTGCCTTGCAGCGACGAGAAACTCAGGCCTGACACTTCCGCCATCTTCGACAACCCCATGTTGGTCCCGAGAGCAACCATGCAGGCGAGGAGTTCGCGGGGATCCGGTGCGTCCTTCGCGTAGCGACCGAGCACATGGCTGAAACTACCCAGAAAGCCGGTACTGCCGGCGACGAACCAGAGCAAGTCGGCGATACCGATGCCCGGCAACTGACCGTAGAACGGGCTATTGACCGGCTCCTCGGCCGTTGGATAGATCAGCTTCCAGCGCCGCTTCTCGGCGCGGCCAGTGATCTTGATGTGCTCGTTGGCACAATTGACGATGCGCTGGTCCACCTCCGCGAACCGTGTTTCCAGGGCTTCGCGGAAAGTTTTGAGCGTTTCTTCGATCGGCGCCAGCAGCAGCGGCGCGCCGATTTGCTTCAGCACGGTATCGCGCTGCGCCCAACGGGTGTTGCTGATCAGGTCGTCCTCGAAGCGCCGGAATTCGTTGCTTTCTTGTACGTACAGATCGCCGGACTCCAGGGCGTTGCGCAGCAACCGGTAGACCAGGAATTCGTAGCGATCGACGTCCAGTCGCGTAGCACCGCCCTTCGCCTCATCCGCTTCATCCGCCTCAGCCTCGACGAGCAGGTACCGCTGCAAGCTCTTGGGAATCACCGTTCTCGGGAAGAGTTTCTGCTTCGTCTGCCTCGGTGACTTGCCTTCGCGCAGCAGCCCTTGGAGGAACGTCACGGCTTCAAGCAACGGCGCATCTTCCACCCGGCCGGCAAAGTCGAGCTCGCAAAACAAGTGCCGCAGGTTGCGCTTGAACGTGAGCGATAACGAGGAGTAATAGGACCACTGGAAGATGGTCTTGTCGAAGGCGATGTTGCGCAGGTAGTCGGCCACGGTCGCAAAACTTTCCGGCTTCAGCAGTGAGAACGCTTTTTCCTGGACCGTGGCGAAGGGGCTGTCGCCGGAGATCGACTTGTCAATGAACAGGTGCAGCACCTCGCCAGCGGCCCGCAGGTTCTCGCCAGCATTGAGCAGCGCCTGCTGCATCGCTGCTTCGGCGGCGTGTTTGGCCTGCTTCTCGTACTGGCTGACCAGATGGATGAACGCCTCGATCAGGTTGTCGTTGATCTGCCGGAAGCGATGAAAGGCGAAGCACAACAGGTACAGCCTCGCGGCACCTTTGGGCATGCGCTGCAGCTTGTAGGCAGTGTAGAACTTGACCAGCGACGCGTAGTATTTGCCGCTCTCGTTGGACAGACCGGCCGCGACGAGGAAGTCCTGAGCGAACTCGTGCAGCGGTTGGAAGAATTTCCGCCGCTCGACCTCACGCTTGAGTTCCTTATGGCTGAAGTCTTTGGGCTCGCGCTTGAGTGCGCTGATGCGGTACATCTGTTCATCAGCCTGTAGTAGGGCGTCGAGCGCTTGCTTGACGGCCGGTGTCAGCGCAAGAGCCAACAAATCGGCGACACGATTACGCTCGTAGGTCACTACCCGACCGACCATATCCTGCAGCGTCGTGTAACGCGGCGGCACGATGCGCTCATTGGCGAGGTACTGTAGGGATTCGCGCAGAATATACAGGGGCTGCGTCGACAGCATCGCGGTACGGCACGCCTTGTCCTCCAACGCCTGTTGGGCAGCACTGTCGCAGTGGCGGTAGCCAAACAGATCGAGGATGGTGCGCTGGATGACAACGTGCGTGGGCTTCGAGGGTGCTTTGACGGACTCCACGGTGCTGCCCGGGAATTGCTTCGCGAGCAAATAGCGCAGATCGTCAATCACATCCGCACGCTCGAAGGTGAAGAACTGTCGCTTGGCCTTAAAGTAGCCTAGCTCCAACGCCAAGTACGTGGCCACGGAGATAGTTCGCGCGTCGACGGCCGCACGTTCGGCCGGGCTTAGTTCGAAGAAAAGGCGGCGGTCGTCATCGGTGAACCGAGGCAAACCGTACAGGTCATCGATTTCTTCGCGGGTGAGGATAGTCAGGCGGTGAGAATCGGTGTCTGACGACATTCAAATTACCAAGAGAGTTGCTCTTTGCGACAATTGCGCGCTTTGTCGTCGTGCCACCGTTCCGATCCAAGGTCAGCCGATTCTCCAGGCCCGATGCCGCTACCGCTCGGCGGGATCCTGCTCGGGTCACACTATGCAATGCTTGCAGGGAGCCCGGGAGAAGGAGCCGAGGTGGCTCCAATGGCACTGTGCCGCTCATCGTCGTCTGCATGAAGGTGTACATTCATCGCGTCACGCACCCGCATGATGGTTTGCCGGCTGGTGGCGAATTCCTTAGCCACTTGCGCCACGGTAGTGCCTGCGACCAGACGTTGTAACACCAGAGTGCGCTGTTCACCGTTCAACACCAACGGTCGGCCAAATCGCTTGCCTTGGGCGCGTGCCCGACTGATGCCCGACTGCGTACGTTCGATGAGCAAATCCCGCTCGAACTCGGCGACAGCCGCAATCACCTGCATGGTCATCTTGCCAGCCGCGCTGGTGAGGTCGACTCCGCCCAAGGCAAGACAATGTACGCGAACATTGTTGGCTTCGAGCCGTTCGACGGTGGTGCGCACATCCATAGCATTGCGGCCAAGTCGGTCCAGTTTGGTCACCACCAAGACATCGCCAGACTCCAGGCGATCAAAAAGACGCATGAAGCCGTGACGCTCGCTTGATGCCACCGAACCGCTGATGCATTCCTCTATTACCCGGTGACTTTCAATAGCAAAACCAGCAGCCTCGATCTCTTGCCGCTGATTCGCGGTGACCTGATCCGCCGTTGACACCCGGCAGTAAGCAAAAATGCGCGACATAAGCTGTTCTTTGTCCAAAATGGCAGTACGTAAGTCTAGCATGTCCGTAATCCGCTTTTGCTTACTTGTGGACACCTCATTTCTACATGTCCGAAACCGCTCGGTTTTGGACCATCACGCTGATTTTACTTTTTCGGGGGTTGGGCAAAATTAGCCAAACAGGGGCCCGGCGGGCCCCTGAGTCTTGAGAGTGTTGATTTTGGTTAGAACGGCGGATCGCTGACCCGGACATCGCGGCGTGTCACGCGATCCTCTCGGAACTTGGCCTGCAGAGCGAGCTCGTAGTGCGCCCAGATCCGATCGCGCAGATCATCAAGCAACTCGATGACCGCCAGCGCCTGATCAGGCGACCAGCGAGAGTCGATGAGCAAGTCGAGACCGTCATGCAGGCCGGACGGCGGATGAGAGTGCTTCACGCCGCCGCCTTCGCCGAGCGCTTCCTGGATCTGGCGGCGGCCTGTTCCTGGGCCTCCTTGCGCCGATACGACTCGCCCTTGATGGCGAGTATCTCGGCGTGATGGACCAGGCGGTCGATCATCGCCACCACGCAGCTCGCCCCGGGGAAGACCTCCGGCCATTCCGAGAACGATTTGTTGGTCGTAATCAAGGTGCTCTTCTTCTCGTGACGCCGGTTGATCAGCTCGAAGAGCAAGTCCGCGTGGCGGTTGGAGTAAGAGAGATAGCCGACCTCGTCGATGACCAGTAAATCAGGTGCCGCATAGCGACGCAGTCGGTAACGCAGCGCCGAGTCACTGTCCAGGCCGGCCAGATCACCGAGCAGCTGCCCAGCGGTGGCAAACAACACCGTGTGCCCTTCCAGGATTGCCTGATGCGCAATGTTCTGAGCGATCATCGTCTTGCCCAGGCCGCTGCTGCCGACCAGGAGGACGTTGGTCGCCGCCGGCAGGAAGTCCAGCGTCATCAGTTCGGCGATCGCCCGCTGATCACACTGCTGCGGCCAGGCCCAGTCGAAATCGGCCAAGGGCTTGAAGCGCCCGATATGGGCGCAGCGCAGCCGCCGTTCGAGCGAGCGACGGGCGCGTTCGCTTTCCTCCCAGGACAGCAAAGGATCCAGCCAGGGCTGCTCGGCACACTCGGCCCAATGCGCGAGGAGGCCATGCAACTGCAAAGCGGCCGCCCGTTGGCGGTGGGTGTCATTCGTCATCCGGCGTCCCTTCCATCAGCTGATCGTAGTCATCAAGCTTGTGCGGGCGCACCGGGACATCCCGCCGTTTCAGGTGCTCCGGCAAAGGCACCGCCAGCGGCGGCGGTTCCGCCTTCGCCTGCCGGCGCTTCTCCAGGGCCAGCCGAACCGCATTGGGATGCGGCACGCCCCGCCACAGGGCGTCGGCAATCGCCGCCGTCAGTTCGGCCACGCCGTAAGCTTCCAGCAGCTCAGTCAGCGCGCGCACCGTGCGTCCCAGCGGTTCGCCCCTGTCGACCGCTTGCGTCAGCAGCTCGCGGCTCGTCGGCACCGCCTGCACCAGATGATCGGTGCCGCGATGCGCGCTCGCTTGATGCTTATGCGCGACCAGGGTCGCGATATGTTCGGGGACTTCGATCTGTTGCCGGCGGTCATAACTGCGTCGATGCGTCGCGACCACGGTCTGGCCATCGAGGATGCGTACCTGATCCAGGCGGGCAGCGACCGTCAGCGTGCGCGCCACGCAGGTATGCGGGATCGAGTAGTCATTCAGGTCGAAGCGCACGTAGGGCGTCTTGCCGGCGCAGACGGCCTTGACCTCGTCGGTCGGGAAGGCGTTCCCCGGTAGCGTCAGCAGGCGCGTTCGCTCCTGGTCGAAAGCCTCATGCACCGTCAGCGCCTCGTCCTCCGGGCAGCGCCGCTCACCCGCAGGCCCGCTGACCCAAGCGTCGGCCTGGGCATTCAAATCGTCCACATCCGTGAAGCGGCGGCCGGCGAAGAAGGCATCGCGGATAAAACGCACGGCCCGCTCGACGCGTCCCTTCTCATTCCCCCGCGCCACCGCCACAGGGCGCGGATCGAAGCGGTAGTGACTGGCCAGGGCCAGCAGCGTCGGATGAAAGCGGATGACCGAGCCCTGGCGTTCAAGGACCGCGCTCTTGAGATTGTCGTACAGGGCGACCCGCGGGCAGCCGCCCCAGGCGGTCAGCGCGCCGACGTGGCCACGCAGGAAATTCTCCATGTAGGCGCCGAGATAGAAGCGCAGGAAGATCTGCCGCGACCAGGAGAGGACAGCGACGAAGGCCATCAACGGCCGGCGTGCCCGACCGATTTCCAGGTGGCCGAAGTGACCCCAGTCGACCTGCATCTGTTCGCCCGGCAGGGTGCGCAGGCGCAGATAAGCTTCGGCTTTCGGGCGCGGTCGGTGGCGGGCGATCAGGTGCCGGAAGTGATCCGGGCGTCCCGGATACCCGCGACCCTTGACCATGTCGTACACGCGGGAGGCGCGTAGGCGCGGAAACTGCGTCAAGGTTTCGAGGATGAACGGCAGGTAGGGATCGATCGCCGAAGGGCGGCGAACGGGTTCGAGTGCCGGCAAGCCGGCTTGGGCGAGCACGCGGGCGACGCTGTCGCGATGCACGTGCAGTTGGGTCGCGATGGTGCCGATACGCCAGCGTTCGGCGTGGTAATAACGCAGGATCTGCGCTTCAATCTCGGGGCTGAGAGTCATGTCTTCTCCGGTCGGGTGGGTGACGGCGAATCCGACGCTGCAGAAAGTCCTGGCGCACCCCGTCCGGCAAGGGACGATGACAGCGACAGCAGTGCCCTGGCAGGGGTGCGACCGGCAACGTCGGTTCAAAGGGGAGTTGATCAGGAGCGACCCTGGGTGGGGAACCCTGATGCGTCACTTTCTGCTGCCGGGCTCGGTAACGGCGCTGGCGTTCGGCATGGGCGTGACGACCGCGGCGGCTGTCTTGATAGCGGCGACCCGAAGCACCGGTGGCCTGTCGGCGTGCCTGGTCGGCACACTGCGCGGTGCAGTAGCGATGGCCACGATCACAGTGGCTGCAAATGAGCACAGCTGTGCGGCAAGCGGCGCACAGGTAACGTCTTCCAGGGAGATCCATTGGCCGTCCCGGCCAATGGGAATCTGACGGCGAGGTGCGCTTCGTGAAATACTAGGCAGGCAACGTCGCCACTGTGGAGGCTACGGGGCGCGGCATCGGGTCTGGCTTCGCGGTTGGGACCGGTGTCGCGCCTGCCTTTCCACCGGCCGCCCGGCTTTCTACCGCATCGGCAACGCGAACGCTACTGCCACGGGGGTTATGCCGGGCCGCAGATCAGATCCCCTTGAAACCCCATGAGTCGATAGCCGACGGCGCTCCCCGATCCCTGGTCGCCCATTCCTGCCGCGCTTCGCTTGCCAGACGACGGTTTGCTGCGCAACCCGTCCGCCGGGAGCCTGGCCGGCGGCAAACCGGAAAACCGGCATATACATGCTTGGCTGAAAGTCAAAAGCGAAAGCAAACCGACTGGCTTTCTCGCCTCGTCAGGCCGTCGACGCCAGATTTCTACGGAAAAGCGACACCGTTAACACGGGCTGCACGATGCGCTTGGCACCATCGTCGCCAAGATCGGCCCACTCGCCAATCGGCAGGATTTCAAAACCCTTGTCCAGGTTCTTGATGTCGAAGACGGCAACCGACTGACTGATCTTCGCTTCCGGATTGAGCGGTGTATCGACCCAAAGATTGGTCGATTTCGGATGCGTCTTGATGAACAATGAGCCGCTTCCCTGCCCCGTAAGCGTTTGCACGACCTTCCACGCCTGTGCCTTGTGCTTGACCGGGTCGGTGCCGATCAGGCTGATGAACTCGTCACCGAGGTCGCTGGTCGCCCATACCGGACCAAACTTCGGATGGACGAAATTGGCGCCGCGTCCGGGATGCGGGATCTTGCCGACGTCGACCAGCGCTGCGAGCTTGTCTTCCTTGGTATCGACCACCGCGATCTTGTTCGACGCATTGGCGGCGACCATGAAATAGCGGCCGGTCGAGTCGAAGCCCCCGTCATGAAGGAATCGCGCGGCGTCGATGATGGTGATCTTCAGATTTTTGAGGTCCGAGTAGTTGACGGCCATGATCTTGCCGGTTTCCTTGGCATTGACGATGAACTCGGGGTTGTAGTGCGAGCCGACGATCGACGCCACGCGCGGTTCCGGATGGTATTCCTGCGTATCGACCGTTGAACCGCGCGTTGATACGATCTTCAGCGGATTCAGCGTGTCGCCGTCCATGATCACGAACTGCGGCGGCCAATAGGTACCGGCTATGGCGTACTTGTCTTCGTAGCCTTTGTACTTCGAGGTTTCGACCGAGCGCGCTTCGAGGCCTACCTTGATCTCGGCGACGTTGGTCGGCTCCGCCATCCACAGGTCGATCAGGTTGATGCGGGCATCGCGACCGATCACGTACAGGTAGCGCCCGGACTTCGACATCCGGGAAATGTGTACGGCGTAGCCGGTCGGCAGGATCTTGACGATTTTCTTGGTCTTGCCGTCGATCAGAGCGATCTTGCCGGCATCGCGCAGCGTCACCGAAAAGAGGTTGTCCAGATCCAGGTCGTTCATCTTCTTCGTGGGACGCTGCTCGGGCGGCACGCTGATCTTCAGCGAGGCCATCATCTCCTTCATTCCCCATTCCGGCGGCACGGGCGGTTCCTGCTGGACGTAGCGCGCCATCATGTCCACTTCGGCCTCGGTCAGATCCCCGGAAGTACCCCAGTTTGGCATCCCGCCGGGCGAGCCGTAGGTGATGAAGACCTTGAGGTACTCAGTGCCGCTAGCCAGCGTTTTGTCCGTGGTCAGCGGCTTGCCGGTTGCGCCCTTGCGCAGTACGCCGTGGCAGCCAGCGCAGCGTTGGAAGTAGATGTTCTTGGCTTTCTCGAATTCCTCCTTGGTCATCGGAGGTGCCTTGGGGTTGATGTTGTGATGCATTGCCGTGTCGCCGACCGGCGACGAATCGCCGGCCTGATAGCTCTGTTCGACCTGTGAAATCGGTTTCTTGGCATCCTCCTGTGCAAAGGCGCTGCCCAAGGCCAATGGCAAAGAAGCGGCAAGCAATATGGCGGTACTACGCAATTTGCGATGAGTCGTCATCTTCCTGGATCCTCCGTGTTTGGTCGTGCGGCCGGCAAAACGCCAAGCCGAGGTGTCGATTTACGCCTCAGCCGCCGAATAGTCGTTGACAATGGTCAACTATTCTCAATTCTGTCGTGCGAACGGGTGGCTATTGATGTGCAACTGCGCGGAATGACCTGTCCCTCGCCTTCAAGGTCAAGCGAGGGAAGAAACAGGCTAGCCGGGTTTTCCGTCTAGCCGTGCCCGTGACAGTACCGGCCAGTAGCAAATCGCGTAGAGTGCAAATGCCAGCGACCAGCAAATCCCCGAGGCGCTGACCGTGATCAGGTAGGCGTCGGGCACGATCATGCCGCCGAAGACGCGAATCAGCGCGGCAGACTGGACGAGGACGTAGCACGTGACCTCGTAGCGATCGGCAAGCAGCGGACGACCGGTGTGGCCGCGCGCGGTGCGCGTCATCATGCCGATGGTCATGCTGCCAATGGCGCCAATTGTCAGCGCGTGCAGCGCCAGCGGTTCGGCGACGAGCCCGAGCGCCGCCAGCGCGCGCAGCACGAGGTAGACGACAATCCAGGCGTAAGCCGCATGCAGCACCCACACCATTGGCGTCGTAGCCGTTCGCCACGGTTGCCAGAGATAGAGCCGGACGGCGTGTGCAACGGCCGCGACCAGGGCTACGGTCACGATCACGGCGGCCGGTGCAGGCACAACGTCAGCGACGAGCAGGACGAGAAGGCTTGCGAGCGCGGTTTTTTCAACGAGTGGATGGCGAGTCGCTTGCGTACCCGGGATGCCATTGTTGGTGAACATCGGGATGACGCGTCCGCCCATTACGGCGATGATGAACAGCACCACATCAAGTCCGGCCTGCAAACTCGTCCGTTCGGGCCAGGCCAGCATTCCGAGCCAGGAAAGGTGGATCGCCAGAACCGCCATGCCGAGCAGCATGAGCAGCGCGACGAAGAAATAGTTGCGCCGGTTGCGGCTCCTCCACAAAGGGATGGCAAGAGCGATCGCAACGGCTACCGGGAAGGCGGCATTGACCAGCGCTGCCGCCATTGCGTAAGGCGTCAGCATCAGGACCCGACCGGCGACCCAGAGCAAGGCAAACGCCTGCAACGCTACGCCTGTTGGGGTTGGCTGTCCGGTCCAGTTACGACCGGCCGTGAACAGGAAGCCGGCGATCACCGCCAGCGTGTAGCCGAAGAGCATTTCGTGGCCGTGCCAGATGAGGCCGGGTACAAATGGTGCCGGCAGATAGCCTGCATAGATTGCGACCCAGAGCGGAATCGAGAGCGCTGCGAAGATGCTGGCCAGCAGGTAGAACGGTCGAAAGCCCAGGGCCCAGAGCGCAAATCCTGCGGCCGGCGTACCGGCCTGTGGGCCGGGCTTCTCGAATGCGAGCGGTTTTGACATGGTGATCGTCGTCCACAAACAGTCAGTATTCGGCCAGCTTTGGCCGCCAATTAGTATGAGTTATTGCTGCCACAGGTCTTCGGTCCTGAAAAGCATGTCCAGAACCGTCGCTGTCCGAGCGGGCGCAGGCCACTTTGCCTCCACCCACCGGCGAAACCGCCATCCTGGTTCGCGAGCAGAGGAACACACACGCTGAGCCTTCATTTTCGGGCGACACTTGTCGACCGTTCCGGATTTCGCGTCACGGCATCCAGAAGCTCGCGTTTTCTGTTTTTCGGACACTTGCGTCGGCGATGTCTTCGACGGTGATCTGAATGGGGTGAGCACCGGCAGGCGCGGCCTCGGGATCGACCTTCAGCACCAGCACGGCCTTTCCAAGGCCGGCTGGCGGCGCTTCGATTTCATGCGCCTCCTCGAGGCGAAGTCCGGGCAGGCCAGCAACGTGCACGCGGTAGGTCCGTGCCTGCTCGCTGGCATTCGTCAACTGCAGACTGAATACGTTCTCGATGCTGCCGTCCGGCGCCTCGCGCGACAGGACCGCACGGTCACGGATCACGGAGACCTTGAGCGGCACCCGGTTGAGCAGCGACCAGGCAGTGGCCGTCGACACGGCAAGAAAAACGGCCAGGTAGAGCAGTGTCCGCGGCCGCGCGGCCCGACGAATGATTTCGGAGCGCGACAGGCTTTCGTCAACCGCGTTCTCGGTCGAATAGCGGATCAGACCCCGCGGGTACTCCATCTTGTCCATTACCTGGTCACAAGCATCGATGCACGCCGCGCAGCCAATACACTCGAGTTGCAGGCCGTTGCGGATATCGATACCGGTCGGGCAGACCTGTACGCATATGCTGCAGTCGACGCAGTCGCCCAGGCCCTCCGCGCGCGGGTCGGCAATTTTCCGCCGCGGGCCCCGCGGTTCGCCGCGCTGCCGGTCATAGGTGATGTTCAGCGTATCGCGGTCGAACATCACGAACTGGAATTGCGCGTACGGGCAAATGTATTTGCACATGTGCTCGCGCATGAAACCTGCGTTGCCATAGGTGGCAGCGCCGTAAAAGAGAACCCAGAATACCTCCCACGGGCCAAGCGACAGCTCAACGATGCCGTGGGTCAAGTCGCGAATCGGCGTGAAATAGCCGACAAAGGTCAGGCCAGTCCAAAGGGCAAGCGCGATCCAGAGGGAGTGCTTGGCGGTTTTGATGGCCAACTTGTGCACCGACCACGGTGCAGCGTCGAGCTTCATGCGTTTCGGTCGCTCACCTTCGACGAGTTTTTCCAACCACAGAAACATCTCGGTGTACACCGTTTGCGGACAGGTGTAGCCGCACCACAAGCGCCCGGCGACGGCGGTGAACAGGAACAGTGCCAGCGCCGAGAGGGCGAGGAGGATCGCCAGATAGATCGCGTCCTGCGGCCAGAGGACGAGATCGAACAGGTAGAAGCGCCGCGTATCGAGGTCGAACAGAACCGCTTGCCGGCCATTCCAGGGCAACCAGCAGAGGCCATAGAAGACGAGTTGGGTAAGCCAGATGAAGGCCCAGCGCCAACGTTGAAAGTAGCCATTGATCGAGCGTGGATAGACCTTGGCGTCCGGGTCGACGATGGGCTTTATCTCGATGACGCGCCTTCTCGGGTTGGTTTTGGCGTTTGGCATGGTCTGGTGGTCTCGCTCCGTGCGGATTGGTGTACGGCAGATGGAAGTGCGGGGCAAGGGCCACCGGCCCTTGCCCCGGAACTCTCACCTGATCCAGTCCTACATCGTCTTGCCGGCAAACGCGTTGGCGTTTGCGACGGCTGCCGGATTACGCCGGACGATCAGCAAGCGCCCAGCGAAGATGGCCAGGAACAGCGTACCGAGGGCAAAGACGATGTCCCCGGGGACGCGCAACCAGACGAAGGTTTCCATCAACGACGAATGCACGAAAGCTGGCGAACGTGCAAACCATACACCCTCGCTGATGCTGGCCCAAGCCTGGTAGACACCGGCCGGCACGAGCGACATGAAGACCATCATCGCCAGACCGATATTGAGCGACCAGAAAGTCAGGGCGAGCAACTTGTCGGACCACGCTGCATGGTTGGAGAGACCGCGCAGGCAGAACAGCAGCAGACCGATGCCGAGCATTCCATAGACACCAAACAGAGCCGCATGACCGTGCGCGGCGGTCATGTTCATTCCCTGCATGTAGTACAGGGCGATCGGCGTATTGAGCGTGAAGCCGAGGAGGCCGGCGCCGACGACGTTCCAGAAGCCAACGGCAATGAAGCACAGAATTGGCCACTTGTACGCCTGCACCCAGGGCGCCGATTGTGAACGCTGGTAGTTGCGCCATGCTTCGACACCGATCATCGCCAACGGCACCACTTCCAGGGCCGAGAACATGGCGCCGATGGCGATCACCGAAGTCGGCGTGCCCGTGAAGTACAGATGATGCAGGGTACCGAGAATGCCGCCGAACATGAAGACGATGGTTTCCAGGATGATCGCGCTGTTGGCAGTCGCCGCGCGAATCAGGCCGAGGCGGGTAAACAGCAGCGCGATGACGGCGGTGGCAAAGACTTCGAAGAAGCCTTCGACCCACAGGTGGACCAGCCACCAGCGCCAGTACTCGATCATCGCGTAGTGTGTCTGCTGACCCCAGACCAGCGAGGTGGCATAGAAGCCGCCGATGCACATTGCAGCGAGGAAGACCATGGCGATCAGGCCGCGGCTCTCGGATGGCGTGCGCAAAGCGGGCAGCAGGGCGCGACCAAGCAGGCCGACCCAGATCAGCAGGCCGACGAAAAGCAGGATCTGCCAGACACGGCCCATGCTGGTGTACTCCAGGCCCTGATTGCCGATCCAGAAGCTGTAGTCGTTGCCCAGGTTCTGGAGAGTGCCCAGCCAACCGGTGACCGTAGACCCGGCGACGATCAGCAGCAAGGCGTAGAACAGCACATTGACGCCCAGGCTCTGAAACTTCGGCTCGCTGCCGGAAATCGCCGGCGCGATGTAAAGGCCGGTTGCCAACCAGGCAGTGGCGATCCACAGCACGGCGAACTGGGTATGGATCGTGCGGCTGACGGTGAATGGCAGAATTTCGCCAAGCGGAATGCCGAAGAAGCTCGTGCCTTCGACCGCATAGTGTGCGGTGATGACACCCATGCCGACCTGCGCGAGGATCAGCGCGATGACCACGTAGAAGTATTTCCTGGTGGCCAACATCGACGGCGTCACCTTCATGTTGAACAGCGGGTCAGCCCGTGGCGGCGTCGGGTCGCCTGCTTCGTGACCGGTCGAGTGGAAAAAGATCATCGCCGCGATCGCGCCAAGCATGAGAATCACGCTGGCGATCGACCAGATACCGGTACCCGCGGTCGGTGTGTTGCCGACCAGCGGCTCGTGCGGCCAGTTGCTGGTGTAGCTCAACTGGTTTTCGCCCGGACGGTCGGTCGCTGCCGACCACGCGCTCCAGAAGAAGAAAGCTGCCAGCGCCTGGCGGTCAGCGGCGTCGCGCAGGACATTGGCCGGCATCGCGTACTGCTCGCGCAATGCGTTCAGCTCGGAATCGGTGCCAAAAAGATCGATGTAGTGCTGCGCCACCTTTGCCACTGCCGCGGCGCGATCGGCGCTCAAACTGATCACGCCGCTCGTCGCGTCGTAGGTATTGCGGCGCATCTCGGTCTTCAGGCGCGCGTCGAGTTGCGCCTGCTGGCTGGGCTGCAGATGCGCGAAAGCGGCGCCGAAATCGCGCTGCGCCCAGATCTCGCGCAGCGCGATCGCCTCGCGGTGCAGCCAGTCGGCCGACCAGTCCGGCGCAAGATAGCTGCCGTGTCCCCAGACCGAGCCCAGTTGCTGGCCACCGCCAGCCAGCCAGGCTTCCTGACCGCGTTGCACCTGCCCTTCCGAGAACAGGGCGTCGCCCTGGCTGCTCACCACCTGTTTCGGAATCGGTGGCGCATGCACGAATATTTCGCGGCCCACCCAGCCCAAAGCGGCGAAGGAAAGCAGGCAGATCAGCGCTAGCCAGGTCCAAAGCCTGCGTGTGTTTTGCATGATGAAGCTCCTTTACGATATCGGCGAAAGCCGTTGAACAGAACAAGACCGAGGCAAAAGTCATAAAGAAGCATATTAAATACCTCTTACAAAAGATGCAAGCGCAATACCGCTTATAAATCACCGAGTTCAAAGATGGGCAGGCGGCGCGACAGGCGCCAACTGCAGAAGGACTACCTGGAAGGGAGCGCCAAAGGGTGCAGGACGTGCAGGATCACGCGTTCGCTCTTGCCCAGCAGATCGGCGAGCGTCACGCCATCAAGGACCTTGAGGAAAGCCGCCAGGGCGTTTGAAAGCGCTACCTTCAGCTGGCAATCGGGGTCAAGAATGCAGGCACAATCCTTGCCGAAGCACTCGACCAGATCCATGCCCGATTCCATGTGGCGGACGACATGGCCGACGACGATGGTCGCCGCCGGACGCGCCAATCGCAAGCCACCGCCCTTGCCTCGTACGCCGTCTACAAAGCCGCCACGGATCAAGCGACTGACAACCTTCATCAGGTGGTTGCGCGACACGGCAAAGCGGTCGGAAATTTCCTGGATGGTCACCAGACGGTCCTCGTTGGTCCCGAGGAAGATCAGTGCGCGCAGTGCGTAGTCGGTGTGCTGGGTGATGTGCATGGCAGGTTTTCGGGTCGCCAGTTGGCATCGCCATGGCTGGCGGTCAGGCCCTGCCCCGCGGCGACGGCAAGGGACAGGATGCGCACTCTACCGGAGAGCGCCCGCTGGTGTAAGCCCGGCGGTGCTCGTCGCTTGCCTATTGAGCTTCCGTGCCGCAGCAGCTATTTGCGATGCAACATCAGGGTAATGAGAAGGATGGTCCCCTGTTTGCTATGCAGGGCATGCGGTGCCGCATCGTTCAGATAGATGAGGTTGCCCGGCCGCAGCGTCTGGGTTTTATCGTGACAACTGAAATCCACTTCGCCTCCCAGACATTGCACCGTCATGGCACCGGCAGCGCTGTGCTCCTGCATGTGGGTGCCGGCGCCCAGGACCAGGCGGAAGATCTCGATATGATCATCGCGCACCAGCGTGACTGAAGTGTTGCTACTGAACTCGGCGGCGGCATCTTGGATGTTAACCAGATCGCCGGACTTGGCGTGTGATAGTGCCATGGCAATATTCTCCTATTCGGCTACCGCGCTATTTCCTCGCTATCGGGGTCGGATCTACGTTCAGACGGTTCGCGCACCAGCGCGTAGTCGGTCCCACGCACGCCCTGCAACAGACCCTCGGTGCTTTCGGCTGCGACGCCGAGCATCAGCAGCGCCTCAGCCCCGAGACGAAGACTGCTCTCCACTACCTCGGGAAACACCCGCGTGGCGCCGGCTTCTTCCAGTTTGGCGGTAGCCTCCAGGTCGCGTGCCCGGGCAATGATCGGCAGTTGCGGATACTGGCGGCGCAGGTGTGCCAACGCCGCGATTGCTGTTGGCATGTGATCGACGGTGATTATCGCCAGCGCCGCGTGCTCGACCGGTGCCGCGGCGAGCAGTTCCGGATCGGCCAGGTCGCCATAGTGAACCGGCAGGTGATCGGCCCGGCCCTGGGCAACCCGCACGGGGTCTTTGTCGAACACCAGGATCGGTACGCCACTGGCGCGCAGAATCATGGCCACGGTGTGCCCCACCCGACCGTAGCCGGCAATGATGACCGTCCCGCCCTCCGAGTCCCCCGCCGCGAGGACAGCTGCGCCGGTCGGCCCGGGGCTTGACTTCGTCAGGCGCCGCACCAGGGCATCGCCCGCCCGCACCATCAGCGGCGTGAACATCATACTGATCGATATCACTGCCACCGACACCACGAAGGTACGGTCGTCGATCACGCCCAGTCCACGCGCCGCACCGAACAACACGAATCCGAACTCCCCCGACTGCCCGAGCAGCACGGCCATGCGGATGGCCGATTCGACAGTGAATCGGAACGCCAACGCCAGAGCAAACATTACGGCCAGTTTTATCAACAAGATGACGGCCACTTGCTGAATGAAAACCCAGGGTTCAGCGGCGAGTACCTTCAGTTCGATGGACATGCCGACGGCGACGAAGAAGACGCTCATCAGGATGCCCTTGTACGGCTCGATGTAGGCCTTCACCTGGTAGGCATAGCGTGATCCGGATAACAGCATCCCCATGATGAAGCCGCCCAGTGCCATCGACAGACCAACCTCATTGGTCGCCCAGGCAGCGACGAACACTGCCAGCAGCACGACCAGAATGAAGCCCTCGCGGTTGCGCTGCCGAGACAGTTGTTCGAGGACCCTGGGCACCACGTAGTGGCCGACGCCGAACAGCAGAGTCAGAGTGCCGATCACCAGGCCGATCTGCTTCCAAAGCGGCACCTCGATCGACAGAACCCCGGTCTGGGACAGGATTGGCACAACTGCCAACAGGGGTACGATCGCCAGGTCCTGCATCAACAGCACCGCAAACGACGCCTGACCGTGGGTGCTGGCCAGTTCCCCACGTTCGTTGAGCAACTGGATGACGAAGGCGGTCGACGACAGGGCCATGGTCAGGCCAGCGAGCAGCGCAGTCTCCCAGCGATCCAGGTAGAAAAGCATGTAGCCGGCGATCAACAGGCCCGAGAGCAAGATCTGCAGCGACCCCAGGCCAAACACCTCGCGCCGTAATGCCCACAGCCGCGCGGGACGCATCTCGAGTCCGATCGCGAACAGCAGCAGCACGACGCCCAGCTCGGTGAAATGCCGCACCTCATCGACATGCGTCGTCACCGAGGGGCCGGGAGAATGCGGGCCAACCACGATCCCCGCCACGAGCAATCCGAGCACCGATCCCAGCCCAAGGTGTTTGAACAGCGCTACGCCGACCGCTGCTGCGCTCAGCAGCAGTACCGCGGAGAAAAGAAAACTTTCGAGTTCCATTGAGCCAGACCTTTCACAAACCCGGTTCGCCATGCGAACCGAGACGGACGAGTTGCAGCACGCTGTCGTCCGGTTTTCTGTAGATCAAGACGAGGTCCAGCCTGACGTCGTAAGCGGGAGCTTACCAAGAACCGGGAAGCGAGGGCGATGCTCCGCGATATTGCTCGCCATCACCGCCCTACTTCCGGATTCTCGAAACAGCCACAATCTGCTTCTCTGGCGATCACTCTGCGCAGGTCGGCGAAGCGCTTCTCGGTCAGCGAAACAAAGAGCGGATCTGCCGGCTCACGTGTCGATAAAGCGGCAATCGCATGCCAATCCGCGTCGCCAAGACGCTGTTCAGCCACTGGAAAAACGGCGAGTTCCTCGACCGTCATGTTGTGGCGAAGGCGTTCAGCGTATAGCCGGGCGCTGACCACAGCGGCGTGCCACGAAGTCGTTTCCTCGCGCGCAGCCGACTCGAGGTCGCGCATCAAATCCGTGCCCTGCCCGGCCAGTACACGATGTTGCCTTTCGATCTCGTCAGCGATATCGGCAGACAGCGCATTTTGAGCGAGGAGACTGGCGACGATCCGGTCTTCGACCGGGTGATGACGGACATCTGGAAAGCAGGTCAGGTAAGCGAAGACGTCAACCAGCAGCGTGATCTCGTCGAGTTTCGGATCAGTCATATCCACAGGAAGGCGATCCAGTAGTCCGACCAGTTTCCCCAGGTTTCGATGTTCCGCGAGCAGTTTTGAAATGATCTCGTTCACACAATCCTCCGTTCTTTGTGGGTCGGTATTTTCGGGAAGAAACAGCCTTCGTAAATACTGGCGCAACGATTCCATGGACCCGGCTTCAAGGTACTCAGCGCGAAGCACTTGCTTCAGTCCAGGTTTCCTTCCTGCCGGTCGACCAGGTCGCCAAATTCGGGATGGCGTTCGATGAAGCTGGCGACATACGAACAGCGCGGGACAATCTTCCAGCGCCGTTGCCGCGCCTCCTCCAGCGCTACACGAACCAGATCAGCAGCGATTCCCTGGCCGCGAAGCGCGTCCGGTACGAAGGTGTGCTTCAGAATGACGCGCTCGCCTTCGACACGGTAGCTCAGAAACGCCGAGGCGCTGTCTCCTGCCTGCGCTTCGAAGCGCTGCCGAGCAAGGTTGTGTCTCACCGCAAGCGATCTGCCGACGGGACTTGTTGGGTTGTTGAACTCTGGCGAAGCAACCGGGCGACGTCGGTTCCAGTCGTCCTGCACCTGCGCCCGGATGTCGCGCGTCGAGTGCACCGACAGAACCTGCTCGGCCAGCTTTTCAGCCTGTTGCAGGTCGGTCGAGCGAATGGCGTGCTTGATGTCCAGCAACCGTCCTGGACTGACACTGAAACTTCGAAATCCGAGGCCGATCAAGAGGTTTGTGTAGGTCGGGTCACTGGCAATTTCTCCGCACAAAGAGATCGGTGTTCCTTTGCTCCTGGCCACCGTCGCCAGCTTGGCGAGCACCTGGATGACCGCCGGATGCAAGGGATCATAGGTGGACACCATCTCGCCACGTATCCGGTCCGCAGCCAGCAGAAACTGGACGAGGTCGTTGCTGCCGACACTGAAGAAGTCGACCTCGTCGGCCAGGTGCTCGATGAGGATCGCCGCTGAAGGCGTCTCGATCATCGCCCCGACCGGGATCAGGGGATCGAACGACTGGCCGGCTGCGGCGAGTTCCTCCTTCACATGTTCGATCGTCGCTTTGGCCGCACGCAAGTCGTCGATGCCGTCGATCATCGGCAGAAGAATGGCGACCGGATGCGAGGCACTCAGTCGAAGGATGGCCCGCAGTTGCGTGTGCAGCAGGGTGGGATGCGCGAGCAACAGCCTGATGCCGCGAAAGCCCATGGCCGGATTGGCTTCGCGGGGCAGCGGGAAATAGCTGAGCGGTTTGTCGCTGCCGACATCGAGGACGCGGATCACGGTTTCCGCCGGTTGCAGGTGTTCTGCCGTGTTGCGGTAGAACTGGTACTGCTCGTCTTCCGAAGGGAAATGGTCCTGGACCAGAAAGACGAACTCGGTGCGATACAGTCCGATGCCATCAGCCTTGACGTTCGCCGCCGCCAGCGCGTCGGCGGTCTGCCCGACGTTGGCGCAGAGCTTGATTTCGACGCCATCGCGAGTGACCGTCGGCAGGCCAATCAAGCCCTTCAGGATGCCCTGGTGAACTTGCAGGTTGGCGTCCAGTTGATCGTACTTGTGCAGGATTTCGGCCTGCGGATTGATGAAGGCGCGTCCGGCCAGAGCATCGACGATCACCAGATCGCCGGCACGAATTTTCCCGGTCGCCTCCGGCACCTGTACGAGCGTGGGGATGCCGAGCGAGCGGGCAAGGATGGTGGCGTGCGCGGTGAGGCCACCTTTTTCGACAATCAAGCCACGCACGCCATGGCCTTCCAGGCGAGCAACGACGGAGGCGAGAATTTCGCTGGTGACGATGACGCATCCCTCGTGAACAGCAGGAACATCCGGCAGCCCGTCTTCCGCCAGGTGATCGAGGAGGCGTCTACCGACGTCGTACAGATCGGCGGCACGCTCGCGGAAGTAGGGATCTTCGAGGCGACCGAACAATTCCATCAACTGCTTGATCGCTGCTTCGACCGCAGCCTCCACATTCATCCGATTTTCGAGGCAAAGCGCACGCACCGCATCGCGCAATTGCACGTCGCGCAGGAGGAGGATTTGCGCTTCGAAAATCTCCGCCTCGTCCTTCCCCAAAGTCCGTCGGACGCTCTCCTGAACTTCCAGCAGCTTACCCTCGGCAGCGACCACCGCGGCATCGAAACGCGCGACCTCAGCTTGCACCTCCGCCGCGCTCACCTGCCGAAGCGGAACGGCTGTCTGCGTTCGGGCGCAATCGCACAGCAGAGCGGGTCCACGGGCAAGACCTGAAGACGCCACCTCGCCGACGATCATTAATGGGGCGGACTGCGTGTTGTCAGTGCTGTTCATAAGCGAGATTCCCTCGTCGGAGCCAGGAGCGACGATCATTTCATGGCCAGTGCGTCGGTGAAGTCTGCGAGCAGGTCTGCAACATCCTCGATACCGACAGAGACCCGCAACAAACCGTCGCTGATGCCGGCGCGCTGTCGCTCGGCGGCCGTCATCGTGCGATGTGTACTGCGGCTGGGAACGCAAATCAGGCTCTCCACGCCGCCGAGACTCAAGGCCGGCATGACGATCCGCAGCCGGCTCAGCAAGCGATCCAGCCGTTCCGGCTGACGCAGCTCGAACGACAGCATGCCGCCAAAGCCACGCATTTGGCGTGCCGCGATGGCGTGGTCTGGATGTTCGGACAGGCCGGGATAATTGACTTTGGACACCGCCGGATGCGAGGCAAGAAAACGTGCCAGCGCCTCGGCATTCTCATTGTGCCGTTGCACGCGCAGGGCCAGCGTCTTCAGACCACGTTCCAGCTGAGAACAGGCGTGCGCATCAAGCATGCCGCCGAAGTTGACGGCACTCTCGGTCACACGGCTAACAATTTCAGTGGAGGCAACGACCACGCCCGCGTTCACGTCGCTGTGGCCGTTGAGGTATTTCGTAGCGCTGTGGATGAGCGCATCGATACCCAGCGGAATCGGGTTCTGGTTGATCGGCGTGGCAAAAGTGTTGTCGATGACCGTCAACACGCCGTGGCGTTTGCCAAGCGCAGCCAGTTCGGCCAGATCGATGCAATGCAGCAGCGGATTCGACGGCGATTCGACGTAGATCAGCCGCGTCTCGGGTCGCAATGCAGCGGCGAACTCCGCCACGTTCGCCCCCCAGGAAACCTGCACGCCAAGCCGCGGCAGTTCGCTGCTGATCAGCCGCATGCTGCCGCCGTAGAGGTCGTTCTGGAAAATTGCGTGGTCGCCGGGTTTGAGATGAGCGAGCAGCAAAGTGGAAATGGCCGCCATGCCCGAGCCGAAGACAAGCGCCGCCTCGCCCTTCTCTAGCGCTGCCAGCTTGCGGTTGATGACCTGCTGGTTGGGCGTGTTGAAGTAACGCGGATAGGTGTTCTGCTTGGCCGGATTCGGAAACGCGTAGGCCGTGGAAGTGAAGATGGGGCTGCACGCGCCGCCGGTGGTCTGATCCAGATGCGTGCCGGCGTGAATGCAGAGCGTCGAGAGGCCGTGGGTAGGTGGGTCAGTAGTCATTGGGTTCCGTTGAGTCGCCTTTGCCTGGGGATGCCGCGGGATGACGCCTGCCAGGCGAAGCTCGCGAAACACCGCGGCCAGGCAACTTGCTCTTGCGTCCAGCTAACTATATCATGCCGTGATACAAATCATGGTTAAGCGCCCGCAAGAAGAATGTCCGACGACCATATTTCAAAAGCCGATTTCGAAACGCTTGCCCACTTCCGCTACCAGCTGCGTCGTTATCTGCGCTTCAGCGAAGAGCTGACGCACCGGAACGGAATCACGCCCTTGCAGTACCTGTTGATGCTCCAGATCAAAGGCTTTCCCGGACGGGAATCGGCGAACGTGGGCGAACTCGCTGAACGCCTGCAGGCGAAGCATCATGGGGTCGTGTCGCTGATTTCTCGGTGCGAGGCGGCCGGACTGGTACAACGTAGCGTCAGCAGCAGCGACCGGCGGCAGGTGGATGTGCAACTGACAGAAAAAGGCAACGAATGCGTTGAGCAACTGGCAGGCCTTCATCGCCGCGAGCTTCTGTCCTTGCAGGGAACATTCACGGTGCCCGACCTGACGACGCTCGGCCGCGAATAGCAACCACGGCGCAACGACGGCGAGCGCTTGTCGCATTCGACCAAGTGGAAAGGAGTTCCAGGATGCAGGCAACTGCCGCGTGTGCGGATACAGATTCCGATCTCTATCGGGCGCTAGTGGATCAGGCCCCGGATGTGATCATTTTCGCCGATCGCAATGGCGCCATCCGCGTCTGGAATCATGGCGCTGAAACCGTGTTTGGCCATTCCGCTGCCGAAGTTCTCGGCGAGAGCCTCGACGTGATCATTCCGGAGCGACTCCGAAAAGCGCACTGGGACGGCTTCCACAAAGCCGTTAACAGCGGCCAGACCAAGTACCGGAACCAGGTACTTACGACCCGCTCGGTGCACAAGGATGGGAGCAAGCTCTACGTAGAACTGAGCTTCGGCCTGGTGAGGGACGGCAGCGGCGCGATTGTCGGCTCGCTGGCTGTCGGCCGTGACTGCACCGCCCGCCACCTCAAGGCCGTCGCGCAGTTTTCGGCCAACAGCGCCAGTCAGGCCGAGTGAAGAGGCCTTGAAGTGACGACCAGCATTCCCGGGTTTTCCGCGCCGGCCGCCGCAACCGGTTCGCCGCTGGCCATGCTTTCCGCCTGCCACCACCGGATTGAGGCGCAATGCGCAACCTTGCGGCGTCTGGCTCCGCACCTGCTTGCGCGTGGCGTCGACGACGAGGCGCGTGCAGTAGCGAACAAGCTGATCGCCTTCTTCGATACCGCCACCATGCAGCATCACGCCGGTGAGGAAGACCACCTCTTCCCGGCGCTGATCGAATCGATGGCCGGGTCGGACGCGATCTGCCTGCGCCAGATGATCGACGGACTGACGGCCGATCACCGTGCGCTGGAAGCGTGCTGGCAACACCTGCGCGGCGTCCTCGAAAGGATCGCTGCCGGCGAGTGCGTGCCGCTGCTCGCCGACGAGGTCGAAGTGCTGGCGGCTTGCCATGAGCGCCACATGGAGCGCGAGGAACGAGATCTGTTGCCGATGGCGGCGCGCTTGTTGAGCGACGAGGACCTTGCTCGCCTCGACCACGCGATGCGCGGGCGCCGGTGAATCGACGAGGCATAGGCGCGAGGCTTGGCGCGGGCGCGCGGGCCAGGCTGCCAGCCCTCGGCGGCGGACGATCGCCGGCAGGTCACCGTGATCTTGCCCGTCGTTTCGTCCTGCCGAACTTCCTTGATCACTTGCCCGTCGTACCCCAAAATCCAGACCGGGATGACTGCACCCATTTTGCTGACCTCTCTGTGTCGTCGGAAAACCCAGATAGACACATGATCTCAGGGTTGTCAGTCATCCCGGTCTACCGTCGGCAACCGACGACGAGCCACACTTCCGGTCCATCTTTAAATCACGGGGACCAGAAAAAACGGACCACAACCTGGACGGGAATGTCCGATTCCAAGACCATCGCGTGTCCTGTAGACAACGGAGGAAGATGATGACCCATGCCAAATCCGCCGACTGGAACCCCAGATCGGAAGACGTGCTCAACGACCAGATTGCCGCTTACGATGCGATGCGCAAGCGTTGCCCGGTCGCCCATAGCGACTATCTATGGTGGTCCCTGTTTCGCCATGAGGATGTAGTGCGCGTGCTGGAAGATCACGAAACCTTCAGCAATGCGGCGTCGAATCACCTGTCGATACCCAACGCGATGGATCCGCCGGAACATACGCCCTACCGGAAAATCATCGAACGCTACTTTACCGTTGAAGACATTAAGGCGTTTGATCCCGAGTGCCGGCAAATCGCCGATACGCTGGTCGCCGATCAACCGCGCGGTGAAACCGTCGAGCTGATGGCCGGTTTCGCGCAGCCCTTCGCCCTGCGCAGTCAGTGCGCTTTCATGGGCTGGCCCGACACCTTGCATGAGCCGCTACGTCAATGGATCGGCAAGAATCACCAGGCCACGCGCGCCGGCAACCGCGCGGCCATGGCGCAGATCGCAGTCGAATTCGATGGCTACATCAAACAACAACTCGTCATCCGCCGCGATGCCGGCGAGCAGGCCCCAGACGACGTAACCAACCGCCTGCTGCAGGAGCACATCAATGGCCGGCCGTTGAGTGACGAGGAGATCGTCAGCATCGTGCGCAACTGGACGGTCGGCGAACTGGGCACGATTGCCGCAAGCGTCGGCATCCTCGTGCACTATCTTGCCGCGCATCCCGCGCTGCAGGCCGAACTTCGCCAGCAACCCGCCAATCTGCCCGATGCCATCGACGAAATCCTGCGTATTCACGCACCGCTGATCGCCAACCGTCGCGTCGCCACCTGTCCGGTCGAGATCGGCGGGCGCAAGCTCGAGGCGGGCGAGCGTCTGACGCTAATCTGGGCCGCCGCCAACCGCGATGAAGCCGTGTTCGGCGACCCCGACGCCTTCGATCCCGAGCGCAACCGCGACAACAACCTGCTGTACGGGGCCGGCGTGCATGTCTGCCCGGGCGCACCGCTGGCGAGGCTCGAGTTGCGCCTGCTCATGGAGTCGCTGCTGGCGAATACACACGAGATCACGCTGGTTTCAGACCAATTACCCGAGCGCGCCAGCTTCCCTGCCTGCGGTTTCTCGTCCTTGCCGGCACGCTTCCGGTAAACGCCCGGTCCGCGCCTTAACGGCGAGCACGGCGCGGCGCCGCGCTACACCGTGACCGCGGGGTAGTCGTTCTCCGCAGGCAGCCCTGCACATACCGCGGTCGGCGGCGGCGGGATGCTTCGTCGTGGCGCCGTACGACTAAATTGGCCAGGCGAGGATCTATTTGGTATATCCCGAAAGGCCGTATTCCATTCGCCTTGCACGGAGAGAGGTTCGATCAAGCTCTTGGTCGATCATCGACACGGGGTCTTCCAATGGTTCCAGATGGGTCGTGACGTGAGCGCGTGGCAAGAAATGATGAATCTCGACCTCGATACGCTCCACCGAGGTGTGACCTTGCTACACCGTCCAGTTCCCCGGTACCAGGGCGCTGTTCGCGATCCAGATTCGTGCCGCCTCCCGTCAGTTCCCTGGAGGACGCACGGATGGCCGGCTCCGTCATCGCCATCGTGGTCCTTTCGACCACGTGCCCCTCGCGCTTCCCTTCCCGTTCTCCGTGGCAGTCTTTGATGTCATCCTCGTCGTCGCTGCGGTGACACTGAACGCAATTATCGAAATCACGGACGCCTCCTCGGCATGCTCGCGGTGAATCTTTGCCAGCGAGAGCTCGTGGTAGCCATAGCAGGTGTAGCCACTGTAGTCGTTGCCGACATGACCTGTAACACAGCGCGCGTTGTGGTCGCGGTCGAGGACAAACGCCTTGTCGACAGCAGCGAAAGATCACCGCTGCAATGGTGATCTTGCCAGAAGCACGATGGGTAATACGCACGGTAGCGGCTCAATCCTGGTTCGGAAGCATCCGCCGTAGCGTGTTATCTCGAAGGACGTAGTGCTGAAACAACGCAGCAGCGGTGTGGAAGCCGATGAGGAATAACCCACGGTTCCGCCGACCTCATGTATCTCCTTGATCAGCGTTGCCAGGCTTTTGCTCTCGCCGACGAGCGCTGGCAGCTCCAGACCGAAGAACGGGATCGGCTTTCCTGCTGCGCTGAGAAGAAGCCATCCTCCAAGCGGCATACCAATCATCAAGAAGTACAGCGCAAAGTGCATAAGCTTGGCCGATAGCTTCTGCCACTTCGGAGGATCCGGCTCAGTTAGGGGGGCGGGTCCAGCCATGCGCGCCGCCAGCAGGCGCAGCCAGACAAGAACAAAACAGATAAGCCCAGCATGAAATGCCAAGTTTTCAGTGCCTCACGAGGATCGCTACCCTTCGGGTATAACTCCCGTAGTTCAATACACGCGTACACCGCCACGAAAAGTAACAGCATTAACCAGTGAAGCCCAATAGAAACCGATCCGTAGTGGTATTTGGTATTACGCCAGCTCATTCTTATGCTCCCAAGGAAAGAAAACGTAAACGCTCTGCTCCGCATTGGCATCATGCTAATGCCGCCACCGATCACAGCACTACCGGTGCGTCGCTACGATCGATATGAAAATGTCCAGCGGGTGCCCGTACCTGGAGGAGACTTCCGACAGCTGCATGGTCATGGAAAAAAACCGGACGAACGCCGTGCTGGAAGTTGGCTGGCCTCTGGCGGCGGTAGCCGTTTGACCGAGACGCGATAGCTTTCCGGGCGAGGCGCATCCAACAGCGAATAGCAACGGACGATCTGTTCGGTACCCCCAATCGTCGGCAGATCAAAGGCGGAAGGTCAGGAACCGAAAAGGGCGGCCGCGCTTGCCCATCTTCCGGCATGAGGTAACCAGAGCAAACCGACCGCGCAGCATCTCCAGCGACCCTCCGTTCGGTCCTGAATGTCCGGAACCCTGAGCAGGAGCCAGTGGCCAAGTCGCTCCCCGCTGTCGGCGCAGGCGCTTTGACGGGCAGGTTGAACTCCACTGCGCGGCCGCGCAAGGCCTGATACTCCTGCCAGTGACGCCAGAAGCCGATACCCAGATAGATCGCCACCTGCAGCACGATTCCCGACGCAATCCAGAGGAGCAAATGGAGTGAAGTCATCATTGTCTGTTTTCCACAAACCCGGAGCTTCTGCAACCGATCGCGAGCGACTGACGGTTGAGACCAGCGGACACGTTGGCCAGCATCGTACCGCGCATGGTCACCGGCCCCGCTACCGGATCGATCGCGTGCGTTTGACAACGAGCTTGCTCGACCACGGCATCGCTGGTGGGTGTGGCAGTTGTTACGTGATACTTACTGCCCGGTTAGAAACCACGACCACCACCAGGCCCCATGCCGCCGCCGGGACCCATTCCACCGCCGCCCGGGCCCATGCCGCCACCTCTGGCCGGCGGTTCGGCGGGCAGTGTCACACCACGCGCCTTGGCGCGCTCCTGCATCTGCTCATGATGTTCCTTGCGGAGCTGCTCTCGTTCCTCCGTAGTCTTTGTGGCCCGCATTTTGGCGCGATATGCCATCTGCTCCTCTTGCGTCATGAGTTGGCTGCCATAGACTTGTTCTGTTTCTGAACTTGAGCATTTTCCTTGGCCGCTTGCGGATCGGCTGCCAATGCGTACCCGGCAGACAGTGACAACGCGCTTACCAACGCAGATAGAAACAACGTTTTCCGTTTCATGATTTACTCCTGTGGTGGGTTGTCTGGAGCGGATGAGCATAGCCACCGCAACCCTGTTCAGTGGTCGTGCCTGATCTTTCAAGACGACAGTGCGGAGATGGTTCGCTTCCCGCAGACGCGAAACACCCTTCTCGATGGCATTCCCCTCGCCGACCCTTACCACTGGCGCTTACAGTGATTTTAGCAACCGCAGTGTGAACAGGGTCTGAACGGAGGTCTCTCCAGAGTAGGCGGCGCATGAGCGTAGGCTTGGGGGTGGAGGGGAATCAAGGGGTTTCTGAAGACTAGGTGCATGGGCGGCGCGACCGCTCTCCCGCGATCGTTTTCTGTTTGTTCTCAGCGAACATAGCAGCCGGCACCTTGGTGGTCGGGTTCGCTGAAACGCGAATAGCTCCTTTGGCCGAATTGCCGCTCGACAACAGACTCCTGCGGCCTTTCTGAGCCAGGCGCCGTGTGGTAGCAGATCACTGACCCGCTTGCCCCAGAAGCCGCAGATCGAGTCCGCGACGAAGGATTTCCATGACACATATCATTTTGGCATCCGATGACCAACGACGGGCAAGGTGAATTCCGCGACGACCCTCTGCTGGCATTTGTCACCTTCAGCGCTGCCGTCGCCGCAGTAGGTGGTTGACGATGAAAGTGAGCACCGCCTCGCCACGCTGGTTGATCGCCTGATATTTCATGCGCACGATGCCGCGATCGGGCTTCGAGTTAGAGGGCCGGACGTCGAGCACTTCGACGACACTGTGCAAGGTGTCGCCCGGGCGTACCGGTGCCAGCCAGCGCAGCTCGTCGATACCCGGCGAACCCAGGCTCGATTCGGCCAGCACGCCGCTCTGGATGAACAGGCGGAAGCACACGGCCAGGCTCTGGAAACCACTGGCAATCAGGCCGCCATAGGGCGATTCTGCCGCCGCATTCGCATCGAGATGAAAGGGCTGAGGGTCGTAACGCCAGGCGAAGTCGATGATCTCTGCTTCGGTCAGGGTAATGCCACCGCTCTCGAAGCGCTGGCCGGCGTGCAGGTCATCGAGGTAACGCGTATCCATTGCAACAGCCTCCAAAAAATGTGCGCACGCGCTCAGCCAACGGACCTTGCATTCTGGCCGACGAGCATGCATCGACGAGCCTTGTCGACTACCTCTGCATTGTCGATTCGCCCGCCGCGTGCCAGCCCGATTGTGTGAATTGCCGCAAGCCGCACTCCGCGCGCGACGAAACAGGCTTGCGCCGCGCTAGCCCTTTGCCGTCAGCAGTGCCTTGGTAAGACTGCTCAGCGATCGCCTTTGCCTGCCGCCCCCATCGAAATTTTCCGCTGCCAGCCAGGTCTCGAAAGCCTTGTTCAGGGCGGGCCATTCGTGGTCGACAGCGGCATACCAGGCGGTGTCCCGATTATGCCCCTTGACGACACTGGCCTGGCGAAAGACGCCTTCGAAGGAAGCCCGAGGCGTTGGGCTGCCCGACGCGACGCCTGATTGAGGGCATTGCACTTCCACGCATAACGCCGGAAGCCAAAGTGATTGAATTCTACGTCACCCTTGGAAGACGAAATTTCGAGGGAAGCTCAGTCTCCGCCAATCTCGTTACAGAACCATGATCGACACCAGGTAGACCGCGAGCGCCGCCACCGACCCCTGAACCAGGGTGCCCAAGGTTTGGAGTTTGTAGCCGGTCTTCACGTCCATACCGGAGAACTGGGTCACCACCCAGAAGTAGCTGTCATTGGCATGGGAGACGACCATGGCCCCGGCGCCGATGGCGATCACGACCAAGGCCCGGTGGGTATCACTATCGAGCCCGAGGGTCGCCAGGAGCGGGGCAAGCAGCCCGGCGGTGGTGATGATGGCCACGGTGGACGATCCCTGCGCCGTCTTGATTCCGGCGGCAATGAGGAACGGCAGCCAGATACCGAGATTGGCGTCGCTCAGTGCACCGCCGATCACGTTCGCGATGCCGGAGTTTTGCAGGACCTTTCCGAAGGCCCCGCCGGCGCCGGTGATGATGATGATGGTCGCCGCTCCGACGATGGCCTCTCCGACCCAGCCAGTCATCGAGAGCATTTCCTTGTCGAAGCGCTTGGGCAGGGTCATGGCCAGACCAACACCGATCAACAGGGCCACGACGGGTTGTCCGAGAAAGCCCATCACTTCCGTGAAGGCGCCGGCTTCTCCAAAGGGTTTGCTCGGGAGCTCACCAATGGAGCGGGTGACGATGAGGATGATAGGGAGAAAGATCGGCAGCAGTGAGCGAGTGACGGACGGCCCATCCTCCTGCGCGGATACCACGGGGGCAGCGGCAGATTCGGCATCCGTTTTCTTCCCGGCGTCCGGCGAGATGTAGACCCGGGAGGCCACCAGGACCGCGAACAGCCAGCCGGCTATCATCGAGACCAGCCCGACACCCATTCCCCAAATAATCACCAGACCCAGATCTGCGCCGAGTATCCCCGCCGCAGCCACCGGCCCCGGGGTGGGTGGGACCATGGTGTGGGTGGCGTAGAGGCCCAGGCTCAAGGCGACAGCGGCCGACGCCAGGGTGATCCCGGCCTTGCTCGCCAGCGCCCGCATGAGCGGCGCCAACAGTACGAACGCTGAGTCGCAGAAGACCGGAATAGAGACGACGTAGCCCATGAATCCCATGGCCAGAGGCACCTGCCGCTGCCCGGTGAGCTTGAGGATACTGGTCGCCAGGCGATAGGCCCCGCCGGATTTTTCAAGGAAGGCACCGATGATCGCACCGGCCAAGATGACGATCCCGATATAGCCGATCGTGCCGCCAAATCCCTTATTGACCGAATCCACGACATCCTTCAACGGCATGCCCGAGAGGATGCCGAAGCCAAATGCGGTCAGCAATAACGCCAGGAATGGGTGCATCTTGAGCTTGGTGGTCGCCAGGACGATGAATACGATGGACATGACCAATAGCGCAACGAGCCACATAGGAATCTCCTCAGGTAGGGTTTCGTCGTTTTGGGGAAGATGAGATGCTAGTGTAGTGCTGCATTCTTGAAGGGACTTTCAGCAAGCGTGAAAGCGGTGCGAAACCCTTGTGGTGGCTGGAACTTGTATGTTCGAGACTGCGTGCAACACAAGACTACCCTTGGCCTCCACGGGAGGTGCTGAAGAAACAGCGCACCACTTGCTCCGTTGCTGCTTGCAGCAGCGAAGGTCCGCCCTTCATAGCCTGTTCGAGCGTCATTGGGCCGTGACAGAGGCTAAAGACCGCGTCGATGCCGATCTCGTGCAAATCGGTGATGCGTTCGCCGATCCCGCCGGCGATGGCCATGCAGGGGATGCCCCGCAGCTTGGCCCGCTGGGCGACCCCGGCCGGGGCCTTGCCGAAGGCGGTTTGGAAGTCGATCTGGCCCTCGGCCGTGATGACCAAGTCGGCCCCGGTGAGATGGGCATCGAGTCCTACCAAGTCCAACACCAGGTCCACGCCACGACGCAACTCGGCGCCCAGGAAGGCATGCAGCCCCGCCCCCAGCCCGCCAGCGGCCCCGGCTCCCGGAAGGTCGCGGACGTCTAGTCCGAGGTCCGAGGCAATGACATCGGCTAAATGGGCCAGGCCCGCGTCGAGTTCCTCCACCTGTGCCGGCGACGCACCCTTCTGCGGGCCATAGACATAGGCCGCGCCACGAGGTCCAAGTAGTGGGTTGTCGACGTCACAGATGGCCTCGCAGCGCAGCTTGGCCAGGCGTGGATCCAGTCCGCTGGGATCAATGCGGTGGATTTGTCCCAGGGCACCGCCGACCGGCGCTACCGGGTTGCCAGCGACGTCAAGAAAGCGCATGCCCAGGGCGGCCGCCATGCCAACGCCGCCGTCGTTGGTGGCACTGCCGCCGATACCCACGACAATGTGGCGAACCCCCAGATCCAGAGCCGCACGAATGAGCTCGCCGGTTCCATAGGTCGTGGTCAGGCTTGGGTTGCGCTCCTGCGGGGCGAGCAGGGCCAAGCCGCTGGCCACCGCCATCTCCACCGCGACCAGCCCCAAGGCCGGAACATGGCATAAGGTCGCCTGAATCGGTTCTTCCAGGGGGCCGCGCACAGTGACAACCCGCGCCTCACCATCCAGCGCATCGATTAGCACCTCCGTTAAACCGTCTCCACCGTCCGCCACTGGGACCTTGATTACCTCCGCCCCGGGGAAGGCGGCGCGCACCCCCTGCTCCATGGCCACAGCGGCAGCCATGGCGGATAGGCTGCCCTTGAAGGCATTCGGGGCCAGGACGATCTTCATGGTGGGTCTCGCCGGTGGATGGAAGGAAGCCAGCGTAGCCGATGGACAAAAAATTCAACGGGGGCGAAGCGAGTATATATACGCTCAGCAAACGGAGTCAAACAACTCGAAGTTGGCCCCGGAAGCCCCTAAAAAGTCATCCGAACCCCGCTCGGCTCAGTGCTTGCGCCATGCGCGGTGGGACCGTCGCGGGCGCGCTCAACGCATCTCGAACAGTTCCTGGTGAAAGGCTGACGCTGCCAGCCCTCGGGCGATGAAGTCGCGTCGCAAGGCCTGGCCGAACCCGGGCGGGCCGCAGAACCAGATCTGGCGCGGCTTTTCGTCGTCGAAATCGAAGCAGCCGTACGGCCCTTCGACGGTCACCGCCATGCCGACTTTCAGGCGCTCATGCAACGTGCTCGTATGGTCGCCGAGCGCCTTCGTGATGAAGGTGATGCGCGGGTCGTTCCCGTTCCACGCCGAGGCGATGGTGTATGGGTGAGCGCGCTCGCTTTTGCTCGACCTGACGAACGCGAACTGGCCGGCGCGATGACCGGCCCAGCCCTCGTTCAGCCGTATGGACGACTCGAGAACCCGCAAGGCCGGGAAGTAATTGAGCGACTCGATGAAGCCCTGCGTTCGACGTCCTGCCTCCACGCGGCCGGTCAGCACGATGATCGCCGCCATGCTGCCACCAAGCATCGACAGGGCCAACAGCCAGCCGACCGGCTGCGTCCAGTAGTCGAAGTGGACGAGAACCACGCTGTGAACAACGAGAACCAGATAAGTCGCTGCAAGCCACGTGTGGGCTTGACAAACAGGTGATACGGAAAGTGAGGTTCCCTCGGTTTTTCGCCTTCCAAAGGGTAGTGGTCATGCTACCTGTCTTTCCGAGTGCTGGGTGCCGAGCCACTTCTCCATGAACGGTGCAGGGGACAGATGGCCCTTGTTAATCACGCACTGGCGACCACAGGCGGGCCGTATGAACGAGCGTCAGTATCCACGCTGTTTCGGCGTCGATCTCATACACCAGGCGATAGCTTTCATGCGGGATCAGCTTGCCGGTGCCGGGAATCCTTCCCGGCTTGCAACGATGGGGGTGCTGGGCCAGACGAATGGCTGCGTCGCTGAACAGTTCATCCATTCGCGCGGCCGCACGTGGGTTGTCGGCAGCGATGTAGTCCCATACGTCGGCGCGGTCCTGTTGCGCTTCTGGTGTCCAGACGACCCTCACGGGCGATTCATCACATTGGCACGCCGTGCAGAAAACTCGGTTTCGACCTCATCGTTCGATCGCCCCTCCCCGGCCCGCATCGAGGCCCGGCCGGCCTCGACCTTGTGGCGCAGGAACTCATCGTAGTCCCGTGCCTCGCGCTGGCGGTGAACAAACTCGCGCATGAGCTCGCGCAGCACCTTGCGACGCCGGGCGGTGGGCGGCTTCAGCTTCCGCCATGAACTCGGCGCGCAGCTCGGGTTCCAGCTTCATCGTGAAAACGGCTTCTTTCGACATGATCAGGTCTCCTGTCAAAGGGTACTAACCAAGTATATACATCATCATTACAACGCGCGCCTCGCAAAGTGCAACAAGGCGAGTTGTGCTGTCTCAGCCGTGCCGGAAAACCTCTGCTTGGCAACGGGCTCGACAAGGCTTCTGTACTATTGATAACCTATTTTATCAATAAACAAATGACGGGCGCCATGGCGCCATGATCTGCTTTCTTGTGGACACATCGCCCGAGATATGATATTGCTGGTGATATGAGGCTTGTTCTCGACACCAACGTCATCGTTGCCGCCATGCGCAGTCCAACTGGCGCTTCAGCCGCCTTGTTGATGGCGGCCCGTCGGGGCGAGATTACGCTTGTGGCCAATGTGGCGCTGGCGCTCGAATACGAAGCGACCTGTTGTCGACCTGAACACGGCATAGCTGCTGGTCTTAGCCCCGCCCAGGTGAGCATCTTTCTGGATGCCGTCATCGCCATGGTCGCGCCGGTCGAGACGCATTTTTTGTGGCGACCGCTGTTGCGCGATCCCGGCGACGAACTGGTGCTCGAAGCCGCCGCCAACGGCCTCGCGTCGGCCATCGTGACGTTTAATCAACGCGATTTCGGCACTGTGCCGCTGCAATTTGGCATCGAAGTATTGACCCCTATCACCGCCTTACGGAGGATCAGACTATGAGAAATTCTCAAAGCACCTACCCGCTGCGTCTGCCTAATTCGATAAAGGCCGAAGTTGTGCGCCGCGCCAAGGCCGACGGCACGAGCTTAAACCAGTTCGTGGCGACCGCTGTCGCCGAGAAGCTGGCGGCCATGAACACCGCGACGTTCTTCGCTGAACGTCGGGAGCGGGCTGATTTTGATGCTTTCGACCGCATCATGCAGCGCCAGGGCGGCGAGCCGCCGCAGCCCGACGATCTGACTCCTTGAACCGGGCGCGGCCATGACCACGAGCGACCTGCCAAGCGCTCCCCCAGTCGCTTCCCGGCTCCTGACCGCCGAACAGTTCCAGCGCCTGGCCGACGTGCCGCCCGAGATCGAATGGTTCGCCAATCTCGGCAACAAGGCCACCCGTCGCGCCTACGAAAACGCCCTCGCGGATTTCATGAAGTTCACCGGCATCGTGAAGCCCGAGGAATTTCGCACCGTCACACGCGCCCATGTCATCGCCTGGCGCGACGACTTGGTGCAGCGCACGCTGAGCGGCATGACCGTACGGCATCGCCTGGCGGCACTGTCGTCGCTGTTCGAGTCCCTGTGCGAGAAGAACGCCGTGACCCATAACCCAGTCAAGGGGGTCAAGCGCCCACCGGTGGAAAGCTACGAAGGCAAGACCCCGGCCCTCGGCGACCACCAGGCGCGCAAGCTGCTGGACGCGCCCGACGGCGCGTCGCTCAAGGGCAAGCGCGACCGCGCCATCCTGGCCACCCTGCTCTATCACGCCCTGCGGCGTGACGAGCTGTGCCGGTTGACGGTCAAGGACTTCAAGCACGAGCGGCGCGGGGTGCCGCACCTCAAGGTGTTCGGCAAGGGCGGCAAGATCCGTTATGTCCCGCTGCACCCCGCGGCCAGCGGCTTGATCGGCGACTATCTTGAGGTCGCGGGGCATGGCGCGGACGATACGGGCGCCCTGTTCCGACCCATCCGCAACAACTGCACCGGCACACTGGAAAGAGCGATCACACCCGACGCGGTTTACAAACTGGTGCGGCAATACTCAGCGGCACTGGGTTTCGCGATTGGAGCGCACGCGTTGCGGGCGACCGCCGCGACCAACGCGCTTGACCACCAGGCCGACATTGCCAAGGTGCAGGAGTGGCTGGGTCACGCCAACATCGCCACGACCCGGATTTACGATCACCGCAAGACTCGGCCGGAGGACAGTCCGACCTTCAAGGTCGCCTACTAGAGAATGCTATCGTTCTTTATCAGTCAGGACCGCCCACTGGGTTTTTGCGCTTGATTTCCGTCGCGAAATCCTGCCGACGGTGACTCACCGTGGCTTGAACTGAGGGACGGCGCTCAACATCCGGAGGGCGTCGAAGTTGCCATGCGTCATTTATGCTGTCGCGCTTGGCGTTGTGTAGTTTGCCACCGTTCTCGAGCGGAAGTGCCGCGTAAAATTTGCCTATGATTCGCTCCGAACTCATCAACCGACTCGCTGCCCTTTTCCCGCAGTTCACAACCAAAGATACTGAACTTTCGGTCAAAGCCATTCTTGAAGCGCTGAGCAACACGCTGGTGAAGGGGGACCGCATTGAAATACGCGGTTTCGGAAGCTTCGGGCTCAACTACCGGCCGCCCCGTACTGGGCGCAACCCAAAAACCGGTGAGGCCGTGCGGGTTCCAGCGAAAGCTGTGCCCCACTTTCAGGCGGGGAAAGAACTGCGTACTAAGGTCGACTCGGGCAGATAACGGCCAGGAAGAGACGGTGGAGAAGTCCGCTGAAAGCAGCCATTGAAGCGGCCTGGGTGCATGCTATCGACCTAGTTTGCGAAGTGCCGCCTTTCACGATTCGTTTATCATCTATAGAATCAGCATACATCGGACGCAGAGCTTGCTGCGCTAGGGCTTCCAGCGTTCCGAGCGACATCGATTTTGTGAGCAGCCCCCGGTGTTACGCA
>NZ_CAJQUC010000024.1:0-60647 GCF_907163155.1 Candidatus Accumulibacter sp. ACC012
TCCCCCCCACTGGAACAGGCAACCCACGGCCTGCCCGTTTTTCGATTTGTCCCGGGTCAAGCCGTTCCTTGAAGTGTTTTGTCTTTCGCAACATCGTACGTGCCTCTAGCTGTCGTAGTGCACGTGAATCACGAGATCGCCTCCTTAGTCTTCGCTCCACTGCAGGCTTTGCCCGACTTTTTTTTCGTTCCAGGTGATGTTCCGTTTTCGAGTAGTCGCCGGGTTGAACTGCCCTAATTCCGGCACAGCTATCGGCGTTGCCCGTTCGCGTTGAGCGGCAGCACTTGCGCTTTTGTGACTGCCCGGGATCATGATCGGATACCTCTCCGTCACCGTACCCACATCCACCACCAGCCGCCGCCCTCGATTATGCTGAAAACCGTCGGCGAGAACTAAAAAACGATCGACATCGGACGATACCGGCCCCCGTGGCTACTGCTCAGATCCTGGTGCGTGGCCGTGCTGTCGGATTTGTTGTGCTGCGCCCAATGTCGCGGCCACAAGCGTCGGAATCGGGTTCTCTTTCCGCAAACGAGGTCCGCAGGTTAAGCTCGGTGGCCATCGGGCGCGTTCCGGCTGCTGGCTGCGCCGCCGTCGGCACATTCGACCACAGTCGTCCTATCCGGCGCTTGCAGTACATCACCTGGTCCATGAACGGCCGCTCAAGCCCGGCCACTACGACGGTCACGGAATCTGGCTGGGCATGATCAACGCCCGAGCCGTGCTGCCAATCGCTCTGGAGTGTCCGACATCCGGCAAGGCGCTGGCGGGCCAGCCGCAATATCGTCAGCGGCAGCGTGGAAGGTCACTGTCCGCTTGCCATCGCTGCTTGGCGTCGCGTGATCGCCGACGCTGCTGATCGTTTTGCTCCGGCGCTTGCTGCAGATGACCTCACCCGAATGACGGGCCACCGAACGATCCCGCCATAGCCGCGGTGACCTGTCGTCCAAGCCTGGCATGCGGCATTTTTGCTTTGCACGAGCCGCTGATCGCCCGCATCGACAGAAAAACTGGCCGAAGCATGCCCGAAGCAGGGACCGAGGCCGCGTTACTACGGAGCCGCCGCTACGGGACTACGGGTTAACCTCTAGCGTCGGCGCGCGAACCAGCGGCATGAATCGTGCATATGGGTGCACCGTCAATGCGCGGTGGGCCTGTGGCTGACGCCATGATGCGCTCTGGCATGTGGATCGGAGTCCTTAGGCGGGTGACGTGACGAGGATCAGCGACGGACTCATGCCCGCGCTGGTGGTCGGGTGCGCGAACACCATCCCGTGTCAGCGAGCGTGTGTGTTGCATTATCGGCCAGGCCCTTCGCGCGATCCGCGCCAGGCAGTGCAATGGCCGGGTTTTGCGGTGGCCTTGAACGGTCTCGGGGGGGGGGGGGGGTCAGGGTTCGGCTCCCAGCGCGCATGGTCAACAACGGTCATCTCAGCCTGCAAGCGTGTCGCCATTCCGCAGATATCGTCAGCGGCAGCGTGGAGGTCACTGCCGCGTGCCATTCGCTGCTTGGCGTCGCGGTGGAATCGCCGCGCTGCATGCTAGTTGTGCTCCGGCGCTGCTGCGACTACCTCACGTCTACTCACGAGGTCCACGCCGAATGACGGGCCCCCGCACGATCCGCCATGGCCGCGGTGACCGGCGTACCAAGCTGGGCCGGGCGAGCAATTTGCGTTGCACGATCCGCTGATTCGCCCGCCATCGACCTGCCGAAGCATGCCAGACGCAGGACGCGAGGCCTCGTACGACGGCGCGCGCTACGGCTGGACTACGGTACCGCTAGCGTCGGCGCGCGACCAGCGGCGGAGTCGTGATACTGGGTGGCAGCTCTGCGCGGTGGCTGTGGATGACGCCAGGATGCGCTCGTCGAGTAGTTGATTCTGAAGGCCGTGTCTGTGACAGACGAAGGATCGCGCGGGAACTCAGCCAGCGCTGTTTTTCGGTCGGCAGAACCACCATCCCTGTCAGCGAGGGTTGTTGCAGTATCGTCAGGGACGGCAGGGATCCTTCGCGCGATCCGCTCCAGGCGTGCATGCCGTTGCGGTGGCTTTGAGGTCATCTCATGTGGGGGACGCCACAGCGCGCATGTTCCACAACGGTCAATCGCTGCCGGCTGGCAATCGGCGCCGTGGCGACAATCAAGCGGATTGCGTTTGCAGACAGCAACGTCCCATAAACAAAGGGCCTGTATACATGACACCCGTCGTCCACGTCGGCCGAGCGTGCGTTGGCCTCACCAACCTTCGAATCGAGTCTGGTTCGCCAGCCGACGCCTGTCGCGCCGGCGCCTCGTTTACGCCGTCCAAAGCGGTTGGCCCTTTCTTCGCCCGTTCTGCATCTACCGGCGTGGCCAGGTGTTGCAGCTCCAGCACGCATACGTGTCCGCGTGCCGTATAACCGGCGCAAACGAAATCTGTGCGAAAACACGTTCGGCAAACGTCGCGTGGCTACTGCCGGTGCCTGTCGCCTTTTGACCTGTACAGGGTTGCCTATTGGCTGCGTTTCGATCGATCCCGATGGTCATCTGGTGTCATGTTGCTTTTCCCGTTTATGCCCCTCTTCGCAGAGTAGTCGTTCATTCTAGAACCACCGAACCGACGACGCCGGAGAACGCACACAACGCCGGCGTGCCTGGTTTAGCGCTGTACTTGGTCCCGTGTGCGCCAGTCAGTCTCGACGGCACCCCAGATGCCAACGTTGTAGAAGTCTGGTCCGGACACTTGACGGGAAGCCTGGAACATCCAGTCGACTCGCAGAATACCCTTGGAGTCGAGCATAGTGCGCCGTTTTGCTCTCGACCTTGCCGGCCCACATCTGCATACCAATTCCCAGAGCGATCGTTACGTCTGGTCCCTTTCTCAGCACCAGGCGCCTCGGTGGTCCACTGGGAACCTGTGAACGTATGTTTATCACCGCCTTCGCGAATCGACGCGACCCTCGGTACTCATGTCCAGACCGACACTCGCTTGAATCCGCCGGCGTGAATGCGCTCTCGATCTCGACCAGGAAGTTATACGGCTCACATAGTGGTCGCTCCCGGCGCGCACCAAGGCACTTCCGTCGATGGTCATCGGGTGGCTTGATGCCTGAAAACGGTCATGATTAGCCTGCCGCTCGACTTCTCCGTGAACTTCTTGTTTGATTTCCTAGAACTGCGTCATTACAACCCGTGGGCGGTGCCCATTCTCTAAATTCGAATTTCGCCGCATACGACCAGTGCAGGTTCTAGCCAGAGGGCTACCTCCCATCGATAGTGTCCCGAGTGAAGGGTAGCCGGTTTATTCCCCCGGCTTCCAGCGCCGACCTCTACGCGAACTGATGGTCGCCTTGGGGCCCCCGTTGTTAGGGTATTCGACCCCGCTCCGTTGATGCGCCGGTAGATTCCCTGTATGTAAACTGAGGTCCTCCGCACAGGCCCTCGATGACACCAGGTATTGACCATCTTGACTTCTCACCACCGATTGATGCACCTCGACAGACGGATGACTCGCTTACGCGGGATTCTGCTGCCCCGCGCTCCTTCATTGCAGAAGCTCTCGGTCGCCGGCTGTCGGCCAGCCGCATCACGCCTCATTGATTCAGTACCATCCGGTTCACGATAACCCTGTTGTAAGGGATGAATTCATACTCTTCTGCAGTGCCATACCGGCGCTTCCTTGCCGGTCACGATGCAGTCATAATCCACCGGCAGGGACCGGTGGCCTTATTTGTCGCGCCAAAAGAGGCGCCTTGATTAATTACTGAACCCGAACGACTTCCCTCACAACCATATCCAACTCTCCGATCGCACCTCGGCACCCTTGTCGGACGGTCACTGGAAGCGTCTTGTTGCAGGCCTCCAGTATTAGTCCAGCGCGCGCCTTGTCTGTCGCCTGGCCCTCGTCGATCAGCACCACGAGCAGGGTCTTTTCGATTGTCCTGCGCGCCTTTTGTCGCTGACCTGCTTCCGCCAGTTTGTAGGGAGTTCCCTGGCATGTCAACCCATTTTGAAGTGGCGTTGCCGTATGGTCTTCGGACAGCCGAAGTCTTGCGGGTTATGCAACCGGTTCTGTAGCCTGTCGCGGTAATCTCTCGTGGCGCCGTGGTCGAGTCCGTAATCACGGCATCGCAACGTCGCCTGGTTTACTGCCGTCGATTTTCTACGCTAAAGCGGAAGTACGATAGGGAAGGCCTCTTTGCGTGCCATGTTGAAGTTTCCTCCTCGCCATTAACCCGGCTTTGCCACGAAGTCATTGCTGGCTGATGCGGATGATTGATCGAACCGGCCGTCACTTGAACGGCGCCCACCCCACCTCGATGATCATACGCCCGGCGGTCCAACCACCTCGGGTGCATTTTTTCGGCGTCCACTTATCACGAGACGGCCTCCGTCTGTCGCTGGTTGCCGAGTGGTCCCCGTCCGCCAACCTTTGGTCAATAATGCCGTGTATTGAAAACAAGGGGGGCGTTGACCCTACCCCACCAGCCTCGGTGTATTCGTCTCGATACCCCTCCTGGGTGCCCTCGTCGACGTTTCTTCTTCGGGAACAGACAGTCGTGCTCACGTTTGACGTACTTCCATTCCGAGTCCGCAGACCATGTTCGGGCGCCCCAACGACGCTACCGGCGCCAGGAAAGAACCATGACGTTCACCTCCGATCGTTGAGGGTGCGGGTGCTCACCCTTGCTGATCACCCGCTCGAGAGCCCGATGGCCGTTTCAGTACCCCACCTCGTTCCGTCCGTTTCCTTGTTGGCGCCCGCCGCGCCAACGTCGGTGGTGGGAGAGAATGCCGGCCGTGCGCCCTGCGGGTTGTGACCTTGCTCTTGGTTGCCGTTAACGGGGGCGGATCGGGAAATTGAGTCCGGTATGAGATTGCTGCTTACAGGAATTGAGGTTTTCGGTGGTACCATCCTGAAGGCGGCGGCCCCTTGCGCATCCAGGTTCTGGGGTGTGTCCGCGACAAAGAAACAATCTTTGCGGTTATAGCAATAGGTATAGGCGTTCTGCGTGACGGTGGCATTGCCGAGGGCATCCGGAATGGCGACGATGTTGATGTCGTCCACCGGATCGAAGGAGTTGATGAAGCCGGTGGCGCCAGCCCATCGGAGCTCAGCAGCGTGTCGCCATCCAGGCCCCCGGCCAGAGGGGTGGTGCCGTTGGGTGGCCGGGTAGCGCCGTTGTCGACCATTTCCACCCACTTCGAGTCCACGCGCTTGAGAACATGATCTGGCCTTGCTTCATCCAGCGTGACGTTATCGAAGGCCTCGACGACGGCACCATCATAAACAATGCTCAGCTGGAAGTAATCGATACGCACACTACCTCCCGGCAACGTGGTCTCGTCGGCCACCACGGCGCTCAACGCGTTGCCCCAGATGCCCTCCGAGTTGGCGCGCACGACCAAGCTGCCCATAGCCGCGGTCTCGGCCTTCTTGAGCGTCGTCGCGCTCCCCTTGGCCGCACGGATCACATAACAACGCGTACCGCCCTCGCTGAAGAACTGGTAGACCGCATAAGCCAAATACCCATTCTCAACGAAGCCGCCGAAGGTGGCGGTAAATTGTGTCCAGTTGGTGATCAACCGGGGCTTACCGATTGGTCCGCGCTGGGCGATGCCGACGAATGCTCCGGTCGAGGTTCCCACCCCTTCGACCGGCTTGATTCCCGATGAAACTTCCTCAACATAGACTCCTGGCGAAAGATACTCTGGCATGGCAACTCTCCTTTTCCCGGGTTAGGTGTTACTGCAATGCGACGACAGGCTTTATTCCGTTTCCTCCTCGTGTCGAGCGCCGGGCTGAGCGGCCCGCCGCTTCGGGCGGGGCGATTCCGGCGCCTGTGCAGGTTCGGATTCCGATGGCGCGGGAAGCGTCGACTCGACCGTCGGCTCGGGTGAGGCCGCCGCACTTCCCTGCCCATCGCGCTCCCGCAACGCCCACTGCCCGCTCTCAATCAGACTCTGGACATGTGGGGAATCGAGGTCGGTTGCCGAGACACCGCACTCCTCTCGTGGCTGGAAATGAAGCATCCTGCCGTCGCGGAGCAGGGCGCCGGTCGGTTGAAACAGCCTGTTCTTGATGACTGGCATGATGAACATCCTTCCTTGAGTTGGCGCGATATGTGTTGGTGATTTACCCCAGCCGTACGTCGCGATGGTCACACCGTGAATTTTCTTCGTCGGTGGCGCGATTGTTCGTTACTTTCACCGTGATCCAACCCTGATAGTTTTTTCCACGACACGGCTGATGGGCGCGATCCTCGATGACGGCACCTGTACCGGCGATACCACGTAGGTCACCGACAGGCTGAAGGCCTTGTTGGGGAACATCGCCCATAGCCGGTTCATGTCCTCCAACGAGAACGGATGGGGCGTGATCCGCACGGCCTCGTTGCCGGCATCGACCATGGTTGGCGGCAGCAACGGCGGTTTCAGTACTGGATGGTCGTAGAACACGCGCATCACGGACTCCAGGTGGCCCAGGGCGGTATCGGGATCCTGGGACAATGCGGTGACCAGGTAGAAAAGATCCAGTGGTAGCGGCGGCGGACGCAGGCCGTCCACGCCAACCTCTTGCTGTTCCGCATTCCTCAGGTACGAATTCTGCTGGACCTGGAACAGGAACAGGGCAACCTTGGCCGACGTGGCGGCGTCCACCGGCGACTTCATGACGATGTCGCCGTCAGCGAACCCGGCCTGACTCTTGAGCAGATCGATCATCGTTTTGCCTGCCGAGGAGATGATTGTTCCGATTTGTTCAGCCATCGAGAGCCTTGATCAGGTGGTGGTAGGCACCGAAGTCGTTCGCGGTGCACGGCCAGCCCAGCTTCTTGTACTCGCGCCTGGTGGCCATAATGAGATGCGGCATCGTCAGACCCGTGCCTTCCGCGGCTGCAAGGAACGCCGCACATAGTCCGATGTTCCTGATGTTCCCGCCCGGCACCTTAAACTGCTTCGCCAGGAACCGGAAGTCGATCTCCTCATCCCTGGGCACGTCGGCAGGGAAAAGCCCCTCCCATAGCCTGGTTCGGTGCTCCTCGTCCGGAAACGGAAACTCAACGACGAAGTGCATGCGGCGACAGAAAGCTTCATCGAGATTATTGCGAAGATTGGTCGCCAGGATCACGATGCCCTCATGCTGCTCCATCCTCTGCAGGAGGTAGCCGGTTTCGATATTGGCATACCGGTCATGGGCATCCTTGACTTCCGAACGTTTGCCGAAAAGCGCGTCTGCCTCGTCGAAAAACAAGATGGCGTTGCCCGACTCGGCTTCCCGGAACATCTGGTCCAGGTTTTTCTCCGTTTCGCCAATATATTTGCTCACCGCCTGCGACAGATCTATCTTGTACATATCAACTTGGAGCTCGGCGCCGATGACTTCGGCTGCCATTGTCTTGCCGGTACCGGGAGGCCCTGTGAAGAGGGCGTTCAGGCCTTTGCCGAGGGACAGCCGGCGCTCGAATCCCCAGTCACCGTAGACGATGTGCCTGTGCCGGGCCTGATTGCACAGCTCCCGCAGCAGCCGCAGGTGATCTGGCGGCAGGACCAGATTGTCCCATTTGTGCACCGGCGCGGTCTTCACGGCTAGGCCTGAGACCTTCAGCGAGACCTGCGCACGACAGGCCTCGGAGATATCCTCCGCGGTGACGGTTTGTCGCGCGGGGTCACGCCAGTAGGCAATCGTTTCGGCCGCATCGAGAGCATTTCGTATTTGCTCGGCGTTGAATCTAAAGCGGCTCGCCAGTACGCCAGGGTCTATGGTGGCATGGACTTGGCGCGCCGCGAGGTGGTCTTCCCAAAGAGATCTGCGGACTTCAACAGCGGGTGTCGGGAAAGCGATCTCGATATAGATCAGTCCCTCACTCAGCTTGCCGGGAGACCATAAGGATCTTCCCAACAAGAACGTGAGTTGCGAGAAGCCACGGATGGCGGTGAACCACGCTTCGCGCTGCGCGAAGCTCTTGGCATCATCAAGCCAAGAGTCTGTGCTTTCAATGCAGATGGCCGCCGGCAGCAGAACAGCCTCGCGTCCGATCAGCCAGGGCAGTTCGCTTGAAGTCGGCCCCGCCGCCATCGCTTTCTCGATATCGACGAACACCACCAAAAGCGCAAGATCGCGGCAAATGCTTTCGACGGCGGCGCGCTGCGCGGCTACGTCCGCGCCGTAAAGATGAAACGCGAGGCCCTTCGGCGCTTCGCTGGAGGCCAGGTGATGGCGGACGAACGCCTTCATCCTGTCGGCTAGTTTCGCCAAGGACACGGGTAGCGAGGCCAGCCGTGGGTCGTTGGTGATCAGCCTGGCGACAGGCAAAAGCCGATCGTCGATCGACGTGATGCCAAGAAGATAATTGGCGATTCTTTGATCGATGTAGAGCGCACGCGAGAGAGACGGCGACACGGCGTCGCCCCTCGCGTCGGCCACCTGGAGAAGCCTGTACTCGAATAACGGTGATTGAACGGAAAATGCCCTGCGGGCAGCCTGTCTTTCGCCCTGGTTGGGACAAAGCAAATCCAGAAGCAGCGCCGCGCTTGGGTGCTTCCGAGCCACGTCATTCTGCAGGAAAGCGTAGTGCTTTTCGTATCTTGCGTCGATCTCGATGGCAAAACATGTCAGCAGGCACTGCTCCTCGAATGTGCTGAGCCGAAAGATGTCTGCCAAACGTGGCAGGGCCAAGTGAGTTCCCGCAGCCTGACTCGCGCGACGCTTCTGTTCGATGTCCCGACCGCGCGCGACGAGCGCGTCAAGCAGTGCTTTCTCCATGACGGCGTCGCTGCCTTGCGCCGGAAAATACGCTACCGAATCTGGGACAGTTCCCGACTGTAGTTCGCTATACGACGAATGCGCACGCTCCTCGCCTTGGCGCCGGAGCACGGCAATGCGGATGCGCAAGTCGAGCCGACCAAGCTCATCGTCAACATGCGCCCAGCTATTGGAATAGCCACGACCAGCCTGCGGATAGCAATCTGGTGACATGTCTACACGCTCGAAAAGTAAAGATGCGAATTCCTGGACTCTGCTCACATGCCACTAATGGTGGTGTGTTCATGTAAGCCGAACGAGAGGAAGAAGATATTTCTGAGGCTGCTTGCAGCGGTGGCGAGAGGCCAGAAACACCCTCCCGAGAACAGCAATATATACGCCCGAATGCACGGCCGTCAACCGCCAACCTCACGCTAAATTTGTTCTCCGCACCGCCCCACGCTTGGGCGTTTCCGACCGAGTTTCTGGTCATCCGCAGATAATCAAAGACCAGGCGGACTATCAGGTACGCGCCGAAAATTCCGGAGAGCGCGCATTGCGTGCTGCGACTGTCGAGCCACGACCGGACCTGATGTTGCTCGACGGGATGATGCCCGGCTTGGATGCTTACAGCGTCCATGAGCAGTTGCACAGCAACCCCGCCAGCACCGACATCCCGGTGATCTTTCCCACCGTCCAGGCCGAGACGCGCGACCTCGAGACCGGTAACCGTATTCACCGCACACGGAACTACGTTAATCTACCGGCCGAGCGACGCCGATACAAGCCGCGGTTTTCACGGTGCGGAAGTTACGTTCGACTTTTTGCAGATCGCGATAGCGCTCATCCACGGTCTTCGCATCCATCAAGTCGACCGGGACGTTGGTTTCCAGGAGGTAGCAGCCGTCGAGCAAGCTATCTTGGGCTTTGGCCTCTTCGTCGATGGCGCAGACAATGACCGCCTCCTCCAGAGTGAGCGTGACGAACATGCTGAGCTTGTGGCGTTTGACCCAGTTCTGCAGGGCCACCAGTCCCGCCTGTGCGCTGGCACGTTTGGCACCCTTCACGAAGGCGTTGCGTTCGGACTAGAGGCCGCGCGCGGTGAGCTACCTGGATCGTCAGCGGGGGCGAACAGCCGAAGTTCACCACCAGAGCCATGACGCCAGATGGCCCTCGGCACCTTATCGTGAAGTTCAGCGAGATCGAGGAAGGGCCCGTAAGCGAGCGCTGGCGTGATCTGCTGATGGCCGAACACCTCGCGCTGAACACGCTGCGCGAAGCTGGCGTTCCTGCTGCCAAGACGCAGATATTGGACCACGGCGCTCAGCGCTTCCTCGAGGTCGAACGTTTTGATCGCACCGGCAAGCTGGGCCGGCGTGCGCTGATCTCTTTGGCCGTGCTGAATGCCGAATTCGTCGGGGCAGGAACAGGTGGCTGGCCTGCCATAGCGCGCCACCTTGCCGTTGACGGCCTAATTCGTCCGCAAGCAGCCGACGGGGCAGATCTCCTGTGGGCCTTTGGCACCCTCATCGGCAACTCCGATATGCACAACGGGAACTTGTCATTCGTCTCCGACGATGGTCGGCCGTATGACATTGCGCCAGCCTACGACATGACGCCCATGACTTTCGCACCCCGAAGTGGTGGCCGGCTTCCTGACACCCTCTCCGAAGCAAGCATTCACGCCAGTGTGGCCAACGAAACCTGGCGACGGGCAGAAGCACTGGCGCGCGCGTTCCTCGCCGGGGTCGTGGGTTAAGTAACCGATTTGGACCCTGCATCACCGCGCTGGAGCAGCACATCGAGACGGCCAGCCTCAAGATCGAACGGCTGGCTTGAGTCTGTCGCAAGAAGCAACCCCAGGCAGGTGGCTGAGGTATGAATCGCCCTGGCAGGCCAGGAAGCAGCCACGGGCACTCCCCGCCCTCTTGGCAGTACACTGAGCCTTTGGGCGCCGAGTTGATCGCGATGCAAGCTTGTCCGTGGTGCGAAGGTTTCGACCTTTACCGTGACTACCATGATTCGGAATGGGGCGTGCCGCTCTACGATGATCGATCCCTGTTTGAACTGCTGATCCTGGAAGGAGCGCAGGCCGGTTTGTCCTGGGCGACGATCCTCAAAAAACGAGAAAACTATCGCCGTGCCTTCGATGGTTTTGATCCGGCGCGGATAGCCGAGTATGACGACCGAAAAGTTGCCGCATTGTTGGCCGATGCGGGGATCGTTCGAAATCGCGCCAAGGTAGCCGCAACCATCCAGAACGCCAAAGCCTACCTTCTACTCACCGGCGACGGACAGTCGTTCAGCAATTTTCTATGGCATTTCGTTGATGACACCCCGATTCAGAATCAATGGACGACAATGGCCGAGGTACCCGCCAAGAGCACACGCTCGGAGGCCATGAGCAAGGCCTTGGGTCGAGCCGGGTTCAAGTTCGTCGGCGCAACGATTTGCTACGCGTTCATGCAGTCGACGGGCATGGTCAACGACCATCTAACGACGTGCCCGCGTCATGGCGAAGTCCAAGCCAGCTTCCGCAGGTAGTTCCAGCCGCCGCGACGGGCATAGGTCACCGCGCTCGCCGGCGCCCTCTGTCCCGAGCGCCGCATCGACTGGTGCGCCCGGTCCGACGGCGAGCAATAGCTTACCGACCGCCTCTCGTCATCCGTCGCTGCGGCGCGGCCGCCAACGCCAACGTCAGCTTACTTGATCCAGCCGTTAGAGAGCATGCGGCTGATCGCCGCGTTCGCTGCGGGCCGATCGAAGCGTGCGGGATCGAAGTCCAGCCCCGCCCAGGTGCGCATCTGTTCGGTCTCTTCTCCGTAAGGATCGCTCTCGAAGCTCTCCACGAACTCCTGGTAGCGGCCAACGCCACCGGCATCCTCGGGCGGACATGCGCGCTCGCCCGCCTCGACCCCGGCGACGGGTCCGTCGTTGTAGCGATCATCGCGGGCGCGAACCTGCTCGACGCTGATGCGATGTTCCCAGCTGTCGCCAAAGTCGTAGAGGTAAGTGAAGCTGCTGCCCATCGCCAGGCGACGGTCGAGTCGGATGCGCTTTTCGACGGCAACCGGCTGGTCGGGCTCATCGTACTCCGCATCCGGAACACCGATTCTCATGTTGCCGACCCGGAACTCGTGCAAATGGACATCCTGCCAGCCCATCGCGGCCTGAATGACGTGGTGCAGCATGGCGAAGCTCGCGTCTCCGTTGATCACGATCTGGCGCCAGATGAGAGGCGTCGTATCGACGAGTTCGACATTCAATGTGAACAAGGTCGAGGATGAATTCTTGCGAGTAGTGGCCACGGCGCTTCCCTGATCATTTTTTTCCCATTCTACGGAAGCTTTGCCCCTGCCTCCATTCACTCCACGAAAAATGCAGGAAATCTTGATGACCGCCCTGGCGTTGGTCGCCATGGCACCGCGAACGCCCGGTGAGGATTACGGTGATGGCTGGCTTCAACTGACTGCGAATTACTGCTGCTTGAGCACGCTTTCTGCGGACAAGCCGATTTTCAGGCATCATCGCGAAATCATCGGGAGTATCGACATCATGCCCATCTACGAATACGCGTGCTCCGCCTGCGGCAAGGAGTTCGAGAAGCTGGTCCGTCAGTCATCACCTGCGCCGGAGTGCCCGGACTGCCACAGCAGCGAGTTGCGCAAGAAGCTGTCGGCTTTTGCCGCGCCAGGCAACTCGGCATCGCGTGCCCATGCCATGCCCAGCTCCTGTGGCAGTTGCGGCCACCCGGATGGTCCGGGTGCCTGCGCTTTTCAATAAGCCGCCGTTCGCTCCTTCCCTTTCCCAGGAATCCCCAATTTACCACCGGCCTGCCGTCGTGGCTGAACGAGGACAGCCTGGACCTCTCACGTGTCCCGATTGGCAGCATTTTCCAGCAATCGCTCTCGGCGAACGAAGACCTGTTCAGGGACGGCTGCAAGCTGCTCAATTCGCTGTGTCATGGGGGGCGGGTCGAAGCGGGCGTGTTTCTGCTCGGTCTGCTCAGGCAGAATTCCGACAACTACGCGCGCCTGACGGCAATCGCAGAAGCGCTCACCGCGTTTCCCACGGCGGCAACGGTCGATGCGCTCGCATCGGAACTGCTTCGCGTCAAAGGCTCGAACGCCACACGCGGCTACCTGCGCCGGATCATTGACACCCTTGAGCACTTTCCCGACAACATCGCGCAAGCGCGAATTCTGGAACTATCGTCCGACCCGCGGATCGGCACACGCTTCCGTCGGCGCCTGCAATCGATCGCCTTCGGCACCTTCAATGACTGGTGACCGAGTCCGCAACGCTGCACCAGACAAGAAAGGCCCGCACCCGTCATGAATCCAAAGCAAGACCCAAATGCCGACAAGCATGGACAAGCACTAAGCGCGCAGCGCTTCCAGATGATCAAGGACATCGCCGACGAACTGGGAAAAGGGGATGTCGTCTTTCCTACCAGCTTCGACGCCGCTTTGCGCCTGCGCCGGGAACTGCAGAATCCCGACCTGCCGCTTGCACGCATCAGCAGCATCGTCAGCCTGGAACCCCTGATCGCCGCCAAACTGCTGCAGCTGGCCAATTCCGCTCTCTATCAGGCGGGTGGCGCGCCGGCGCAGGATCTCAAGGCAGCGATCACCCGCCTGGGCCTCAATCTGGTACGCACCACGGCGCTGGCCATCGCCATGCGCCAGCTCGTGCGCTCCAGGGATGTCGCGATCTTCAACGACCTCACCGTCGCCCTCTGGACGCACTCGCTGAAAAGCGCGGCGGCAACGCGCGTTCTTGCCCGCGCCCACACGCGGATCAATCAGGACGCAGCCCTGCTGGCCGGCCTGGTCCACGACCTCGGGGCTTTCTACATGCTCTACCGCGCTGCTCAATACCCGGAGCTGTGCGCCCGCCCCGACAGCATGAGGTTCCTGATCATGCAATGGCATGAAAGCATCGGCGTCTCGCTGCTCGGCGCCCTCGGCATGCCTGAGGAAATCGTCGACGCGACAATCGATCACGATCAGCTGCGACCAGCACCAGACCCGATACGGACACTCGCAGACGTCGTTTATATTGGCAGCATCCTGGCCGGCACGGATTTTGAATGGCTAGCTCAGGACGTCAACCCGAATGCCGACGAAGCAGAGGCCTTTCGCAAGCGCTTCGCCGACCTCCTGCCGGAAATCGACCGCGACGCTCAGCAAATGCAGACCATATTTGGCTAGCAGGCATGGCCCGACCGCTGGCCATCGCCTAAACTCGGAGCATCGGCGACCAGCCATGGGCTGAGAACAGCGTGTAGTCGCCTCAGCGCACGGCCTGCACTCCGCCAATTCGCCATGTCCGACTACGCCACCATATCCCCCTCCTCCGAACTCGAACGCCTTGCCGGCCTGGTTGAACGCGTCACCTTTCACAACGAGCAGAACGGTTTCTGCGTCCTGCGCCTGAAAGTGAAGGGCGAGCGCGAGCTGATCACCCTGATCGGCCACACGCCGGTCGTTTCACCCGGCGAGTACGCAGCGGCTTCCGGGCACTGGGTCACCGACCGCGAGCACGGTCGTCAGTTTCGCGCGCTGTTCGTCAAGATCTCGCCGCCCACGACGCTGACGGGCATCGAGCGCTACCTCGCGTCAGGCATGGTCAAAGGCATTGGCCCGGTCTATGCCGGAAAACTGGTGACGGCCTTCGGCGCGGCGGTGTTCGATGTCGTCGAGCACTCGCCACAGCGCCTGCGTGAAATTCCCGGCATTGGCGATATTCGCGCCAGAAAGATCACCTCCGGCTGGGCCGACCAGAAGGTCATTCGCGCGATCATGGTCTTCCTGCACGCGCATGGGGTATCGACCTCGCGTGCGGTGCGCATCTTCAAGACCTATGGCCAGGCAGCCATCGCCATCGTCAAGGAAAATCCCTACCGCCTGGCCCAGGACATCCGCGGTATCGGCTTCCTGTCGGCCGACACGATTGCCCGGAAAGTCGGCATCGCCAAGGATTCTCCACTGCGTGCCCAGGCCGGCATTTCCTATGCACTCAGCGAAGCTTCGCGGCACGGCCACTGCGGCTTGCCGTATGCCGAACTGGTGCCCCTGGCGGTGAAGTTGCTCGACATCCCGGCAGCGATCATCGAGGCGGCCATTGCCCAGGAGATCGCCAACAAGGCCCTGCTACCCAACACCGTCGAAGGACAAGCCTGTGTGTTTCTGGCACCGCTGTACTACGCCGAGCAGTCGATAGCCGCTCAGATTCAGCGGCTCAAGAGCGAAGTCACGACCCTGCCGACCTTCGCGGGCGACAAGGCGATTCCCTGGGTGGAGCAGAAACTGGCCATGCAACTGGCCGACAGCCAGAAGCAGGCAGTCCGTCTGGCTCTGTCGTGCAAACTGCTGGTCATCACTGGCGGGCCCGGGGTGGGCAAGACCACCCTGGTGAATTCGATTCTGACGATCATGGCCGCCAAGGGCGTCAAGCCCCTGCTCTGCGCACCCACCGGACGCGCCGCCAAGCGTCTCGGCGAATCGACCGGACTGGAAGCGAAGACCATCCATCGCTTGCTGGAGATCAATCCGCTCAACGGCCAGTTCAAACGCAACGCCGACAACCCCCTCGCATGCGATCTCCTGGTGGCTGACGAATGCTCGATGATCGACGTGCCGCTGGCAAACCAGTTACTCAGCGCTGTCGCCACCAGCAGCACGCTGATTCTGGTGGGCGACGTCGATCAACTGCCTGCGGTCGGCCCGGGGCAGTTCCTCGGCGACGTCATCGACTCGGGCGCGGTTCCGGTCGTCCGGCTCACTGAAGTCTTCCGCCAGGCAGCAGCCTCGCGCATCGTTCGCAGTGCCCACCAGATCAACCAGGGCGTCTTTCCCAGCCTGCCCGCGAAAGGCGAAGCCTCGGATTTCTACCTCGTCGCCGCCGAGGAACCGGAAGCCATCGCGCAGACTGTCGTCGATCTGGTACAGACTCGCCTGCCCGGCAGGTTCAAGATTGATCCGCTACGCGACATCCAGGTGTTATGCCCGATGAACCGGGGCATCACCGGCGCCCGTAGCATCAACCAGGCCCGGCAGGCGGTGCTCAACCCGCCCGGCGAAGACAGCATCGACAAGTTCGGCAACCGCTTCAGCGTCGGCGACAAGGTCATGCAGATCGAGAACAACTATGATCGCGACGTCTTCAACGGCGATATCGGTTTCATCACAGCCCTCGATGCCGACGAAAAGGAGCTCACGGTGGCTTTCGATGGCCGGGAGATCAACTATCCGTTTGGCGAACTCGACGACCTGGTCCTCTGTTACGCAACGACGATACACAAGTCACAGGGTTCCGAGTACCCGGTGGTGGTCATTCCCGTCTCCACCCAGCACTACATGATGCTCAAGCGCAAGCTGATCTACACCGGTATCACCCGCGGCAAGGCGCTGGTCGTGCTGGTCGGGCAGAAAAGAGCGCTGGCCATGGCGGTTAAGGGCAAGCAGGTGCAACAGCGCTGGTCGAAACTGAAGGAGCGTCTCGTGATGATGTGCGGCCGATCGTGATCAGTGCCATTCACCACCGGCACTTCGCCAGGGCATGCACACGACAATTGGGCGAATTTCTCTTTTGCAGCACAATGCTGCCCACGACCAACCAACGCTAACGATCATGTCAGTCGAGATACCCCGGATGATGAAATTCATGACCGTCCGCCCTCTCACTTGCAGTGCGCATTCCGGCTTGCACGCCGGAATCGTTCGACGGGCAGGGAGCATGCTCCCTGAATTCTCCGCCTCACCCCCGGCCCTTCTCCCGCGAGGGGAGAAGGGAGTTTCGTGAGTCGCTTGCGCGACTTTCACATTAACGGTCATTGCAGTTGCGGCCGCCCCGGATCATGAAAGAAAATTCGAGTTGGGAAGCGATGGGTAGAGGTCGCGCAAAGCTTTGGCGGCTCGACCCCGAACTTTAACGTGACCCGCTGAACCGACTCGTACCCCGGATTGCTGCCATCGAGCGCACACATTAAAAGGGCCGTTGGCGACCTGTCGCCTTCAGGCAACTTCGGTTCTGGCACCCACCGCCTCCCGCTTTCAAGTTTATTGCGAAAGGAGACGGTATGGAACTGGTTCCGATCCACAAGCGGGTCATTGGACTCGACATTCATCAAGCCCAGATCACGGCGTGCGCGATCATCGAGGAATCGAGCGGCGAGACACGCATCGAACAACGGCAATTTGGTGCCTTCAAACGCGATCGACGGGCGCTGGCGGCCTGGGCGGCGGCGCTTGAGCCTGAGGAAGTCGTTATGGAAAGCACAGGCATCTACTGGAAGAGTCCGTATGCGGCGCTGGAGGCGGTGGGTCTCCGGGCGACGGTGGTCAATGCCCGCCACGTCAAGCAGGTGCCCGGGCGCAAGACCGATGTCGGTGATGCCCAGTGGCTGGCCACCCTGGCGCGCGCCGGTCTGCTGCGTGGCTCTTTCGTGCCTCCGGCCAAACTGCGCGAACTGCGTCTGATCGCCCGGCAGCGGCAAAAGCTCGTTGGCCTGCTCTCGTCCGAGAAGAACCGCCTGCACAAAGTGCTGACCGATGCCGGCATCCGCCTGGCCGTGGTCGTCAGCGACATCCATGGGCAGTCGGCACGGGCGATGATCAAGGGCATCCTCGCCGGCCAGCCTCCCGAAGAGGTGCTCAAGCTCGCCAGCCGACGTCTCAAGGCCAGCCGCGAGGAGTTGTACGATGCCCTGCAGGGCGAATTGACCGCGAGTCATGTGTTCGTTCTCGACGAACTGTTGCGGCATATCGAGGGGCTTGAAGCGGCCATTGCCCGCTTCGACGCTCGACTGCTTGGCGAGCTGGCAAGTGAGATGAATGCGCTGGCGCTGCTGCAAACGCTACCGGGCGTCGACGCGATCGGCGCCGCCATGCTGCTGGTCGAAATAGGCAGCGACATGAGTGCCTTTGGCTCCCCGGATCGCCTCGCTTCCTGGGTCGGCGTTTGCCCGGGCAACAACGAATCCGCCGGAAAACGAAAGTCGGGGCGCGTGCGCAAGGGCAATCTCTACGTTCGCCGACTTCTCTGTGAGTTCGCTCACGCCGCCAGCCGGACCAAATCAGCGTTCCAGTCCAAGTTCCAGTCGCTGATCGTTCGCCGTGGTCACAAACGGGCCATCGTCGCGCTGGCTCACAAAATGTTGCGCACCATCTTCTTCATGCTCAAGCGTGGCGAACACTACCGGGATTCCGCCACCAACTATGAGCAGCTTTCCGTACAGCGCAACGCTTCTCGCTGGATCAAGGCTCTGACTCGCTTCGGCTTCATCCCCGCAGCCGCTTGATTCACAGCAACCCATTTGCATGACCCCAGGCGGTCAGGATTTCGTGCGTCTTCCAACTGGCTTCTTTCACATTAATCGCCGCTATCGCCAACCGGGACGGGCGCAGCGGCGCCATCGAGTGCAGCCGAGAAACCTGGCCAGCCGATGCTTGGAAGCTCAATCGTTGAGGATCAATGTGGAATTCGCGGACAGCCCGCTGGCCTGCAGGCCACGCCCGACACATGCGCCACCCAGAACGCATTTAGCCCAACCAATGGCCGGGCTAAATTTTTTTCATGGTGGCCAAGCGCGGAATCGAACCACGGACACGCGGATTTTCAGTCCGCTGCTCTACCAACTGAGCTACTTGGCCATCGAGTGCGGCAGTATATCGAATCGATTCTCTGTCGTCAAAGCCAACAGGGCAATCGCATGAATATAAAGCGCGACCGTGGAAGCGGCCGCCGCGGTTGGCGTTGCTCGCGGCAAAAAAACGGCGCACCTGCCCCCCCTTTCCCGGTCGGGAGTTTGCCACTTTGTCCGCTCTGCCCTGCTCATTTCCGCGGCCAGTCGGCTAAGCTTATGCCTCGTCGCCTTGGCGACGCGATTTCTGGACCGATGCACGCCACTTTGGGAGGGGTGATGAGTGCCAGATCACCCGCAATCGTTGAACAGGCCCAGTGAATGAACGCACGTATCCGCTTCGCCATCTCGGTGATCGTCCTCGGTCTGCTGATGACCGGCCCCTTTGTCATTACCGCGCTGCTCATCTGGGCCGGCGCAAAAGCGCCCGAGCGGGCAATGCTCGTGCAGCTGATCGCGCCACATCTTTCGCTCGGCGCGATGATGACCACCTTTGGCTTCGTCCTCGGCCTGCTGGTGATTCGTTACCTGTTCCGCCAATACGTGCAGGGGCTGCTCAAGATGGCCGAATGCCTGCGCCTTATGCTCACCGCCAACCGCGACTTTCGCGTCCTTCCCGAAGGCCCGCCCGAAGTCCGACAGCTGGCCGAGGCGACCAACGATCTGGCGCAGCAGCGTGATGGACTGATGGATGACGTGGACATCCAGATCGCGGCCGCCAAGGCCTCTGTCGAGGAAGAGAAAAACCGCCTGGCAGCACTGATGTCCGAGCTGGCACAGGCGGTGGTGGTGTGCAATCTGGACGGCCGCATTCTTCTCTACAACAGCCGCGCCCGGCTGCAGTTCAGGGCCTTGGCGCAAGGCAGCACGACGGGTACCGGGGGTGCGTTGATCGGCCTCGGGCGTTCGATCTTCTCGATCCTCGAGCGTAACCAGATCGATCACGCGCTCGAAGTGGTGCACCAACGCCTGCAAAAAGGGGCCGGGGCGGCGATCGCCAACTTCATCACCACCGCTCGCGGCGGCCAACTGCTGCGCGTGCAAATGGTGCCGGTGCTGTCGATCGCCGACGACTCGCCGGAGAACGACATCAGCGGCTACGTGCTCACCGTCGAGAACATCACGCGGAGCCTGGAACAGGAGTCGCGCCGCGATCAGGTCCTGCAATCGCTGACCGACGGCAGCCGCGGCAGCCTGGCCAATATCCGCGTCGCGGTCGGCAACCTGATGGACTACCCGGACATGGAAGCGGCGGTACGCGAGCGCTTTGTCGGTATTGTCAGCGACGAGGTCGTGCGCATGAGCCAGCGCCTCGACCAGACGATGAACGAGTTCGCCGATTCCTTGAAGACCCGCTGGCCGCTGGAAGACGTCCTGGGCATCGACATCATCGCCGCCGCGCAGCGCCGCATCGAGGAGCAACTCGGGCTGCCGAGCAAGACCGAGGAAATCGACGACGCCCTGTGGCTGCGCGCAGAGAGCTTTTCGCTGGTCTTTTCGATCTGCGGCCTGGCTTTCCGCTTGCTCGAACACTATCAAATCAAGGAGCTGCGTTTCCGGCTGCAGCCCTTCGGCAAGCTGGCCTACCTGGATATCATCTGGGCCGGGCACGCCATGTCCTCGGAGACTTTCTACACCTGGGAAACGGAACCGATGCAGGTCGGCAGCGAGCACTCGCCGCTGTCGCTACGCGATGTCATCGACCGCCATGGTGGCGAAGTCTGGTACCAGCGCGACAAGGCCGCACACTGCGCCTTCTTCCGGCTGGTCCTGCCGGTGGCCATCCCCGAGACGCTGGCCGCAGCAGAGGCCAGCGACGAGAGCCAGCTGCGCCCCGAGTACTACGATTTCGACCTCTTCGACTTTCGTGATCAGAGCATCGACCTGGACCGGCCGCTGGCCGATCTCAGCTACACCGTCTTCGATACCGAGACCACCGGTCTCGAACCGGCGGCCGGCGACGAGATCATCCAGATCGGAGCGGTACGCATCGTCAACAGCCGTATGCTGCGCCAGGAAAACTTCAACGAACTGGTCGACCCCGAGCGCCTGTTGCGACCGGAAGGAATCCGCATCCACGGCATCACCGACGACATGGTGCGCGGCCAACCAAGCATCGACGCGGTGCTGCCGGCCTTCCACGACTTCTGCAACGATACCGTCCTGGTCGCGCATAACGCCGCCTTCGACATGCGTTTCCTGCAACTCAAGGAGGAACGTACAGGGATTGTTTTCAGCCAGCCAGTGCTCGATACGCTACTACTCTCGGCCGTGCTGCACGCCAACCAGGACTCGCACCAGCTGGAGAAAATCGCGGAACGCCTGGGGATCAGCATCGAAAGCCGACACAACGCCCTCGGCGACGCTCTCGCCACCAGCGAGGTCTTCCTGAAAATGCTGCCGCTGCTCGAACAGATGGGAATCAGCACCTTGCGGCAGGCGCTGGAAGCTTCGCAGAAAACTTATTTTGCGCGGGTGAAGTACTGACGCACGACTGACGGTCATGACAGTAGAGATACCCGGGATGATGAAAGTCATGACCGTTTCCCTCTTCCCCTGCCCCTTCTCCCGCAAGGGGAGAAGGGAGTTTCGTGAGTCGCTTGCGCGACTTTCACATTAACGGTCATTGCAGTTGCGGCCGCCCCGGATCATGAAAGAAAATTCGAGTTGGGAAGCGATGGGTAGAGGTCGCGCAAAGCTTTGGCGGCTCGACCCCGAACTTTAACGTGACCCGCTGAACCGACTCGTACCCCGGATTGCTGCCATCGAGCGCACACATTAAAAGGGCCGTTGGCGACCTGTCGCCTTCAGGCAACTTCGGTTCTGGCACCCACCGCCTCCCGCTTTCAAGTTTATTGCGAAAGGAGACGGTATGGAACTGGTTCCGATCCACAAGCGGGTCATTGGACTCGACATTCATCAAGCCCAGATCACGGCGTGCGCGATCATCGAGGAATCGAGCGGCGAGACACGCATCGAACAACGGCAATTTGGTGCCTTCAAACGCGATCGACGGGCGCTGGCGGCCTGGGCGGCGGCGCTTGAGCCTGAGGAAGTCGTTATGGAAAGCACAGGCATCTACTGGAAGAGTCCGTATGCGGCGCTGGAGGCGGTGGGTCTCCGGGCGACGGTGGTCAATGCCCGCCACGTCAAGCAGGTGCCCGGGCGCAAGACCGATGTCGGTGATGCCCAGTGGCTGGCCACCCTGGCGCGCGCCGGTCTGCTGCGTGGCTCTTTCGTGCCTCCGGCCAAACTGCGCGAACTGCGTCTGATCGCCCGGCAGCGGCAAAAGCTCGTTGGCCTGCTCTCGTCCGAGAAGAACCGCCTGCACAAAGTGCTGACCGATGCCGGCATCCGCCTGGCCGTGGTCGTCAGCGACATCCATGGGCAGTCGGCACGGGCGATGATCAAGGGCATCCTCGCCGGCCAGCCTCCCGAAGAGGTGCTCAAGCTCGCCAGCCGACGTCTCAAGGCCAGCCGCGAGGAGTTGTACGATGCCCTGCAGGGCGAATTGACCGCGAGTCATGTGTTCGTTCTCGACGAACTGTTGCGGCATATCGAGGGGCTTGAAGCGGCCATTGCCCGCTTCGACGCTCGACTGCTTGGCGAGCTGGCAAGTGAGATGAATGCGCTGGCGCTGCTGCAAACGCTACCGGGCGTCGACGCGATCGGCGCCGCCATGCTGCTGGTCGAAATAGGCAGCGACATGAGTGCCTTTGGCTCCCCGGATCGCCTCGCTTCCTGGGTCGGCGTTTGCCCGGGCAACAACGAATCCGCCGGAAAACGAAAGTCGGGGCGCGTGCGCAAGGGCAATCTCTACGTTCGCCGACTTCTCTGTGAGTTCGCTCACGCCGCCAGCCGGACCAAATCAGCGTTCCAGTCCAAGTTCCAGTCGCTGATCGTTCGCCGTGGTCACAAACGGGCCATCGTCGCGCTGGCTCACAAAATGTTGCGCACCATCTTCTTCATGCTCAAGCGTGGCGAACACTACCGGGATTCCGCCACCAACTATGAGCAGCTTTCCGTACAGCGCAACGCTTCTCGCTGGATCAAGGCTCTGACTCGCTTCGGCTTCATCCCCGCAGCCGCTTGATTCACAGCAACCCATTTGCATGACCCCAGGCGGTCAGGATTTCGTGCGTCTTCCAACTGGCTTCTTTCACATTAAGGCGCGTACCGGTCAACAGACCGGTACGCGCAGGCGGCGCTGCGGCCTTACTCGACCGTCACCGATTTGGCCAGATTGCGTGGCTTGTCGACGTCGGTGCCGCGTACCAGCGCCACATGGTAGGCGAGCAATTGCAGCGGCACGACGTGCAGCAAGGCCGACAGGGCGCCGTAGTGCTCGGGCAGGTGCAGGACGTGGATACCGTCCGACTCCTGCATCTCGCTGTCGGCATCAGCAAAGACGTAGAGTTCGCCGCCACGGGCGCGCACTTCCTGCAGATTGGACTTGAGCTTTTCGATCAGCGCGTCGTTGGGAGCGACGGCAATCACCGGCATGTCGCGGTCGACCAGCGCCAGCGGGCCGTGCTTGAGCTCGCCGGCCGGGTAGGCCTCGGCATGGATATACGAGATTTCCTTGAGCTTCAGCGCGCCTTCCATGGCGATCGGGTAGTGACGACCGCGGCCGAGGAACAGGGCGTGCTGCTTCATCGAGAACTGCTCGGACCAGTGGCGAATCTCGGGCTCGAGTTCGAGAATCTTGGTCACCGCGATCGGCAGGTGCCGCAAGGCGTGCAATTCGGCGCCTTCGGCCCGCTCGTCGAGGCGACCACGCAGCTTGGCGAGGACCAGGGTCAGTAGATAGAGGGCGGCGAGCTGGGTGGTAAAGGCCTTGGTCGAGGCAACGCCGATTTCCGGACCGGCGCGGGTAATGAAACGCAGGCTGTTCTCGCGCACCAGGGACGACTCGGGAACGTTGCAGATGCACAGCGTGCGCAACATGCCGAGCGACTTGGCATGCTGCAGGGCGGCGAGGGTATCGGCGGTCTCGCCCGATTGCGAGATGGTCACCAGCAAGGTGGTCGGATCGGGCACCGAATCGCGATAGCGGTACTCGCTGGCGACTTCGACCGAGCACGGGATGCCGGCGATCGATTCCAGCCAGTAACGCGCGACCAGGCCAGCGTGGTAGCTGGTGCCGCAGGCGATGATCAGCACTTGCCGGACATCCTTGAGGACTTCTTCGCTGGCCGCACCAAACAGGCCTGGCTGGATGCTGTTCGCGGTACCGAGCATTTCGAGCGTGTTGGCCAGCGCCACCGGTTGCTCGAAGATCTCCTTCTGCATGTAGTGCCGGTACTGGCCAAGTTCGACGGCGTCGGCAGAGAGGTGCGATTCGCTCTCGGCCCGCTCAACGGGCGTGCCGTCGATGGTCGTGATGCGGTAGCTGTCGCGCATCAGTTCGGCACAGTCGCCGTTTTCGAGATAGACCATGCGCCGCGTGACCTGCAAGAGCGCCGAGGCGTCCGAAGCGGCGTAGCAGCCATCGTCGGTGAGGCCGAGCAGCAGCGGCGATCCTTCGCGGGCAACGACGACGCGGCTGGGATCGGCCTCGCGCAGCACGGCAATGGCGTAGGCGCCCTGCAACTGCTTGATGGCCTTGCAGACGGCAGCCAGGAAATCAGGGGTGGTCTTCAGCTCGTAGGCGATCAGGTGGCCGACCACTTCGGTATCGGTATCGGAAGTGAACTCGTAACCGACTGCCTTGAGGCGTGCACGTAGCGCCTCGTGATTCTCGATGATGCCGTTATGCACGACGGCCAGCCCCTCCGAGATGTGCGGATGGGCGTTGCGCTCGCTGGGGACGCCATGCGTCGCCCAGCGGGTGTGGGCGATGCCGGTGTGACCGGAAATCTGCGCGCTATCGGCCTGCGCGGTGAGCTCGGCGACGCGGCCAACCGAGCGCAGGCGTTGCAGGCCGGCATCGTTGATCAGCGCCAGGCCGGCCGAATCGTAGCCACGGTATTCGAGCTTGCGCAATCCTTCGAGCAGGACGGGGATGATGTTGCGGTCGGCGACCGCGGCAACGATGCCACACATGATCAGCTCACTTCTTCACTTTTTGTGGCCGTTTCCAGCCGCTAATCGAAACCTGCCTGGCGCGCGAAATGGTCAGCGTGTCGGCTGGCGCGTCTTTGGTCAGCGTCGTACCGGCGCCCAGCGTCGCGCCGCGACCGACGGTAACCGGGGCCACCAATTGCGTATCCGAGCCAATGAAGGCATCGTCCTCGATGATGGTCTTGAACTTGTTGGCTCCGTCGTAGTTGCAGGTGATCGTACCGGCGCCGATATTTACCCGGCTGCCGATGATCGCGTCGCCGATGTAGGCCAGATGATTGGCTTTCGACTGCGCGGCAACTTTGGTGTTCTTGAGCTCGACGAAGTTGCCGACGTGCACGCCGGCGGCGAGTTCGGTTCCCGGCCGCAAGCGCGCGAAAGGTCCGATGACGCCATCCGGTCCGACGATCGCGTCTTCGATATGACTGAAGGCGGCGAGACGCGAGCCGGCACCGATGGTCGCGTTCTTGAGCACGCAGCAAGGACCGATCTCGACCGCTTCTTCGAGAAGCACCAGCCCTTCGAACACGCAATTCACGTCGATGAACACGTCACGTCCGCAGCGCAACTCGCCACGTACGTCGATGCGCGCCGGGTCAGCCAGGCGCACCCCCTGCTCCATCAAGCGCTCGGCGGTCTGCCGCTGGGCGACGCGTTCGAGCTCGGCCAGTTGCACCTTGCTGTTCACGCCAAGCACTTCCCATTCCCCCTGCGGCTGCGTGGTCCGGATCGGCACGCCGTCGGCCACCGCCATGCCGACGATGTCGGTCAGGTAGTACTCCTGCTGGGCGTTGTCGTTCGACAAACGGCCCAGCCATTCGGCGAGGCGCGCCGTCGGCAGGGCAATGATGCCGGTATTGACTTCGCGGATGCTGCGCTCTTCGGGCGTGGCGTCCTTCTGCTCGACAATGCGCACCACCTCACCTGCGGCGTTGTGCACGATACGACCGTAGCCAGTGGGATCGGCCAGTTCGACGGTAAGAATGGCCAGCGCGCCGCGCGCTGCGTGCGCCAGCTTCTTCAGGGTTTCGGCCTGAATCAGCGGCACATCGCCGTAGAGCACCAGCGTCGTCTCGGCAGCGCTGAGTTGCGGAATGGCCTGCATGACCGCGTGACCGGTACCCAGTTGCGGCTCCTGCAGGACCCAGCGCAGATCCGGGGCAGCAATGGTCGTGCGCACGGCGTCACCACCATGGCCATAGACCAGACAGACCGCCTCGGGAGAAAGACTGCGAGCGGCATCGATGACGTGCGCGACAAGGGCCTTGCCGGCGACCGGATGAAGGACCTTGGGCAGGTTCGAATGCATGCGCTTGCCCTGGCCAGCAGCGAGAATGACGATATTCATTGGCTAAACCCCTAACACCCCGTTCGAAGCTACAGTCTTGTCCTAGTCCTGCGGCCCTCGGTGGCTGGCGTACGGCGCTTGCCGGCTGGCACGAAGGACAGCTGCAACGCGAATTCCGAAACACCCCTAGCGCAAACAGTATTCTTTCAGCAAGGACCGCGCGCGGCGCGGAATTATGTCACAAGGCAGAGTTTGCACCACCACGAAGCAGCTCATCGTGGTGCGGGAAAGAGGTGCCCCGCGGCCGCAGACTGAAAACTCAGCGTGGCAGATCGGAACGACCCATCAGAAAAGCATCGACTTCGCGCGCGCACTGGCGACCTTCACGGATTGCCCAGACGACCAGCGACTGGCCACGCCGCATGTCACCAGCGGCGAAGACCTTGGCAACGCTGCTGGCATAGCAACCGTGACCATCGGTGGTCGCCTTGACGTTGCCACGGGCGTCGAGTTCAAGAGCCAGTTGTTCCAGCAAGCCGTTCTTGATCGGCGCCACGAAGCCCATCGCCAGCAGCACGAGATCCGCCGGAATATTGGCCTCGCTGCCCGCAACTTCGCTCATGCGGCCGTTTTGCCACTCGACGCGGACCAGCTTCAAAGCCTTCACCTTGCCGTTTTCGCCGATCAGCTCCTTGGTGGAAACGGCGAAGTCGCGCAGGCAACCCTCTTCGTGCGAAGACGAAGAGCGCATCTTCAATGGCCAGTAAGGCCAGGTCAGGCTCTTGTTCTCACTCTCCGGCGGTTGCGGCATCAATTCGAATTGCGTCACTGACAGCGCGCCATGACGATTGCTGGTGCCGACACAGTCCGAACCGGTATCGCCCCCGCCGATCACCACCACCCGCTTGCCGGTGGCCTTGATCTGTGCCGGCACCTGATCGCCAGCATTGACCTTGTTCTGCTGCGGCAGGAAATCCATGGCGAAATGCACGCCATCAAGGTCGCGGCCCGGCACAGGCAGGTCGCGCGGCGATTCCGCGCCACCGGCGAGAATCAGCGCATCGAACTCGGCCAGCAAGCGCTCGGCGGGGGTCGACTGCTCCGAATCGCCGCCAATTTCCTGGTTGACGCGAAACTCGACGCCCTCGGCCTCCATCTGCGCGATGCGCCGGTCGATATGTGATTTTTCCAATTTGAAATCGGGGATTCCGTAACGCAACAGACCACCCAGGCGGTCGCTTTTCTCGAAAACGACGACGCGATGCCCGACGCGCGCCAGCTGCTGCGCCGCCGCCAGCCCGGCCGGCCCGGAGCCGACGACAGCGACGGTCTTGCCGGTCTTGACCTTCGGCGGCTGCGGCCGGATCCAGCCTTTTTCCCAGCCTTTGTCGACGATCGCATGCTCGATCGACTTGATGCCGACGGGGTCGGTGTTGATGTTCAGCGTGCACGCCGCTTCACAGGGTGCCGGACAGATGCGGCCGGTAAAATCGGGAAAGTTGTTGGTCGAATGCAGAACGGCCAGCGCCTGCTCCCAATGGCCCCGATACACCAGGTCGTTCCAGTCGGGAATGATGTTATTGACCGGGCAACCGGTATTGCAGAACGGAATGCCACAGTCCATGCAGCGAGCGCCCTGCAGGCTGGCCTGCTCGTCGTTGAGAGTAAGGATGAACTCGCGGTAATGCTTGAGACGTGACTTGGCCGGCTCACTGACTTCCGCCAGACGCTGATACTCGATGAATCCAGTCGGCTTACCCATGCTTATGCTGCCTCCAGTTGCTTTTGCGCCGCGATCTCGGTGAGTACTCGACGGTACTCGTGCGGCATGATCTTGACGAACTTGGCGCGATAGTTGCTCCAATCGTCGAGCAGCCTCCGCGCCTGCAGGCTACCCGTGTGGCGATGGTGCTTCTCGAGCAGGCCCTTGAGCAGCACTTCGTCCACAACGCCGAGGTGACGCACATCCACCTTGCCATGACCTTCCAGCTCGTCACCCGCGTCGCTGCCCTGACGGGCGGCAAACTCTTCCTCGACCGGTTCGAGCGACACCTGCGCCATGTTGCAGCGCGACTCGAAAGTGCCCTCCTCGTCGAACACGTAAGCCACTCCACCGGACATGCCGGCAGCAAAATTGCGGCCGGTAAGCCCGAGCACGACCACGGTGCCGCCGGTCATGTACTCGCAGCCATGATCGCCGACCCCTTCGACGACCGCTGTCGCACCCGAGTTGCGGACTGCGAAACGCTCACCGGCGACGCCGGCAAAGTAGGCTTCGCCTTCGGTCGCACCGTAGAGAACGGTATTGCCAACAATGATGTTGTGCAAGGCTTCGCCGCGGAAAGCGGCATGCGGACGAACGATGATTCGCCCACCGGACAGCCCCTTGCCGACATAGTCATTGCCTTCACCAACCAGGTCGAGGGTCACGCCGCGCGCCAGGAAGGCGCCAAAACTCTGCCCTGCCGTGCCCGTGAGACGAATTTCGATCGTTCCATCCGGCAAGCCTGCATGACCATAGCGTTCGGCCAGCCGACCTGACAGCATCGCCCCGACGGTGCGGTTGAGGTTACGCACCGGCAGGTCGATGCCGACCTTTTCGCCGCGTTCGAGAGCCGGCCTGGCGAGGGCAATGAGCTCGTTGTCGAGCGCTTTGGCGAGACCATGATCCTGCTCTTGTTGGTGGAAGACCGGCGTTTCGTTGGCTGCTGCCGGACGATTGAAGATGCGGCTGTAATCGAGCCCGCGAGCCTTCCAGTGAGTGATCCCCTTCTGCATATTGAGCAGGTCGCTGCGGCCAATCAGTTCATTGACACTGCGCACCCCCATTTGCGCCATCAGCTGGCGCAGTTCTTCGGCGACAAAGAAGAAGTAATTCACGACGTGCTCGGGCTGACCGGAGAACTTGCGACGGAGCAGCGGATCCTGCGTCGCCACACCCACCGGACAGGTGTTGAGGTGGCACTTGCGCATCATGATGCAGCCTTCGACAACCAGCGGTGCGGTAGCAAAACCGAACTCGTCGGCGCCCAGCAAGGCGCCAATGAGTACGTCGCGGCCGGTTTTCATCTGCCCATCGACCTGCACCCGAACGCGGCCACGCAGTCGGTTGAGAACCAGCGTCTGCTGCGTCTCGGCAAGGCCGAGTTCCCACGGCGAGCCGGCGTGTTTGATCGACGACTGCGGGCTGGCACCGGTCCCCCCGTCGTGACCGGCGATCACCAGGTGATCGGCTTTGGCCTTGGTGACTCCAGCCGCAACCGTACCAACACCGACTTCGGAAACCAGCTTGACACTGATCGAGGCCTTGGGGTTGGTGTTCTTGAGGTCATGAATCAGTTGCGCCAGGTCCTCGATCGAATAAATGTCGTGGTGCGGTGGCGGGGAGATCAGGCCGACACCTGGCACCGAGTGACGCAGGAAACCAATGTATTCGGAAACCTTGTGGCCGGGCAACTGACCGCCTTCGCCGGGCTTGGCACCCTGCGCCATCTTGATCTGGATCTGGTCGGCGTTGACCAGGTATTCGGCAGTCACCCCAAAACGCCCCGAGGCCACCTGCTTGATCGCCGAGCGCAGGCTGTCACCGGCTTGCAGCCGATAATCGCGCTCGACGCGCGACTCGCCGATGACACTGGCCAGGGTCTCGCCACCCTCGAGGACCTTGAAACGTGCGGGGTCCTCACCGCCTTCGCCGGTATTCGACTTGCCACCGATACGATTCATGGCAATCGACAGGGTGCTGTGCGCCTCGGTCGAAATCGACCCTAGCGACATGGCGCCGGTGGCGAAACGCTTGACGATCTCTTTCGCCGGCTCGACCTCGTCGAGAGCGATAGCGGGCCCTGCCGCCTTGATCTCGAACAGACCACGCAGGGTCATGTGGCGCTGCGTCTGGTCGTTGATCAGCGTCGCGTATTCCTGGTAGGTCTCGGTCTTGCCGGTACGCGTCGCGTGCTGCAGCTTGGCGATCACATCGGGCGTCCACATGTGCTCTTCGCCGCGCACGCGATAGGCGTATTCGCCGCCGGCGTCGAGCATCGTCGCCAGCACTGCGTCGTCACCGAAAGCCTGACGATGCAGGCAAATCGCCTCTTCCATGATCTCGAAGACGCTAATCCCCTCGACTTGCGTCGAGGTACCGGTGAAATACTTGTCAACGACGACCTTCTGCAGACCGACGACTTCGAAAATCTGCGCCCCGGTGTAGGACATATAGGTTGAAATGCCCATCTTGGACATCACCTTGAGGAGGCCCTTGCCAACCCCTTTGATGAAATGCTTGATCGCCTTCTCGCCCTTCGCGGCGTCGCCTCCGACCAGGTGCTGCAGCGTTTCCAGCGCCAGGTAGGGGTGCACCGCTTCGGCACCATAACCGGCGAGTACCGCAAAGTGATGCGTCTCGCGTGCCGCGCCGGTTTCGACAACCAGTCCGACCCGCGTACGCAGCCCCTTGGTGACCAGATGTTGATGCACCGCCGAGGTGGCCAGCAAGGCCGGGATGGCCACGTGCTCGGCGTCGAACTTGCGATCCGAGACGATCAGAATGCTGGAACCGCGATGGACATGATCCTCGGCTTCGTGGCACAGCGAGGCCAGCCGCGCTTCGACGCCTTCATTACCCCAGGCCAGCGGATAGCAGATGTCGAGTTCGGCGGAGTGGAACTTGTTGCCGGTATAGGCCGCAATCCGGCGCAACTTGGCCATGTTGTCGAAGTCGAGGACCGGCTGTGCAACTTCCAGGCGATACGGCGGGTTGATTTCATTGATCCCGAGCAGGTTCGGCTTGGGGCCGATGAACGACACCAGCGACATCACCAATTGCTCGCGGATCGGGTCGATGGGTGGATTGGTGACCTGCGCGAAGAGCTGCCGGAAGTAGTTGAACAGCGGCTTGCTGCGGTTCGAGAGAACGGCAAGAGGCGAATCGTTGCCCATCGAGCCGGTAGCCTCCTCGCCGGAGTTGGCCATCGGTTCGAGAATGAACTTGACGTCTTCCTGGCTGTAACCGAAGGCCTGCTGACGATCGAGCAAGGACGCCGAGTAGGTGCGCGCCGAGACGCTGGCCGGTGCCGGCAGATCGTCAAGCTTGATATTGATGCGGCTGAGCCAGTCCTGATAGGGCTTGAGGCGCGACAGCGTGTCCTTCAACTCGCGATCCTCAATGATCCGTCCCTGATCAAGGTCGATGAGAAACATCTTGCCCGGCTGCAGGCGCCATTTCTTGACGATACGCTCCTCGGCAATCGGCAGCACCCCGGACTCGGACGCCATGACCACCAGATCGTCGTCGGTGACCAGGTAGCGCGCCGGGCGAAGGCCGTTGCGGTCCAGAGTGGCGCCGATCTGACGCCCATCCGTGAAAGCGACGGCGGCCGGACCGTCCCACGGCTCCATCATCGCTGCGTGATACTTGTAAAAAGCGCTGCGCTTCGGATCCATCAGCGTATGCGACTCCCACGCTTCGGGAATCATCATCATCATCGCGTGCGCGAGCGAATAGCCGCCCATGACCAGCAACTCGAGGGAGTTGTCGAAGGCAGCGGAATCGGACTGCCCCGGATAAATCAGCGGCCAGATCTTTTCCAGATCGGCACCAAGCATCGGCGACCAGGTGCCTTTCTCGCGGGCGCGCATCCAGTTGTAGTTGCCGCGTACGGTGTTGATCTCGCCGTTGTGGGCGATCATGCGGTACGGGTGGGCAAGCTGCCAGGTCGGGAAAGTGTTGGTCGAAAACCGCTGGTGAACCAGAGCCAGCGCCGAAACGCAGCGCGGATCCAGAAGGTCGGTGTAGTACTGACCCACCTGAGTCGCCAGCAGCAAGCCTTTGTAGACGATGGTCCGCGCCGACATCGACGGTTGGTAGAACTCCTTGCTGTGCTTCAGCCCCAGCGCCAGAATGGCGTTGGCGGCGCTACGGCGAATGGCGTAGAGCTTGCGCTCCAGCGCGTCGGTCACCATGATGTCCGGGCCGCGGCCGATGAAGATCTGGCGAATCACCGGCTCGCGAGCCCGCACGACGGGCGACATCGGCAGTTCGTGATGCACCGGCACGTCGCGCCAACCGAGAACGACCTGCCCCTCGGTGCGTACCGCGCGCTCGATTTCTTCCTGACAGGCAAGCCGGGAGGCCGACTCCTTCGGCAGAAAGACCATGCCGACACCATAATCACCGACTGGCGGCAGGCGCACGCCTTTGCGGCCCATTTCCTCGCGAAAAAGGGCGTCGGGAAGCTGAATCAGAATCCCTGCGCCGTCACCCATCAGAGGGTCGGCACCGACCGCGCCGCGGTGATCCAGGTTGTTCAGGATCAACAGACCCTGCTCGATGATCGAGTGACTTTTCTGGCCCCGGATGTGCGCTACAAAACCGACGCCACAGGCATCGTGCTCGTTGGCTGGGTCGTAAAGCCCTTGCCTTTCAGGTATGGTCGAATCGATCACGGTCGAATCCTCACAAAACAAAGATGCATGGTACCCACGCGAGCTGCACCGGCAAGCTCACTAAAACGGGCGCGAAGCCAGCCAGCAGGCCAGTCCGGGCGACCCGCGACTATACCCCTAATGGCGCGGGCCTTCAACATGCTGCGCCGCACCAAGGGAGGGCGCCACCTCGCGGCTCAGGCACCAGGAAGCGGCACTCAACACAGCCACCTCGCCTGTAGACACTACGCAGCCCACAATTTGTTCTTGAAGCAATATTCGGGCCACCCAATCAGCAGTTGCCGCGCACCCACCCACGCCGCCGCAAAACAGGCTGCGATCGCCAGGACGCGGGAGCGCTCGAGATCGCCGTCGATGCCGGCACAAGGGTTGCAGCCAGCAGCTTTCTTCGTGATGCCTGCCCGCCGACAGGATCGGTGCTTGGACAGCGTATTCCGCGTGCTGAATTCCTTTTTGTGCTTGTGGTAAGCTGCGCACGCTAGGCGCTTGACGGTGGTGCTTGTGCCGATCGGCAAAGGCCGAGGCCAGGGGGAGGTCGTTCTGCGCACCGCGGAACGGGGAATTCTTCGACCGTTTTCAAGATTGACACTGGCGATTCGCGTTCGTGGGGTAGGCGAGCACCGCGGTTTGCGGGCCGTTTTCTTTGAACACTGGCACTAACGAGACAAGGGATGGAGGGCTGAATGCCGCTAACAATCGGAGTTCCGAAAGAGGTTGCAGCAGGGGAAAAACGCGTTGCAACAGTACCAGAGGTAGTCGAGAAACTGATCAAGCTAGGTTTCGCTGTTCAGGTTGAAGCCGGCGCAGGCGATGCCGCGACGGTTTCCGACGACGCTTATCGCGCCGCTGGCGCGCAAATTGTCGAAGACACGGCCACCTTGTGGTCATCTTCGGACATCATCTTCAAGGTGCGTGGCCCGTCGACCGAAGAGGTCGGCTTGCTGAGCGAGGGCACGACGCTGGTAAGCTTCATCTGGCCAGCGCAGAATCCCGAACTGCTGGAGCAGCTGGCCGCTCGCAAGGTGACCGTTCTGGCCATGGACAGCGTGCCGCGCATTTCGCGGGCGCAGAAGCTGGACGCGTTGAGTTCGATGGCCAATATCGCGGGCTACCGGGCGGTGATCGAGGCGGCGCATGCCTTCGGTCGTTTCTTTACCGGCCAGATCACGGCGGCCGGCAAAGTACCCCCGGCCAAGGTGTTCGTGATCGGCGCCGGCGTTGCCGGTCTGGCCGCGATCGGCACAGCGTCGAGTCTGGGCGCCATCGTCCGCGCCAACGACACCCGTCCGGAAGTCGGCGACCAAGTGACGTCGATGGGTGGTGAGTTTGTCGCTGTCGATTACGTCGAAGAAGGTTCCGGCGTGGGCGGCTACGCCAAGGTGATGAGCGAGGGCTTCCAGAAGGCGCAGCGCGACGTTTTCGCCAAACAGGCGAAAGACGTCGACATCATCATCACTACGGCGCTGATCCCCGGCAAGCCGGCACCCAAGCTGATCACCGCCGAAATGGTGCAGTCGATGAAGCCCGGCAGCGTGATCGTGGACATGGCCGCCGAGCAGGGCGGCAACTGCGAGCTGACCGAGCCGGGAACGGTGACCGTCAAGCACGGCGTAACGATCATTGGCTACGCGGATCTACCGAGCCGGCTATCCAAGCAATCGAGCACGCTGTACGCAACCAACCTCTTCCGCTTGAGTGAGGAACTGTGCAAGAACAAGGACGGCTCGATCGACGTCAATATGGACGACGAAGTTCTTCGCGGCACGACAGTGGTCAAGGATGGCGCGATCACCTGGCCGCCACCGGCTCCGAAACTGGCCGCCGCCGCACCCAAGCCAGCCGCAGCCAAACCCGTTGCCGCGGCCGCGAAATCCTCGGGTCACGGCAAACCCGGCGCACCCTCGTCGGCGAAGCGTGCGGGCGTGATGTTTGGCGTTGCGGCCCTGTTTTTCCTGCTCATCGGCGCCGGTGCGCCGAAAGAGTTCCTCGCCCACTTCACGGTCTTCATACTGGCCTGCTTTGTCGGCTACATGGTGGTCTGGAACGTCAAGCCAGCACTGCATACGCCGCTGATGAGCGTCACCAATGCGATCAGCAGCATCATCGCCATTGGCGCCCTGGTGCAGATCGCACCACCCATGGATGGCATCGCCCTTGACCGGCCCGACGGCTGGATTCGCCTGCTGGCGATCCTGGCCATCATCCTGGCGACGATCAACATGTTTGGTGGCTTCGCTGTCACTCAGCGCATGCTGACAATGTTCCGCAAATAGGAGTCGATGAATATGTCTTACAGCTTGGCAACCGTCTCCTACATTGGAGCGACAATCCTCTTCATTCTCTGCCTCGGAGGACTCAGCAATCAGGAGACAGCCAGACGCGGCAATCTCTACGGCATGATCGGTATGGCCATCGCCGTGCTGGCAACGATTTTTGGCCCCTATGTGGCCGGCTTCGGCGGCATGGCGTGGATCATTTTTGCGATGCTCATTGGCGCCAGCATCGGCCTTTACGCCGCCCGCAAAGTGCAAATGACGCAGATGCCCGAACTGGTCGCGCTGATGCACAGCATGGTCGGCCTGGCAGCAATGCTGGTCGGTTTCGCGAACTACGTTGATCCGATCGCCGCTTCGCACCTCAGCGGCGCCGCGAAGACCATCCACGAAATCGAGATTTACGTCGGCATCCTGATTGGTGCAGTGACCTTCTCGGGCTCGGTGATCGCCTTCGGCAAGCTGTCGGGCAAGATCTCCGGCAATCCGCTGCTACTTCCCGGGCGGCACTGGATGAATCTCATCGGACTGCTGGTGGTCATCCTGTTCGGATGGAAGTTTGTGCAAGCCGACTCCATCGGCACCGGCATGGCCTACCTGATCGTGATGACCATCATCGCCCTGGCTTTTGGCGTGCACATGGTGATGGCCATTGGCGGCGCCGATATGCCGGTGGTGGTTTCGATGCTCAACAGCTACTCGGGTTGGGCGGCCGCGGCAACCGGCTTCATGCTCTCCAACGACCTCCTGATCGTCACCGGCGCACTGGTCGGATCGAGCGGCGCCATTCTCTCGTACATCATGTGCGCGGCGATGAATCGCCACTTCATCAGCGTCATCGCGGGCGGCTTTGGAACTACCGGAGGCACCCCTGTGGCGGTTGACGGAGCGCAGCCGGCAGGTGAGGTGACGCCGATCCTGGCGCTCGAGACTGCCGAGCTTCTGCGCGACGCCAAGAACGTGATCATCATCCCGGGGTACGGGATGGCCGTCGCGCAAGCACAACACACAGTGTACGAAATCACCCGCTTTCTGCGTGAAAAAGGCGTCAATGTGCGTTTCGGCATCCACCCGGTGGCCGGCCGCATGCCGGGTCACATGAACGTGCTGCTCGCCGAAGCCAAGGTTCCCTACGATATCGTGCTTGAAATGGACGAACTCAACGAGGACTTTCCGAAGACCGATGTGGCGATGGTCATCGGCGCCAACGATATCGTCAACCCCGGCGCCCAGGACGACCCGAACAGCCCGATCGCCGGCATGCCGGTGCTCGAGGCGTGGAAGGCGACAACGTCGATCGTGATGAAGCGCAGCATGGCCTCCGGCTACGCCGGGGTAGACAATCCACTCTTCTACAAGGAAAACAATCGCATGCTCTTCGGTGATGCGAAGAAAATGCTCGATGAAGTGTTGATTGCTCTGAAGGCTTAAATGTGAAAGTCGCGCATGCGACTCACGAAACTCCCTTCTCTCCTTGCGTGAGAAGGGCCGGGAGAAGAGGGGGCCGTCATGACTTTCATGATCCGGGGTATCTCGCCGTGTCATGACCGTTAAAAAGGGCCTGCGTTCTCGCCCGCTACGACCGCACAACGCCCGCCTTCGCGGGCGTTGTGCTTTCTCGAGGCAATCCTCGGGCGCAAGCTGCGAGCGCATTTTCGGATGTCGATCGACATCTGATAGAATCAGCGCCAACAGTCAAGAAACGCATCAGCTAGCTAGCCTATTCCAGGGGGAAACATGGAGGTCAAAGAAGTTCTGCAGGTCAAGGATTCCGCGCTGTTCGCTGTCCATCCGGACTCGCCGCTCTCGGAGGCGGTAATCATGATGGCCGAAAATGACATCGGCTCGGTAATCGTCATGGAGGGAGGTAAGCTGGCAGGGATGCTGACCTTCCGCGAGGTGATGCTGATCCTCGCCAAGCGCCAGACCGAGCGCCGCGTTGGCCCAACGCCGCCGATCGCAGAGATCCTGGTTATCGAAGCAATGGAAGCCAATCCGCCCACCACGGCCCTGGAAATGGACGTCGACGAGCTGCGTCGCATGATGGTCGATACGCACACCCGCTACGTACCGGTCATGGAAGGCGACACCATCATCGGCATCGTCTCGTTTCACGACGTTGCCAAGGCCGTGCTTGAAGAGCGCAATATGGAAAACAAGCTCCTCAAGGCTTACATCAAGGATTGGCCATCACCTTGATCGTTCGGGCGCGTTGAAGCACCTGCGGCGATTGCCGGAAAAGAAACAGGGCTAGGGATCTGTTCAGCGCACCGCAGGAACGGGACAGCTCGCCGCGCTTCAGCTCTCGCCGACGGCAAACAAGCGCCGGTGCTCCTTGATCGCATAGCGGTCGGTCATCCCGGCAATATAGTCGGCCACCCGACGCGCCTGATCGCCATCACCTGGCAGTTGATACTGCGGCGGTAAGAGGCGTGGCTCACTGGTGAAAGCAGCAAAGAGATCGCCGACGATCCGCTGCGCCTTGCTGGCCATTCGCAACACCCGATAGTGCTGATAGAGCTGCGTGCGTAGAAAGCGCTTCATTTGCCGCTGCGCCCGAAAAGACTCATCGGAGAACGCCACCAGGGCCGACCCGGACCTGGCCGCGGCGAGATCCGGGGGCTGAGATTGGCGAATGTTGGCGGCGGTTGTTTCGATCAGATCGCAAACCTGAGCGTTGATCATCTGCCGGATCGTCTCGTGGATCAAGCGCCGCCCACCAACGCTCGGATGGACTCGCCGAACGTCGGCGACGTGGCTCGCAAACAGGCTCAGCTCTTCGAGCTGATCGAGGGTAATCAGCCCTGAGCGCAAGCCGTCATCGACATCGTGGTTGTTGTAAGCGATTTCATCGGCCAGATTGCAGATCTGGGCTTCCAGCGACGGTTGCGTGCGACTTAGAAAGCGCTCGCCGAGCTCTCCCAACTGGCGAGCTTTTTCGGGCGAACAGTGCTTGACGATACCTTCGCGCGTCTCGAAACAGAGGTTGAGCCCGGCAAAGGCCGCGTAGCGCTCCTCGAGCAAATCGACGATGCGCAGGCTTTGCAGATTGTGTTCGAAGCCGCCATGGTTGCGCATGCACTCGTTGAGCGCCTCCTGGCCGGCGTGGCCAAAGGGCGTATGGCCAAGGTCGTGGGCCAGCGAAATAGCTTCGGCGAGGTCTTCGTTGAGCTCTAGCGCACGCGCAATGGCGCGCGCGATCTGGGCCACTTCAAGACTGTGCGTCAGACGGGTACGGAAGAGATCGCCTTCGTGATTGACGAAGACCTGCGTCTTGTATTCCAGACGCCGGAAGGCCGTCGAATGCACGATCCGGTCGCGGTCGCGCTGGAACTCGCTGCGATACGACGGCCTCGTGTCCGGGTAGCGACGGCCCCGCGAGTTAGCCGCCGTTACGGCGTAGGGAGCGAGATCAGGCATGCGCCGAGCGCGCCAGGATGGCTCTCCTGACCTCGCTCTCCGCGGCGACTTCGCTGACCACTGCCTGACCAATGTCCTTCAGGAGCACGAAGCGAAGCTTGCCTTCGCGTACCTTCTTGTCGTGTTGCATCAGTTCCAGATAGCGCTCGACGGCCAGCGGCGGCCCGAACACCGGCAATCCCGCACGCTGAAACAAGCGCACCACCCGCTCGATCTCGGACGCACCGAGCCAGCCCAGCTGCGACGAGAGTTGGGCGGCGATGAGTGTGCCGGCGGCGACGGCTTCGCCGTGCAGCCATTGGCCATAGCCCATAGCGGTTTCGATGGCGTGCCCGAAGGTGTGGCCAAGGTTGAGCAAAGCCCGCTCGCCGCTCTCGTGCTCGTCCGCGACGACCACTTCGGCTTTGTTGCGGCACGATCTAACAATGGCCTCCGCCAGCAGCTCGGGGTCGCGACACAGCAGCCCTTCGAGGTGGACTTCAAGCCATTCGAAAAACGGCAGGTCCCTGATCAGACCGTATTTGATCACTTCGGCCAGACCCGCGCGCAGTTCACGATCGGGCAGCGTCTTCAAGGTATCGGTATCGGCCAGCACCAGTTTCGGCTGATAGAAGGCACCAATCATGTTCTTGCCGAGCGGATGGTTGATCGCTGTCTTGCCGCCCACCGACGAATCAACCTGCGCCAGCAAGGTGGTCGGGATCTGGATGAAGGGCATGCCGCGCTGAAAACACGCCGCCGCAAAGCCGGTCATGTCGCCAACGACGCCGCCGCCAAGAGCCAGCAGGGTCGTTGCCCGCTCACAGCGAGCCTGCAGCAGAACGTCAAAAATGGTGGTCAGCGTTTGCCAGTTCTTGAACGCTTCGCCGTCGGGCAGGATGACCTCGACGACTTCGATTCCAGCACGCCGCAGCGACCCTGACAGGCGCTCGAGATACAGGGGCGCGACGGTGGTGTTGCTCACGATCGCCACTTTCGGCTGGCGCAGATACGGCAGCAGCAGGTCGCCCCTGTCGAGCAGCGCACGCCCGACATGAATCGGATAGGCGCGGTCCGCGAGTGCAACGGTCAAGGTTTCCATGGCTTTTCCAGTTTCTTGAGCAACAGTTGCAGCACCGACTGCGCGCTGATCCGAGAACCGCTGACCACCAGATCGGCGATGCTTCGATACAGCGGGTCGCGCTGCTGGTGCAGCTCCTTGAGTTTCCGCAGCGGGTCGCTGACCCGCAGCAAGGGCCGATTCTTGTCGTGGCGCGTGCGCTCACAGAGGGTTTGTAGAGGCACATTGAGGTAGATCACCAGGCCGCTGCCCTGCAAATTGACCCGATTCTCGGCGCGCAGAACCGCGCCGCCGCCGGTGGCCACCACGCGACCGCGCAGGGACGAGAGGTCCTCGATGACCTGGGCTTCGCGTTTGCGAAACCCCTCCTCACCTTCGATCTCGAAGATCGTCGGCAGGCTGACGCCGGTACGCGCCTCGATTTCGTGGTCGGAGTCGACAAACTGATAAGCCAGGCGCTTGGCCAAGACCTTGGCGATCGTCGTTTTGCCGGCGCCCATCAGGCCGACCAGATAGACGTTCCTTTTCTCGTCCTCGATGTTCACAAGTCCATTTTATCGCAAGCCATAGAGGACGAAACGAAGAGCGTGAGAAAAGCCGGCTCAGGGCCGGCTTTGTAGGCTTGCCAAACGGTCATGACAGATCAACCCACGCCCGATTGTGAAAGTCATGACCGCCCCCCCTCCACTTGCAGTGCGCATTCCGGCTTGCACGCCGGAATCGTTCAACGGGCAGAGAGCATGCTGCCTGAATTCCCCGCCGAACCCCCGACCCTTCTCCCGCGCAGGGAAGAAGGGAGATTCGTGAGTCGCGTACGCGATCTTTCCGGTGAACCGGGTTAACGTACCGACAGATTATCGGCAACGATTCTCGGCGTTATGAAGACCAGCAATTCGGTCTTGTCGTCGATGGTCTCACGGTTCTTGAACAGGAAGCCGATGTACGGAAGGTCACCGAAGAACGGGATGCGAGTGGTGTTGTTGCGGGTTTCCTGAGTGTAGATGCCACCGATGACCACCGTACCGCCGTTCTCGACGAGCACCTGTGTCTTGACGTGCTTGGTATCGATGGCCACGCCAGCACCGGTCGACAGGCGGGTATTCGGGGTGTCCTTGTTGACGTCCAGTTCCATGGAAATCTTGCCATCCGGGGTAATCTGGGGCGTTACTTTCAACGCCAGGTTGGCTTTCCGGAAGGAGACGCTGGTCGCCCCTGAACTGGTCGCCTGCTGATAAGGAATTTCGACGCCCTGCTCAATGATCGCCTCGACCTGGTTGGCGGTCATCACGCGTGGGCTGGAGATGACCTTGCCGCGGCCATCTGCTTCGAGCGCCGAGATCTCGGCCGTCAGGAACTGCGTCAGGGCGTTGTTGAAGAGCAGGAAATTCAGCGTACCGGCGTTTCCGGTCCGTGGCGTGGCTGGCAGGTTGACCTGCGTGCCGCCCATGTCGAGATTACCGCTGACCGCCGTACCGTCACCACCAATCCTGACCGCGCCGTCGGGGAAAGTTTGCCGCCAGCCCAGGCGTACGCCAAGGTTTTTCGCAAAACTATCACCAGCTTCAACAATACGTGCTTCGATCATCACCTGCCGGGCAGCAACGTCGACCTTGGCGATCATGGCCCGCACCTCGTCGAGCCGGCTGGGCGTATCCTTCACAAAGAGGATGTTTGAGCGCTCCTCGACAACGGCGCTGCCACGCTTGGAAAGCACTGTCTGCTTGGGGTCGATCAGCAGTTTCTGAACTGCGTCGGCCTTGATGTAGTTCATCTGGAAGCTCTCGGACACCAGGGGCTCGAGATCGCCAATCTGTATTCGCGATTCGAAGTCGAGCTTTTCCTTGGTGGCAATTTCCTCGCTCGGCGCAATCAAAATGACGTTGCCATTCTTGCGCATGGCAAGCCCCTTCTGCTGCATGATGATGTCCAGCGCCTGATCCCAGGGAACGTCCTTGAGAATCAGGGTGATCGAACCACCGACGGAATCGCTGACCACCATGTTCATGCCGGTGAACTCACCGATCACCTGCAGCAGGCGCCGCACATTGACGTTCTGGAAGTTGAGCGACAGCTTTTCGCCCTGATAGCCGCCGCGGCTCCCCTGTACCAACTTGTTCGGGTTCTCGATGATCGGCTTGACTTCAATGACGAACTGGGTGTCGCTCTGATAGGCGTTGTGCTCCCAGAGACCGTGCGGGGTGATCGTCATGCGCGCGTTCGGGCCTTTCTGAACAGTGCTCACCTTCAGTACCGGGGTGGCGAAGTCGGTGACATCGAGCTTCTTCTGCAGCGCGCCGGGAACGCTCACATTGGCGAAATCGACGACCAGATTCGCCCCTTGTTGGCGGATGTCGATGCCGGCGTTGGCATCGCTCAGATCGACCGTAATACGCCCCTCACCGTCCTTGCCGCGCCGGAAGGCGATGTCGCGAACGGCGTTCCCGGTGACCGAGGGTATCGCTTTGGCGAAATGCTCGACAGCGGTTGCGCCCTGAGTGGTCGAACTCGGCACCAGAGCCAGCAAAAGGTCGTTGCCTTCAATGCGTGCTTCATAGGTCATCGGCTTGTGCAGGTTCAGTACCAGGCGGGTTCGGTCCTCGGCCTGGACAATATTGGCGCTCTTCAGCTCACCTTCGTTATACGCCTGACTCGACCTGCCCAAGCCGTTGATCGTATTCGCAAAATCGAAGGCGATGCGGGCTGGCTTGGCAACGCTGAACGCTGGTGGCAATACCGTCAAGGGCTCCTTGAAGGTGAGCCTGACGTTGAGCACCGAGCCCTGCTGAATGACATTCATCGACTCGATCGAATTCGAGTGAGCGTCCTGCGCGTTGGCGGGCCCGAAGATGAATAGAACAGCTCCAACCAGGCCGAGCAGGGTTTGTTTGATGATCTGCTTCATTTACTTTGCTCCCTTTTCCTGCAACAGCAGGCTGCTCGTCCTCTCCACCCAGTCACCGGCGGAATCTTGAACAAGCTCTCGCAACGTTACCTCTGATTCGGAAACATCGATCACCACGCCGAAGTTCTGGCCCAGGTAGTTGCCGATCTTGACCTGGTACAAAGCGCTCTCGACCTGAATGATGGCATACGACACCTTGGCCCTGGTCATCACGCCGACGTACTGCAGCGATTCCAGAGGGTAAAGTTCCAGAGGCTCCTTGGGTCGGTCGAGGTCAGGCTTGAAACCGCTCCCTCCCTTTCGTGCATCCGAACCCAGCTTGGCCGGCTTGAACGGGTCGATCAGGTCACCGACATCGTAGGCCACGGGCTCATAGGGTTCGACCACGGGCAGCGGCGGTATCTTGCCTTTGGCGTCCTGCGCCACCGTGCTCATCCACTCGCGAAGATCCTCATGATCACCGCTGGCACAGGCGACCAGAAAGACGCTGGCCAGCAGAACAAGAAGTTTGCTCATTTCTTGCCACCCTTCTTGGCCGCCTCGGCCGCCCTCTTCTTGGCCGCCAACTCTTCCGCATCGAGATAGCGGAAGGTCTTGGCAACCGCATCCAGCACCAGCCTTCCATCCTTGCTCTGCGGGTTATCGACAATCGAGATGTTGTTCAAGGTGACAATTCTGGAGAGCTTGCCAATATCGCCGGCAAATGCACCGAAGTCATGGTAAGTCCCCGTCAGGCGCACATTGACCGGCAGTTCGGCATAGAAATCCTGCACCTGCTCGCTACCGGGTTTGAAGAGATCGAACTGCAGGCCGCGGCCCATCCCCGCCTGGTTGACTTCGACCAGCAGCGCTTCGACTTCGGATTTGTTAGGTAGCTGCTTCAACAAGGTACCGAATGAGCGGTCAATTTCATCCAACTGCTGAATGTACAGGTCGAGGTTGACAGCTTGCTTCTTCTTGGCCACGAACTGATCCTTCAGCCGCAGTTCTTCCTGTTCCTTGCTCGCCAACTCGTCCAACTGGTCAGCCCAGACAAACCACCACCCGGCTAGCGAAAGCAAAATGAACAACCCGACCAGGACGGTCACACGCGGCGCAACCGGCCACGCTCCGGGATCCTTCGGATCGAGATTCTCAAAGTCTCTGAGCATCTCGCGGAAATCGATAGACGGAAGCTTGGGCGTCGTCTTCATTTCTGCCCCTCTTGGCCTACGGCGGCCCTTTTCAGGGAGGCGTTCATGCTGAATTCGTTGAGACGACGCTTGTCGACCAGCACTGCCTTGATCTCGATCAAACGGGGTTTCTCAAGCCACGGCGACGCTTCGATATTACGCATCAGCGTTGAAACGCGGGCGCTGGACTGAGCGTAGCCAACAAGATGGATGCTCTGCCCGACCTGCTTCAGCGAGCGGATATACACTCCCTCAGGCATCTGCTTGGCGAGCTCGCTCAGCAAGCGCACCGCTTCGGCGCGATCGCGCTGCAAGGATTCGATGATTCGCTTGCGCGCCATCAAGGCGTCACTTTGCGCCTTGAGCCGATTGATTTGATCGATTTGCTTGTTAAGGACGGCGATTTCCTTCTGCAGGAAGTCGTTCTTGGCATCCTGGGCGGCAATATAGCCGCCAATCACGGAGTAGACAAGAAAGACGATCAGGCCGGAAAGAACGGTGATCAAAGCGAGCACAGCATAGAACTGCTGTCGCCGCGCTCGTCGCTTCTCTTCCCGATGCGGCAGGAGATTGATGCGTATCATTCGTCGAACCTCCGCAGCGCAAGACCGCAGGCAACCATCAACGACGAGGCATCGGTGAGCAGGTTCTTGGCGCGCACGCGATCGGCAAGCAACATTTTGGCAAAGGGATTGGCAATGACAGTGTTGATCTGCGTGCGCGAGGCGACGACTTCGTCGGCCCCGGCAATGACGGCGCAGCCGCCGGCCAGGACGATGTGGTTGATCTGATTGAACTGAGTCGAAGTAAAGAAGAACTGCAGGGCACGCGACAATTCCAGCGCCAAGGACTCAAGAAACGGCCGCAAGAGTTCGGCCTCGTACTCCACCGGCAAATTGTGGCGGCGCTTTTCTGCTTCTGCCTCCTCGAAACTCATTCCGAAAAGGCGGGCAATATCCTGCGTCAGCTGATTGCCGCCAAACGCCTGCTCGCGAACGTAGAGCTGCTGACCATCGCGCAGCACGGTCAGGTTCATCACGTTGGCACCGACGTCGACCAAGGCGATGATCCTGCCCCGGCCACCCTCGGGAAGCTGTTTTTCGATCAGCTCGAACGCTGAAAGCACCGCATAGGACTCGACATCGAGGACCACCGGTTTGAGTCCTGCCGCTTCCGCCACAGCGACACGGTCCTCCACCTTTTCCTTACGAGACGCAGCGATAAGAACTTCGATCTCGTCAGGAGACGATGACACCGGGCCGAGCACCTGAAAATCCAGATTGACCTCGTCGAGAGCAAAGGGGATGTACTGGTTGGCCTCGGATTCCACCAGCACTTCCAACTCGTCTTCCCTCTGCCCGGCGGCAACGATGATCTTCTTGGTGATCACATGCGACGCCGGCAGGGCAATGGCCACCTGCCGCGTAACGGTCGCCAGTTTCTTCCAGGCGCGCCGGACCGACTCCGCCGCAGCTTCCAGGTTGACAATGTTGCCATCCGAGACAGCGTCCCTGGGCAAGATCTCAATCGCGTAGCGCTCGACGCGGTAACCGCTTTTCGCATCGCTTGCCAGTTCCACCATCTTGACCGACGATGAACTGATATCAAGACCGATCAGGGAGCGCGCCTTGGGATTAAAGATCGAAAGATCAAGCTGCAAATCGCCACCCCCGGCCAAAAAACCCTTCAATAATTTGTAGTTAGCGTACTTATAGATATTCTACTTTAGATGCTAGCAACAAGCTCCCGACCTGTAAAGCAATTTCTCCGCTAGGGCCTTGGATATCTTGTTTTAGTCTAAGAGTGTAGCGTAAACCACTAAAATCATTGATTTTGCGTAGCCTGTTCTTAGCCAGGGAATTGACATGACCAAGAACGGCAGCGACGCCGTCCGGTTGTGCACAGGGCGCCATCCTCGGTACCTGCGGCAAGCCAAGCGATGCGAGAAGGAGGACAGGAGCGGCAAGCGCCACGCTGATCTTCGCGCCTTTTCATGGCCGCGCCAATATAATAGCGGGATCTGCCTTTCTTTCCGGACGCCGTGTTGCCTACTGCCCTCCGCTGGATCCTATACCCCATCGTAGTTGTTGTCGGCCTTGCCGCGATAGCCCTTGCCATGGTGGCCGTGGTCCTTAGCCTGGCCTACCCGAACCTGCCGTCGCTCGAGATTCTTACGGACTACCGCCCCAAGGTACCGTTGCGGGTGTACACGGCGGACGGCTATCTGCTCGGCGAGTTCGGCGAGGAGCGTCGTGCCGTAGTCAGCATAGACGAGGTCCCGCCAATCATGAAACAGGCCATCCTGGCAGCTGAGGACGAGCGCTTCTATCAGCACAGCGGCGTGGACACGCTGGGCATCCTGCGCGCACTACAAGCCAACCTGGTTGGCGGTGGCAAGCGCCAGGGGGCATCGACAATCACCCAGCAAGTGGCCAAGAACTTCTTTCTGTCCTCTGAGAAAACCTACACCCGCAAGCTCTACGAAGCACTGCTGTCTTTCAAGATCGAACACAACCTCAGCAAGGACCAGATCCTCGAGCTCTACATCAACCAGATATTTCTCGGCCAACGCGCCTACGGCTTCGCCGCCGCAGCGCAGATCTATTTCGGCAAGTCGCTGGCCGACCTTACGGTCGCCGAAGTGGCCATGCTTGCCGGCTTGCCGAAAGCGCCCTCCTCCGACAACCCGGTGGCCAGGCCGAAGCGCGCCCGCATTCGCCAGCAGTACGTTCTCAGGCGCATGCTGCAACTCGAGTTCATCAGCGACGAGCAGTATGAGGAAGCTCTGGCGCAAGCCCTGGTGATCAAGCGCGACGTCAGCGAACGACCGATTCACGCCCAGTACGTCACGGAAATGGCCCGCCAGATCGCCGCCGAACGCTTTCCCGAGGATGTCTATACGCGCGGCCTGCGCGTCCACACAACGATTCTCAAGGCCGATCAGGAAGCGGCCTATGACAGCGTTCGCCGCGGGGTCCTGGACTACGACCGCCGCCACGGCTATCGAGGCGCCGAGGGCTACGTCGACATCAGCCGGATTAAATCGGAACAGGACGAGGCCCTCGAGGAACTGTTGCAGGACTTCACTGACGCCGAAGACATGCACCCGGCGATCGTCCTGGAAGTGAGCAAAAAGGCCATTCGAGCCTACCGGCGGGGCGGCGAGATTGTCACTCTCAGCGGCGACGGCCTGAAGTTCGCAGCGAGCATGATCGACAACAAGGCGCCGGCCAACAAGCGCCTCAGCAGGGGCGCGATCATTCGCGTCCAGAGCGACGAAAAAGATAATTGGCGAATCGTTCAGATGCCCGAGGTGGAAGCTGCTTTCCTGGCCGCAGATCCGCGTGACGGCGCCATACGCGCCCTGATTGGTGGCTTTGATTTCAACCGCAGCAAATTCAATCACACCACCCAGGCCTGGCGGCAGCCGGGCTCGAGCTTCAAGCCCTTCATTTATTCGGCCGCCCTTGAAAGAGGCTTCACAGCGGCGTCGGTGGTCAACGACGAACGGATCAGCTTCCCGGCAACGGTCACCGGCAGTCAGGCCTGGGAACCGAAAAACTACGACGGCAAGTATGAAGGGCCGATGCGTATCCGGCGAGCGCTGGCCCGCTCGAAAAACATGGTCTCGATCCGTCTCCTGCAGGCGAGCGGCGTGCGTTTTGTGCAGGACTACGTGACGCGCTTTGGCTTTGACGCCAGCAAACACCCACCTTACCTGACCATGGCCCTGGGCGCCGGCTCGGCAACCCCCTGGCAAATGGTCGCCGGCTACGCGGTCTTCGCCAACGGCGGCTACCATATTCGGCCCTACATCGTCAGCCAGATCCTGGATGACAAGAATCAGCTGCTGGCGCAGGCAGCGCCAACGACTGCCGGCGACGAACGCCTACGCGCCATCGACCCGCGCAATGCTTTCCTGATGGACAGCATGTTACGCGACGTGACCATCTACGGAACCGGTGCGCGCGCTTCGGCGACGCTCAAGCGGCGCGATCTCGCCGGCAAGACGGGAACTACCAATGACCAGGTAGACGCCTGGTTCTGTGGCTACCAACAAACCGTCGTCGCCTGCTCCTGGATCGGCTTTGACCAACCGCAAAACCTTGGCCGGCGAGAAACGGGCGGCTCGGCAGCGCTGCCGATCTGGATTGGCTTCATGAGCAAGGCGCTGAAGGATGTCCCGGAGTCCTTTTTGCCAGCTCCCGATGGAATTGTCTCGGTGGCCATTCCGGATAACGGCAAAGGGCCAGGCCGGGAGCTGTTCTACAAGGAAAACGCACCGGCCGAAATAGCACCCATCTGGCCCGCCGACGATGGCAGCGAAGCCGAGGACTGAGCACTTTTGACAACCGCCGGCAAGACCGCCAAACCAGCCACTTCGTCGCTACGAATCTATTTTCGCCTGCTCGGCTATTTGCGGCCCTTTCTCGGCATGTTCGCGGTCAGCTTGCTGGGCTACATGATCTTCGCCTCGTCGCAACCGATGATGGCCGGAATTCTGAAGTACTTTGTCGATGAACTGAGTGAGCCCAGCAGCATAAGCCGGCAGACGACGGCGCTGACCGGTGATCTGGACCTGATCTACGGCATACCTCTGCTGCTGGTCCTCGTCGTCACCTGGCAGGGGATCGGCTCCTTTCTCGGCAACTATTATCTGGCGAGAGTTTCGCTGGGGCTGATCCACGATCTCAGGCGCGCCCTTTTCGACAGCCTGCTACGTCTGCCGAACGGCTATTTCGACCAGCACAACACCGGCCATCTGATCTCGCGAATCACCTACAACGTGACCATGGTCACCGGTGCCGCGACGGATGCCATCAAGGTCGTCATCCGTGAGGGGATGACGGTCATCTTCCTGTTCGGCTACCTGCTGTGGATGAACTGGCGACTGACGCTGGTAATGGTCGCCATCCTGCCGATCATTGGCGTCATGGTCAGCCGTGCCAGCCGGAAGTTCCGCCGCCAGAGCCTCAAGATACAGGCGACCATGGGCGACCTGACGCACGTCGCCTCGGAAACCATCCAGGGCTACCGCGTGGTCCGCAGTTTCGGTGGCGAGAACTACGAATCGAACCGCTTCCGGACAGCGAGCGAGGACAACACGGCCAAGCAGCTGCGCATGGTCAGAACGAGCGCAACCTACACCCCGGCGCTGCAGTTCGTCACCTTTTCCGCGATGGCGGTGCTGCTGGCTCTGGTCCTGGCGCTGCGCGGCGACGCCTCGGCAGGCGATCTGGTCGCTTATCTCACCGCCGCCGGAATGTTACCGAAGCCGATTCGCCAGCTGTCCGAAGTCAGCTCGACGATTCAGAAAGGACTGGCCGGTGCCGAAAGCATTTTTTCCCAGATCGACGAAGAGCCAGAGCCCGATCACGGGAGCATCGAGAAGGAGCGAGTCAGCGGCCGCCTGGAGGTGAAAGACCTGTCCTTCGCCTATCCGGGCAGCAACACGCGCGTTCTCGATCAGATCAGCTTCGCGGTTGAACCGGGCCAGATGATCGCCCTCGTCGGGCGCTCGGGCAGCGGCAAGTCAACACTGGCCAATCTCATCCCCCGCTTCTACCATCACGACTCTGGCCAGATTCTCATTGACGGGGTCGATGTCGAGGATTTCACCCTGCGCAACCTGCGCCAGCACCTCGCGCTGGTCACCCAGCAGGTAGTGCTGTTCAACGACAGCATCGCCAGCAACATCGCCTACGGCGACCTTTCCGAGGCCCCGCGCGAGGCCATCGAAAAGGCCGCCGAAGCCGCTTTTGCTCGCGAGTTCATCGACCGTCTGCCAGACGGCTTCGAAACCCTGGTCGGAGAAAACGGCGTCATGCTCTCGGGTGGCCAGCGGCAGCGACTGGCGATTGCCCGGGCGCTGCTCAAGGATGCACCGATCCTGATTCTTGACGAGGCGACCTCAGCGCTCGACACGGAGTCGGAACGTCATATTCAGAGCGCTCTCGACCAGGTGATGGCCGGCCGAACGACACTGGTCATCGCGCACCGCCTGTCGACTATCGAAAAAGCCGACCTCATTCTGGTCATGGACCAGGGACGCATTGTCGAACGCGGCAGCCACGCCGAGTTGCTGGCCAACGACGGCCACTACGCGCGCTTGTACGCAATGCAGTTCAGCGAGCCCGCCGACAGCTGATCGGCAGCCGCCAGCGAGCGCCCGAGCGGATCGCTGGGGCAACGCGAGGCTTCAAGCGGCGGGTAGCTGCTCGTCGAGCCAGCGCTGCAGTGCACAGCCTGACGGCCAGTTGCGTAACAGGCGGGCGCGGTCGCGCCGCCAGGCACGCGCATGCGCGATCGCCGAGCGATGTTGCACGACGCCATCGAGGTCGATGAGCAGCACGCGCTCGCCGTCCCAGAGCAGATTGGTGGCCTTGAGATCGCCATGGCTGATGCGATGTCGGCACAAAGCTGCAAATAACTCGCAGATGGCCTTGCCCTCGTCAGCCGGCGGCGCGCTATCGGCCGACAGATGGCTCAGCAGATTCGGGCCCGGGCAGTACTCGCAAATCAGCCAGGCGCGTCGGCGTAGCGGTCCGCAGCGCTCCTCGATCAGCGCCAGCGGCCTTGGCGTCGGGATGTCGAAGAACAGCAGCCGGTGCGCCTCGCGCCACGAATGCCAGGCGCGGCTCGGACGCCACAGACGACCGAGCGCGTGCCGCAGGTTCTTGAGGTTGTAGCGTTTGATCAGCAGCGCGCGGCCTATCACCACGATGCGCGCCACCGTCGTCGTGCCACCATCCTTGAACACCTCGCCGCTGCTGATGGCGCGGTCCGGCGCCGCCAGCAAGGGCGCCAGCACTTCCGCTTCCTCGCGGCGCACGGCGCAAAAGCGTACGCCTGTCTGCTCGACCGCGAACAGCGTGCACTCACGCACTGTCTTGGCCAGCAGGTCCCCCAGGCGCCAGGCTCTGACGCGCTCGATATTGCGTTGCAAGACCGCCTGCTCAGGCAAGCAGGCCTGCTCGGCAGTGTAAGCGGGCAGCAAAGCGCTGAGCTGGCGGTCCCACGCCGGCGGCAACTGCGCCAGGAGAACCGCCAGGTTGGCGCCAGCGTCGGCTGGCGCCAAGGCCTGTCCGCGGCAGATCACGCGCACCGCATCGCCGTCGACGACCAGCACCCTGCCGTCATGACGTAGAAAATTGCCGAGATGCAGGTCGTCCTGGACCAGGCCAGCGGCGTGCAGCCGTCCGAGCATGCCCAGCGCCGGCGCCAGTACGGCCAGCGCCTCGCCGTCCCCGGCGGCCCGTCGGGAAACCCGCTCCCAGGCTTCGGCAAGGCTCTCGGCTGTTTCGAGAAAAACAGTCAGCAGGGCGTAACCACCACCGGCCATGGCCATTGCGGCGAGCACTTCAGGGGTCGGCACGCCGGCATCACGCAGCGCTTCGAGCCCCCCGCGCTCGTACCGCCAATGTTTTTCGCAGCGCCGCCCGACGAAGAGCTTGGCCAGCACGCGCCGACCGTCGAGTTCTGCCTCACCAACCAGCCGCTTGCCGGGCAGGACACGCAGCAGGCGTCGCATGCTCAACTGGCGCCCATCGGCAAGGGCCACGCAAAACGGCAGTCGTGGCTGGCGACCGGCGGCGCGCAGCGTTCTCGCATCGCTCAACACGGGCACGCTCATGGCCAGCGCGATGGCGCTCGGCAGCGCCCGCCGCGCCTACTCTCGGCCATCGAAAAAGTGAACGATCTTGGCGATTCGCTGCCGATCACCATCGCCAACACGCGCCTGGCCTGCGTAGTCAAGGTAGAAGCGCAAGCGCTGACTGCGCGACAGTTTTTTCTTGGCCAGCTTGTCGAGGCAGGCCAGATCCTTGACGATCCGATACTCGAGGACGGCACCACGATAATAGTTGCCAGTCGGGCAATCGATCAGATAGGCCGTCGGCGACGCACCGCCATCGACCAGCAGGTTGCGCCACTTCAGATCGTTGTGCACGAAACGAGCGTCGTGCAGCGTCCTGGTCAGGCTGGCGACCTGCTGCGACACCTGCGTCAGCCAGGCATGATCGCCGAGTCGCGGATCGTCGCTGTGAGCGAGGTAGGCGAGATCCATCGTATCCGGAATTTCCTCGGTCACCAGCGCGCCGCGAACGAAGCCGCCAAAACGCCGCTCGATGCCATAGGCGACCAGGGTTGCGGTCGGAATACCCCAGGCTCGAAAAGCGAGCAGGTTCCGCCATTCGGCACGCACCCGCGGTGGACCCAGCCAGCGCCGCAGACCGAACCAGCGCCGGCGCATGGTCTTGCCGTTACCACTATAGCGCTTGACGTAGTAGCGCTTGTCGCCGACGCCGACGCGCAGCACGCAACTCAGTTGATCGTTGGCTATGCCCTCACCGGCAAGTAAAAAAACGCGCTCGATACTGCCAAACACGGCGCCCGCTTCGCTTGCTGCATACTGTGGATTCACCCACCAGTTTCTCATGTCATTTCCCCTGCCGCCACCTTACGAGCGAAACGTGCCTGCAAGCGAAGTGTTTCGCTCGCCAGATGCGAAAGCAGCGGCGCTTCATCGCGCAGAATACGCCGCAAGGGACAGGCAAAATAAGCCGCCAAAAAACGCAACAGGTCACGCTTGCTCAAGCCGATGTCGACAGCCGAGAAGTATAAAGCCGCCAGATCCTTGTCGCGCCAGCGTCCCGGCAGTTGCCCTCTGAGTTGCGCGCGGTGCAGATCGATCAGAGACAGCCTGAACCGGTCGGCGGTCGGTGCCGGGTCAAGGTGCAGGAGAAAATGACAGAGGTAGAAATCGCGATGATTGATGCCCGCCCGATGCATTCTCCTCGCCATGCCAGCGACACGGGCGATCAGCGCGCGCTTCAAGCGTAGCTCCGGGGGATGCTCTTTCCAGTCCAGGCAGAAGTCCTCGAGACTGAGCGTCGGGGCCAGCTCCTCGGTGATGATGAACGAGTGTTGCCGCCCGGGGTCGCGGCCACGCCGCCCGTAGGCGACGGCGTGCATGCTATCGACGCCGAGTTCGCTCAGGCACTGGATGGCCCGCCACTCATTCGCTGCCCCGAGCACCGGCAGGCGTAGCGAAAGAAGATTCTTGACGATCTCGGTCCAGCCGACACCACGATGAATCTTGACGAAGTAGCCACGCCCGGCGACTTCGGTTCGCAAGGTGCGGCGCGCCTCGAGTTCGCGAAAAATCTCGCCTTCGAGGGTCTCGACGGCGACGAAGGGATCCTGCCCCGCCCACAGCGAGCGAAAGGGCTCGTCAAGGAACAACACGTCGCCGCTCATGACCTTTCCTTGAGGATCAGCTCGGCGGCACGTTCAGCGTTGCTGTAGATGTCGGCCTGCTCGGCAAAGGCCAGGGCGCGAGACTGCCATTGCCGACGTGCTGGCTCGTCACTCAAGACCTGCGCCAGCAGGCGATTGAGACAGGCTTGTTCAAAAGGCTCGGGCACGACCCGCCCGGCATCGGCATCACTGACGAAATGCGCGTAGCCGCAAACAGCGGTGGTGAGCACCGGCAGGCCGGCGACCATTGCCTCGAGCAGCACCGTGCCGGTGTTTTCGTTGTAGGCCGGATGGATCAACAGGTCAGCGCCGAGCAAAAAGCGCGGAATGTCGCTGCGTCCGCGCAGAATGCGCACCCGATCAGCAACGCCGAGCGCTCGCGCCTGGGCATGGAACAGCTGCGCCTCGTCGTCGCCGATGGCGAACAGTCGGCAACGCTTGGCGAGCGCTGCCGGCAGCGTCGCCAGCGCCTTCAGGCTGCGGTCCAGGCCCTTGGTCTTGAAGCCCGAACCAAGCTGCAGCAGAAGCAAATCGTCGGCGGCCAGCGCGAACTCGTGCCGAAAAGCGGCACGGATCGCCGCGGCATTTGCCGGCGCGCGGCGGTCGCGCGCAATTCCCGGCGGCAGCAGATGAAAACGCTCGTCCGGTGTGGCGTAGTACTTCTGGAACAACGGCTTTTGTAGTGGCGAGATCAGCAGGATCTCGGTGCGTGCCCCGGCCCCGAAAACAGCGCGCTCGTATGCGGAGAAATGGCGGTAGCGCCCCGACAGCCGATAGAGCGCACTGCGTAGCGTGCGCGCCTTGTCTTCGAAACAGGGGTCGGCGGCAAAATAGACATCAAGTCCAGGCATCTTGTTGAAGCCGACGACCCGGTCGGCGGATCGGGCCGCCAGATCCTGGCCGACCCAGTGACTGAACTTCGCGTAGCGGCGCGGATTGCTGAGCGCCCTGACCGGCACCAGGACCACCTCAAAGCCCGCCGGAACATCGCCACGCCATTCCAGTGTGTACGCCCTGATGCTGTGGCCGCGCGCCTGGCAGGCCAGGGCAATGCGCAGAAAATCGCGCTGCAGGCCGCCGAACGGGAAGTATTTGTAAAGGCAGAAGGCGATCTGCATCAAGAAATCCCGGCGCTGGCGGCAAGGGTGCAGCGACAGTGCGCAGAGTCACTCACTGCTCGGCACCCTGCTGTACGTCCCGCTGAGCGCCGGCTTCCGCCAGCGGCGCTGCTGCACTGCTGCGCCGCCGCTTGTAGCGGTTGTAGCCCCAGAGATACTGCTGCGGGCACTGGCGAACCAGCACTTCGATCTGCTGATTGATCTGTAGCGCCCGCTCTTCGATGCTGCCCCTGATTGGCTGTGTCGGCGCCTGCAGGTGAAAATGGTAACCGGCGCCGGCGGGCAGCCGTTCAGCCCAGACCATGATCACGCTCGCCCCGGTCTCGACCAGGCGCGCAGCGAGGGTCATGGTGTAGGCCGGTCTGCCGAAGAAGTCCAGCCAGCGGCCTTCGCCAGCCCGCGGCGCCTGGTCCGGCAGCATACCGACGGCTTCACCGCGTTTCAGCGCCTTCAGCAAGCCGCGCACCCCTGACAGATCAGCCGCCGCCAGGTGCAACTGCGCGCGCGCCCGCCCGGCTTCGATCATCGTCTGCAGCCAGGCCTGCTTGGGCGGCCGATAGAGAACCGTGATTGGGGCATGTGTGGACAGGTACTGCGCGGTGACCTCAAAACATCCCAGATGCGGCGTCAAATAGAGGATTCCCTTGCCTCGACGTGAAGCCGCTTCGACCAATTCCCACCCCGACACCTCGACAACCCGACTGGAGGTCTCGGCGAGCGGACGTAACCAGACCCGTGGCAGTTCGAGCATGCCCTTGCCGGCTTCAGCGATGGCTGCCGAACGTAGGCGTCCGGCCTCTGCTGCGCCAAGTGCGAGCACCATGTTGTCGTGCATGTGGCGGCGGTAGGTCGGCGACAGCAGCCAGGTCAGCCAGCCGACAACGAAGCCCAGGGAATGCAGCCAGGCAAGCGGCAAGCGGCTGAGGAAACGAAAAAGTGTGATCACGGTGCGATCCGGTAGCTGCTGAGGTTTGACCCGCCAGCCAGAGAAAAACTATAATTATCCCTCCGCCGAGTTAATCAGGACAACTTGCAGGGCGGGGACGCAGTAAGTGCGGCCAAAAAAATACTGCTAAAGCGTCGTCTGCTCGAACCCCGGAGCCGGCAACGCCGCCGTTTCGGGGTTTTTCCATTGGAGCAGATCAAAGCATGAGCACAGAGCACCTCTTTACTTCGGAATCGGTTTCCGAAGGCCATCCGGACAAGGTCGCCGACCAGATCTCCGACGCCATTCTCGACGCCATTCTCGCCGACGACCCGCCTGCGCGGGTCGCCTGTGAAACCCTGGTCTCGACCGGGCTGGTCGTCATCTCCGGCGAGATCACCACCAAGGCGCACATCAACTATCGCGAAATCGCGCAGGAAACCGTTCGCCGCATCGGCTACAACAACTCCGACATCGGCTTCGACTACAAAAGTTGCGCCATTTTAACGGCCATCAACCGCCAGTCTCCCGATATCGCGCAGGGCGTTGACGAGGGTCAGGGCATCGACCTCGACCAGGGAGCTGGCGACCAGGGACTGATGTTCGGCTACGCCTGCAACGAAACGCCGTCGCTGATGCCGCTGCCAATCCATTACGCGCACCGTCTCATGCAACGCCAGGGTGAAGTTCGCCACGACGGCCGCCTGCCGTGGCTTCGCCCGGATGCCAAGAGCCAACTCACGGTCCGCTATGTGGACGGCAAACCGGTCTCGATCGACACCATCGTCGTGTCCACGCAGCACGACCCGGACGTCTCGCACGCACAGATTTCGGAAGCCGTGATCGAAGAAATCATCAAACCGGTCCTGCCGCCGGAACTGCTCACCAGCGCAACCCGCTATCTGGTCAACCCGACCGGCCGCTTCGTCGTTGGCGGCCCGCACGGGGATTGCGGCCTGACCGGCCGCAAGATCATCGTCGACACCTACGGTGGCGCGGCCAGACATGGCGGTGGTGCGTTCTCGGGCAAGGATCCGTCAAAAGTCGATCGCTCGGCGGCCTACGCCGCGCGCCATGTTGCCAAGAATATCGTCGCCGCAGGCCTTGCCGACCGTTGTGAAGTGCAGGTGGCGTACGCCATCGGCGTCGCCCGGCCGGTGTCACTGATGGTCAACACCTTCGGCACCGGCAAGGTCAGCGACGAAGTCATCGCCGCACTGATCGGCGAGCACTTCGACCTGCGCCCCAAAGGCATCATCCAGGCGCTCCAGCTCTTGCGACCGATCTACCGCAAAACCGCGGCCTACGGCCACTTTGGCCGCGACGAGCCCGAGTTCACCTGGGAAGCCACCGACAAGGCAGCGGCACTTCGCGCAGCTGCCGGGCTCTAGAAATACGGCTCGCGAAGCAGGGAAAGGGGCAGCGAGGCCCCTTTCTTGCTGCGGCATACGGTGTAGACTAGCGCTGGCTCCAGCGTGGAGCAGCCACCGAGAACCCGCCATGCTCAAGCGAATCGGCGTTCAGCAGCTGACTGTCGGCATGTACCTCAAGGAGTTCTGCGGCCCCTGGCTGGAACACCCTTTCTGGCGCTCATCGTTTGTTCTCAGCGATGCCAAGGACATTGCCACTATCCGCGCCAGCAGCGTCAGGGAAGTGTGGATCGATTGTGCCAAAGGCCTCGACCTGCCGCCGGGCGAAGCTGTCGTTTCGGTCGCCGAGTCCGAGGCCCAGGTCGACGCCGAACTGGCAGTTGCGGCAAACAGCGTGCGCGACACGGCACGCGCTCCCAGCGCCGCAGAGTTCACGCGCGCAGCCAAAATTGTCGCCAACTCGCGGCAGGCGGTCACCTCAATGTTCGCGGAAGCGCGAATGGGCAGGACCGTCGACACCGGCGGCGCGCGGCGACTGGTCGACGAGATATCGGACTCGGTAAGCCGCAGCGCGGGCGCACTGATCAGCCTGGCACGCCTGAAGACTGCCGACGATTACACCTACATGCACTCGGTGGCCGTTTGCGCGCTGATGATCGCCCTCGCCCGGCAACTCGGTCTCGGCAACGAAGCGGTGCGTTCTGCCGGCATCGCCGGCCTGCTGCACGACCTTGGCAAAGCGGCCATACCGCTCGACATCCTCAACAAGCCTGGCAAGCTCACCGATGCCGAGTTTGCGATCGTCAAGACGCATCCGGAGAAAGGACACGAAATGCTTCTCCAGAGCAGCGACATCGACCCCGTCGCCCTGGATGTTGTCCTCCACCACCACGAAAAAGATGATGGCTCGGGCTATCCAAAGCGCCTGCGAGGTGCTGCGACAAGCGTCTACGCCAAAATGGCGGCCGTCTGCGACGTCTATGACGCGATCACCTCGAACCGCCCCTACAAGACCGGCTGGGACCCCGCTGAATCCTTGCGCAAGATGGCCGAGTGGAGCACTGGCCATTTCGATCCGTTGGTCTTCCAGGCCTTTGTCAAGAGCATCGGCATCTATCCGATCGGCTCCTTGGTGCTACTCAATTGCGGCCGCATCGGCGTGGTCATCGAGCAGAACGAGAAGTCGCTACTTCACCCACAGGTCAAGGTTTTTTTCTCGACGCGCCACGCGGCCCGCATGCTCCCGGAAGTCGTCAATCTCGCCCGTCCCGGCTGCCGGCAGACGATCATCAGCCGTGAAGACCCCGCCAAATGGAACTTTCCTGACCTCAACGAAATCTGGAGCGGACTGCCCGCAAGCTCGCGCTGACCGCTACGGCAGCCATTCTTCGGCAATCGCCCGGGCCCGCCAGCGCCGACTCCCGGCTCAAACGAACTTAGCAAGCAATTCCGCCTTCTTGGCGTCGAATTCGGCCTGCGAAAGGATCCCCTTGCCGACCAGCGCGTGCAGCTTCTCCAGCGTCGCCACCACCTCGTCGGCACTGAGCGCTGACGCTGCCGTCGGCGCCGCAACGCCCTGCGGCGAAGCACCGACCACTGCCACCTGCCCCGCCGGCACCCCCGCCGCCGGCATGGCCGACCCCATCGCAGTGGTCATTAACTGGCCAATGCCGAGCCCGGCCCCGAGACCGGCGCCTATGCCGGCGAGGCCGCCTTCGTTCTGTGCTGCCAGAGGAATACTGCTCGCCACCTGGTATTGCGTGTAGCGTCCGAGGTCGCCAATCATGTTCATGCCGATACGCGTGTCGAGAACCTTCTGCAGCTCTTCGGGCAGCGACACGTTCTGCACGACCAGGCGGTCCAGAAGCAGGCCATAGCGCTCGAAGACCGCCTCCAGCTTGCCTTTCAGCGCCCGACTCAACTCGTCCTGGTTGGCCGCCATATCGATGAAAGGCACGCCCGACTCGCCGAAGAGGTCGGTCATCGAGCTGATCACCAGGTTGCGCAACTGGCCGTCGAGATCTTCAACCGTGTATTCCGCGCGCGTCCCGGAAATCTCGCTGTAGAACTTCTTCGCGTCACTCAACTGGTACGAATAAATGCCGAAAGCACGCATCCGCACCATGCCGAAGTCCTGGTCACGGATGGTGATCGGGTTCGACGTTCCCCACTTGCGGTCGAGTTGCAAGCGGGTCGACAAGAAATAGACTTCCGACTTGAAAGGCGACTCGAAGAGCTTGTCCCAGTTCTTGAGGTAGGTCAGCACCGGCAGCGTCCGGGTCGTCAGCTGGTAGCGCCCGGGGCGGAAAACATCGGCCACCTGACCTTCATTGACGAAAACCGCGATCTGCGACTCGCGCACTGTCAGCTGCGCGCCATACTGAATCTCCATGTCCTGCAACGGATAGCGCATGGCGAGGATACCGTCGCCCTCTTCAGTCCAGTGAATGACATCGACGAACTGCTTCTTGATGAAGTCCATGAGGGCCATGGTGATCTCCTGAAATCGAGCGTTGGTGATCCGCCGCGGTCACGGGATGAGCGCTCCCGGCAGAGGGTCGGTCAGTAGGGCATGCAGGAAACGGCAATGCGAGCAACAACAGGCAGCGAGAGCGTTGCGCGCAACGCTGTTCAGCTCCCCTGCGAAGCAGCAAAGCGCAACAGCCCGTCGAGAATCAGATTGTCCATCAACTGGCAGGGAATCTTCAAGTGCGCAGCCAAACGCCGGGCGCCGCCGCCAGTCAGCAAACAGCGGGCGTCAGGCTCGTCGGCAATCTCGTCGAACATGCGCTCGACCGCGCCCAGCTGCGCTTGCAGGCAACCGCTGACGATGGCATCCATGGTGTTGCGCGGTTGCGCGCAAAAAACGCCCTCGGCCAGTGGCAGTTGCGCCGTATTACTTGCCAGTGCCGCACGCATCAGGTCGAAACCAGGCAGAATCAGCCCACCCGCAAAAACCCCGGCAGCGTCAAGGCGGTCTACGGTGGTCGCCGTTCCGGCGCAGACCACCAGACAGGCACTGCCTCGAACGGCACGTGCGCCGATCAGCGCCGCCCAGCGGTCGGCACCGAGTTGCCGCGGATTCTCGTAGCGGCTGCTTACGCCACAGGCCGCAGCACTGGCATGCAGGAAAGCGAGCTCGGCGTGGCGCCGGGCAAACAAGCGCGAAATGGTATCAGCGACCGTCGCCCCGGCGACGTTGCAGACCACCCCGCGGGCATCGGCCGGCCACTGCGCAGCGACTCCGGCCAGACTGGCAACGTCAGCAGTGGCCAGCGCGCCGCTGCTCAGCCAGCCGTCGCCATCATGAACGCCCCACTTGATGCGGCTGTTGCCGGCATCAATGGCGACGATCATACGGCCCGCAGCGACACGTCGCCGGACAGACAACGTTCGAGGCCAGCGTCCGTCTGCAGCAGCAAGGCGCCGTCGCTATCAGCCCCCATGCATAATCCCTGCCGGTCAACCAGCACGCCGTCGAGCAAGCGCACTGGCCGCCCCTGCCAGACGTGATACGCCTGCCAATCGCGGCGCAAAGCGGCGAAGCCGCCGTCCGCAAAGCGGTCCATGATCTCTGCCAGGTCGGTCAGCAGTTGTGCCAACAGCTGCTGACGATCTGGCAGCCGCGCCATCACCTGCGCCAGCGCTGCCGGCCGATGCAGAAATTCCTCGTCGCCATCGGGCGGCAACTGCAGGTTCAGGCCGATGCCGATTACCGCCAGCGAGTGATCTGCTGCCGCCTCGAGGTCCACCAGAATGCCGCCGACCTTGCCGCCCGCGAGCAGAATGTCGTTCGGCCACTTCAAGCCCACGCCGCCGACACCACTGTTCGCCAGGCCACGCGCCACCGCCAGACCTACCGCCAGTGACAGGCCGGCGAGTCGCGCAACACTGCCCTCGAAGCGCCAGAGCAAGGAGAAGGTCAGGCTGGCCTCGGGCGTCGACAACCAGCTGCGCCCGCGTCGACCGCGCCCGGCGGTCTGTCGGTCCGCCACCAGCACGGAACCCGACGCGGCGCCCTGGCCGGCGCGTTCGAGCAGCACGCTGTTGGTCGACACGCACTCGGCCAGCGCCACAAGCGTGAAACGCGAGCTTAGCGTGCCGAGCAGGGAATGCACGCGGCGCGGATCAATTCGGCAACTGCTCGCCGCGACAGCGGCAAAATGCGTGTCAGACGTGGCAACGGGCTTGGTGGCGGATTCGTTCATGGCTTCGTCATCAGGAGCAAGGGCTCATTATCGCCGATTATCGCGGCAGGCAGTCCTCGCGATCTTCCCCGCTGCTGGCGTTAACGCCATCGAGTCCGAGCTCCTGAATCTTGCGGGTAATGGTGTTGCGGCCGATTCCGAGGGTCTGTGCCGCTTCGATTCGGCGCCCGCCGGTATGCGCCAGCGCGCGCTTGATCAACACCCGCTCGAAAGCCTGCGTCAGCTTCTCGTGAACCTGACCGGCATCGCTGACCAGCATTCGCTCGACTTCCTTGCCCAGCGCGCTCTGCCAGTCGCTGCTCGCCAGCGCTGGCGTCGCTTCGCGAAGTTCCGGCGGCAGATCGGTGATTTCCAGCAGTTGCCCCGGCGCCATGACCGTCAGCCAGTGACAGAGGTTCTCGAGTTGCCGAACGTTGCCCGAGAAATCCAGCCCACAAAGGTGCTTCAAGGCGGCGTCGGAAAAGCGCTTGCCCTCGACGCCAAGCTCACTGGCACTTTTCTGCAGAAAGTGGCGGGCCAGAATCGGAATATCCTCGCTGCGTTCGCGCAGGCAGGGCAAACGCAGGCGGATCACGTTCAAGCGGTGAAAAAGATCCTCGCGAAAGAGCCCCTGGCGAACCCTTTCCTCGAGATCCTGATGCGTCGCGGCAATGATCCGGACCTTGGTCTTCAGCGGAGAGTGTCCGCCAACGCGGTAGTAATGACCGTCGGAAAGCACCCGCAGCAAGCGCGTTTGCAACTCTGCCGGCATGTCGCCGATTTCGTCGAGGAAAACAGCGG
>NZ_CAJQUC010000025.1:0-146460 GCF_907163155.1 Candidatus Accumulibacter sp. ACC012
CAACCCGCCATGGGTCAGCCGCGGCGCTCCCACGCCCTCCAGGGCTCCTAGGGGGAGCGGAACGCACCATCTCCCACAGGCTGCACCCTGTCTGCTGGCCGCTGCCCGGCAGCAGCTGAAAACCCGGAAAAGGCGAGCCGGAAGCCGGCAGCGCTCCCGCTGCCGTGTGGAGCACATGCAGACTGCTCGGCTGCAGGTGCCGTTGCCGGGCGGGCTGCGGCTGAACCGATCCGCCACGTCGTTCGCCTGGCCGCCGGCGCTGCTGGCTGCGGTGTGCTTGCGGCTGTGGCTGTGTCTCGCGGCTGTGGCTGCGCTGTGTCGCGGCTTGTGGCCTGTGCCTGTCGGGAAGGCCGCCCTTGACTGGCTCCCCCTTTCCGCAAGCGCCCCGCCTCACGTCCATCCTGCTGCCCATCGGTCGACGCCCTTCGCCTCCCCCGCCCGGCGTCTACCGGCGGTACTGCAACCCGTCGCCTGCACCTGCAACCGAACCGAGCGCCAAGTGCCTTGCGGCTCCGCGCGCGAGCCTCGCGGCTCGATCGCTCGGCCGCCTGCTGGTCACGACAATCGGCCGCCCATGGTCCCAGCGCGCGGCAGTTTGCCGATCGCGCGTAGGCATGCGCTCGACCGCCGCCTGCGGATTGTTGGGATCGTCGTTTGTTGTTTGATCTGGTGATCCATAGGGTGACGTGACCGCACGGACATGTCTATGCGCTGGACCGTTAGGGCGTCATCTAGACTTTCGCGTGCGCGAGGGAAACCACCGACTGCTGGTTCGCGCGCCGACGCTGGTACCGAGACACTGGCGCCCGGTCGAGCCGACCCAGCGCCCAGCTCCGGTGCGTACACCGTTCGCGCCACACGCTTGCCGGGCACCCACCCCCAGGCCCCTCTGTGGATCCCCCCGCTGCCCGTAAGTGGAATGGCCAAACCCATTTCTCGTCACCGACCCCAGGTCCAGCCCCAGGGGGGCGACCCCCATCTTCAACCGTTTCCGATAATGCTCCCAATCGGCGGCAACCGCCTGCGAACCAGACCGCACCGGTACTCGGGGCTTTCGTGCCAGCGCCCTTGGCGTCAAGGGTCGGCAGCTCAGTCATTTCCAGGAGACACGTAGCGACCGTACGCTGCACTGGGCATCCCCTTCTCGCGCCCGGCACTCCGACCAGGACAACGCGTCCTCACAGGCCTGACACCTGTAGCGGATGCCGCCATCGTTTCCATAGTTGGGTACGCTGGCCGTCTCGCAGGTCGATCGCGCCGTCGCCGCCTGCGAATCGCCAGCTGCCGCCATGAACGGTGGCCACTGTGGAGGCAGGCTCGGCATCAAAACGGTAGCTGGCCCAGCCTCCGCAAAGGCTGAAAGCTGCATCGCGACTAAGGTGAGTTCGTAATTCACGTCCCGCTCCGGGATTCGGAGGCGAAGGATCACGCGACCGGTTAGCAGTGCACTCCCAGCGAACGCGCTGATCATCGACCTTACAAACTCCAGTCTGCCGAATCAACGCACCGAGGTCGCCCAGCTGGACTTCGCTGCGTGCCTCGGCGCGGTCGACAGAATATTCTCCACTTTAATCGGCCAGGTTGATGCAGGCATTGTCCGATTCTGCCACTGTCCGTCACGACTGCAGGTGACAGAGCCCGACAACCAAGCGATACGCCCAACACGGCCTGTCGGGCGCCGCAGCCGGCGCCGCCAACAGCAGCGCGAGTAGCAGCATGGAGGCAAGACGACGCACGGCGCATGGGCCGGAAGTCGCCGGTTGCACGACGGGCAAGCGACAAAACCATGGCTGCCGGTCCCTCGAAAAGCGCTGCGTGGCTAAGGCGAATGGGCACGGAGGTATCTTACGCGCGATCAGGTGCTTGGTTGGACCGTGGAACAGTTTGTACCCGATTCCTGGCGCTTGCTCGCGTGGTGACATTCTCGTCTGCACGCGCGCCGACCTTCCGCGCTCGCTTCGGCGCCCCGGCCTACTGCAGTTGAGCGGCGTGTTTCCACCGCACGTCGCCGTCCGCACCTTACCGAGCCCTAGCAGAGCGTTGCACTCATCGCACCGAAAGACTAGCTAGCGGATGTACAACTAGAGAAGTTAGTGGCCATGTCTATCTCCGCCCCGCAGATCTTCAAGCTGGCACTCCCCTGCCGTACCGGCTTCCGAATCTTTCCATGTTCGATGTGGACGAGGTTGGAGATCCTCCGCCGCGGCGACGAGGTCATCCTGCGCAAGCACGTCAGAACCTGTCGAGGCTTTCGATCTGCTGGCCAGCATGCCGGACGACTTCTTCGCCGAGGGCCGCGACGACGCGCCGCCGCAGGATCGGGAGCCCCTGGCATGACCGCCCGTTATCTGCTGCATACGGACATCTGTATTTACACGGCTAAAGCCCGGCCCCCGGAAGTCGCCCAACGCTTGCGGAACCTGACACCCGGCTCGGTGGCCATGTCGGTCGTGACCCTGGGCGAGTTGGTGTTCGGGGCCGAGCGCAGTCAGGCACGTGCGCAGGCCATTGGAAATTTGGCGCGACTGGTCGAGCTGATACCGGTCCTGGACCTGCCCGAATCGGCGGGCCGTCAATATGGACGCATACGTGCCGCCCTGACCGCGGCAGGGACGTCCCTCGGCAACAACGACCTGTGGATCGCTGCCCATGCCGCGGCCGACGCCCTGATCCTGGTCAGCACCAACAGTCGCGAGTTCGAGCGCGTGCAGGGGCTTCAGGTCGAGAACTGGGTCCGTGAGTTGTGAGCAGGAAACCGTGATCCGTCCCCGGTTTCAGTCGTCCCCGGTTTCACTCCCCGATCTGATTAGAGAACAGCCAAAAAATGCAATTCCGAAATAATATCAATGCTCTGCGGGCGGTTGCGGTGCTGGCGGTAGTCTTGTTCCACTTCAAGATTGATGGTTTCCAGGGCGGATTTACGGGAGTAGATATATTCTTCGTTATCTCCGGGTTTCTGATGACTGGCATCATCTTCAGCGGCTTACAGGAAAACCGCTTTTCACTGCTCGGTTTTTATGCGTCCAGAGCAAACAGAATCATCCCGGCGCTGTTCGTTTTGTGCATGGCACTGATGATCTTCGGATTCATCTACTTGCCCATTCAAGATTACCGAAGCCTGCTGAGAACTGTAAAAAGCAGCATGTTGTTCAGTTCCAACTTCTTGTTCGCTGGCGAAGGGAGCTACTTCGACTCCCCCGTGCATGAGAATTGGCTGCTGCACACATGGTCCCTTTCGCTGGAATGGCATTCTACATCCTTTACCCCGTCCTGCTGATGGCTATATTCAGAGCATTCGGAGAACAAAGGGTCAGAGGCACGCTGGTGCTGCTGGCGATAGCCTCGCTGGCGGCCTCGATATATTTCACAAAGACACATTCGGTGTTTTGCTTCTATATGCTTCCCACACGCGCATGGGAGTTGATTGCCGGCGGCCTGGCATACCTCTTCCCCCTGAGACCAACAAAACGCGCAGGATATGCACTCGAGTTTTTGGGTATGGCAGTGATCATGGCCAGCTTGTCTTTTTTTTCCGAGAAAAAACCATTGGCCGGGTTATCTGGCAACCTTGCCCGTTCTTGGTACTCTCCTTTTTATCTACGGAAACACCAACTCCGTTTTCAGCCGCAACAGCTTCCTTCAGTTCGTTGGCAAAACTTCATATTCTACATACCTCTGGCACTGGCCGATCGTTGTCCTCCTTACTTCTGTGGGCTCCTCGAAAATTGGGCATACGTAGCCCCCTCAATTCTTCTCGCTTTCGCCTTGGGAGCACTTTCTTTCCACCTCGTGGAGAAGCGCAGGAAGAAACCTCGCGAGACCACAAAAGTTGTCTTGCGGTACGCTGCTCTGACTGCCGCTACCGTATCAGCAGCTGCCATTACTGCAGCAGTAGCCAAGGATCACCCCGGCATCCGGTTTGCTTCCCTTGAGGAGGGTCAGCCCGAATACACCAGCACACTCTATACGCAAGACTGTTATCCGAACGATTTTGGCGCAGCCGATTGCAAGCTCGATTATGGCGAGATCTCTGTCATTCTGTTCGGCGATAGTCACGCACAGTCTACGGCAGCTGCCGTCCAGCTGGAAAACCGGAATGCCGCATTAGGCTGGGCTCTTGCCGGCTGCCCAACCCTGAGAAACTTTGCAATGGACGATAAAAAGCAGGAAAAGAAATGCCACGGCTTCATCAAGGAAAAACTGGATATATTGAAAAATCAATACCCTGGAGTACCAGTCATTCTATTTAGTCGTTCAGGAATCTATTTGGACCCCAGCAGGGGAATCGCTTTCGTGTCTACTTCAATGGAAAAACCAATGAAGATGGACAGTCCTTGGAAAGCGAGTTCTCAAGAGAGTACGTCAACACAGTTTGTGAAATATCTGAAAACCATCCGGTCTACATCGTCAGACCCATTCCGGAAATGCCTTTTAGCATATACAAGGGCCTAAGCCTGAAAGCTAGACTGTTTCAAGGCACTTCAGATATATCCAGCCCTCTCGAACACCATGAAAAACGCACCAAGGTCGCCAATCTTGCCATTGATGCCGCGGCCGAAAAGTGTAAGGCACAGATTATTGATCCGATACCCTACCTCTGTCCAAACGGTCAATGCATGGGCTCAAAAGACGGCGAATCGCTGTATTACGATGACAACCATTTGGTTGACCATGGTAACGTGCAGCTAAAAGGTTTGTTTAAAGGCATCCTTCGCCCCTTGTAAATCGGAAGTCTGGCACTGCTCAACAAGGCCCACCGTCACTCCGCCAACAAGCCGCTCGCACGCAGCACCTGTCTTTGCGCCGCTTCTTCCAGCAGCCGCACTGTTCCCGGCATGGCCACGGTGAGGAAAGCGCGCGCGCGAGTGATGCCGGTGTACAGCAACTCGCGGGTCAGGATCGGACTCAGCGTTGCGGGCAGGAGCAGCGCGGCGTGGGTGAATTCCGAGCCCTGCGCCTTGTGAACGGTGAGCGCGTACGCTGTTTCCACGGCCTGCAGTCGGCTCGGCAGGACCCATTTGATGCTCTGGCTGACATCTCCGGCAGGAAAGGCGACGCGCAGAATCCACTCATCATCGCTCGCGCCGGGCAGCGCCAGGGTGATGCCGATGTCGCCGTTCATCAGTCCCAGGCCGTAGTCGTTACGCGTGATCAGCACCGGGCGACCAGGGTACCAGCCGTCGCTGGCTGGAATCAGGCCGGCCGCACGCAATACGCGCGCGATGCGCTGGTTGAGCCCGGCGACGCCCCATGGTCCGCGCCGCAGCGCGCACAGCACCTGGAAGCGGCCGTGTGCGCGCAACACTGCGCGCGCCCAGTCGTCGAAGGCTTCCTGGCTGGCGGACGACGCGGGCTGCTGCCCGCGCAGGGTCTCGAGGTAGTGGCGATAGCCATTGCGCTGCGGCGGCGAGGCCACGACGGAGGGGGCGCAGCCAGCGTCGACGGCGTTTGTTGTTGCTGCACTCGCCAGGCCGCCATCGACGATCAAGGCGCCGAAGCCAGCCTCGTCGTCATCGTCGCCGCCAAGCGACAACAGGGCGAGATCGGCATGGGCCTGCTGCCAGAGCCGGCCGACCCTGGCGGTATTGCCGGCATTGACTGCCTCGGCCAGTTGTCCGATTCCGCTGCGCGCAGAAAAGCGGTGGCTGTGGCGCAGCATCACCACCGCCTGATTAAGGGCACTGCCCGCGGCATCGACCAGCTCCGGGCCGACCTGTTCGCCGGATGCCTGCTCCAGCCAGTCGCAAGTGGCCGGCGTGTAGTGGCCGTCGCACGCACGCTGGCACAGCTCGCCGAGCACCGCCCCGGCCTCGACCGAGGCCAGTTGGTCCTTGTCGCCGAGCAGGATCAAGCGCGCCGAAGGTGGCAGGGCGGCGAGTACGGCGGCCATCATTTCCAGATCGACCATCGACGCTTCGTCGATCACCAGCACGTCGAGCGCCAGCGGATTGCCGGCATGGTGGCGAAAGCGGCGGCTATCGGGCCGGCTGCCGAGCAGGCGATGCAGGGTGCTCACGCTCACCGGGATCGCCGCGCGCACCGCTTCTCCGTGCGCCAGCGCGGCCAGCGGCAGGCGGGCAACGGCGTTGGCGATCGACTCGTTGAGGCGGGCGGCAGCCTTGCCGGTCGGCGCCGCCAGGCGGATGCGCAAGGGTCGCGGCGGCTTCTCGGGTGATGGCGTGCCCGGTGCCGGTTTCAGCGCCACCGCCTGCAGCAGCGCCAGCAAGCTGACCACAGTCGTGGTCTTTCCGGTACCCGGGCCACCGGTGATGATGCTGAAGCCACTGCGCGCGGCGAGCGCGCAGGCGATCTTCTGCCAGTCAGTAGCGCCACCCGCAGCGACAGTCGCAGCTGCAGCCACACCCGCAGCCGGCGCGAAGAGCAGGTCGAGCGTCTGGCGCAGCGCGGCAATCGGCAGCGCTGCCTGCAGACTGCTTGCCATCGCCAGGCGACGCTCGAGCGCGCCGCGCACGTCCTGCTCGTATTGCCAGTAGCGGCGCAGATAGAGGCGCCCGCCGACACGCAGCAGCGGCGTATTGCCGGCGCCGGCACCGACCAGCAGCGGCTGTGCAAGCGCTTGCTGCCACTGGCTGAGGCTCAATCCGGCGAAGACTTCGCGAGGCAGCGGTGGCGGCTCGAGTGTGTCGCCCGGGCTGCTTCCTGCGCTTTCCCCTTCGGGTGGCAGCGACAAGGCGAATGCCGGCGCTTGCAGCGTCGCTTCGAGATCGAGGCAGGCATGGCCACGCCCAAGCTGGTGGCTGGCCAGGGCAGCGGCGAGGATCAGGAACGGCGGCGCGTCGGGAACTTCACGCCACAGGAAATCGGCAAAGGCGGTATCGAGCGGGCGCAGCCATTGCCGCGCTGCCCAGCTCGCCAACAGCGCCTGCATTGGCTCGCGGGCGTCGAAGCTGCGTGCATTCATGGCCGCTCTCCGGCCATTCTTGTCCTCGCGCCGCGACGCGCAAACAAGGCATCGAGCGCTTCGATCAATGCCCGCGGCGGTCGCTCGACGTGCAGCCCCTGACTGGGCGCGTACACCCCGCGCAGGAAGATGTAGACCGCCCCGCCGACGTGGCGGTCGTAGTCGTAATCGGGCAGGCGCGACTTGAGCAGGCGATGCAGGGCGAGCAGGTAGAGGACGTACTGCAACTCGTAGCGCGCGTGCAGAATCGCGGCGCGCATCGCCACCGGCGTGTAGGCGGCATCGTCGGGCCCCAGCCAGTTCGACTTGTAGTCGGCAACGAAATAGCGGCCCTGATGTTCGAAAACGAGGTCCATGAAGCCCTTGAGCATGCCGTTCAACTGCGCCGGCAGCAATGCCGGGCGTGCCGCGCCAGCGAGCGTGTGCGCGCAGACCAGGGCGTCGATGCGGGTGGTGGGAACGCTGTGCACCGCCAGCCAGAACTCCATCTCGGCCATGGCCGCCTTCAGTTCGGACAGGCGGATCGACGTTTCCGGCGCGCCAGGCATGGCGCTCAACTTCATCGGCGTGTTCAGGAAGTACTGTAACCAGGCCGTCAGCGGCTCGATCCAGTGCACCCAGCCGCGGGCCTGGCAGCGGCGCGCGATCATGTCGCGCTGCAGCGCCTGATCGCCGGCGCCAGTAGCGAAGCCCTGCCTGGCCACTGCTTCAAGCAGATCGTGCAGAAAAGTGCCCGCCTCGGCGCCGCGCGGGAAGCCGTGCAGCGAGCCGAGGCCGCTGGCTACCGCCAGCGCAGGAAGCGCCGTCCCGGCACCAGGCAGCGGCGACAGCCCGGATTCCGGCATGCCCGCCTGCGTCGCCAGAGCCACCAGAGGCGGCTGTGCCACCTGTGCCAGCTGTGCCAGCTGTGCCACCATGGCCTCCTGGAAAACCGCTTCGCTGGCTGTCTCGGCCGCGGGCGCAGGAGCGGGCGCGGCTGGCGCAGCGCCGCTCTCGCCCTCGCTTTTCAGCGCCGAATAACTGGCGATCCACCAGTGCTCACCAGCAACGCGCCGCGATGGTCTTGCCGCGCCCACAGTCGGTGTCACCCCGCGCAGCTCGAAGCGTTGCTTGCCGGCTTCCGGCGCCGGTTCGACGAGGATATCCGGACAGCCATCGCCCCAGTCCTGCAGCGCCTGCGGCAAGGCGCCAGCGGCGATCGCCTGCCCGCCGCCAAGCAGATAGGCCAGGGCGCTGCGCTCCAGATCCTGCAAAGGCGCGACTCCGACCCAGGTCGCGTAACGGGCGCGCGTCAGCGCCACATAGAGCTTGCGCAGATCTTCGCCCAGGCGCTCGCCGTCCGCGCGCTCGACGACGCCCGCAGCAGCGGCCAGCGAGAGACGCAGGCCGCCGTCTTCGTCGTGCCATTTCAGCGGCAGATCGCTGCCTTTGGTGAGCCGATAGTTGCTGGCAAAGGGCAGGAAAACGAGCGGATACTCCAGTCCCTTGGACTTGTGCACAGTCACCACCTGCACCAGGTCGGCATCACTTTCCAGGCGCAGCTGCCGGGCATCGCCGCCAGTGCTCGCGGCGTCCTGCTGTTGCTCGGCCAGATAGCGGATCAGCGCGTGCTCGCCGTCGAGCAACGTGCTCGCCTGTTGCAGCAATTCGGCGAGATGCAGCACATTGGTCAGGATGCGCTCGCCGTTGTTGGCGTTGATGGCCTTATTGGCCTCGCTCGCCCTGCCCTGGCCCAGCAGCCGCGCCGGCAGATGGAAATCGTTGAGCAGCCGGCGCAGCATCGGCAGCACGCCCTGGCGGCGCCAGCAGTCGCGGTAGGCGCGAAACTGCAGGACGCGCGCCTCCCAGGCGAGCTCGTCATGGTTCAGGCAATCGAGTTCCTGCCAGCTCAGGTCGAGCGTCGCCGTGGCCAGCGCGGCACGTAAGAGACGCACATCGTCGGGCTCGGCGCAGGCGGCGAGCCAGTGCAGCAACTCGACCGCTTCGGCGCTTTCGAAAACCGAATCCTTGTCCGACAGATAGACGCTGCGCACGCCACGCTGCGCCAGCGCGCCACGCATGGCATCGGCTTCGCTGCGGTTGTTGACCAACACCGCCATGTCCGCCGGGCGCAGCCATTGCGCCCCCAGTTCGCTGACAAAACCGGCCCGCCCGGCCTGGCCGAGATTGAGCAGGGTCACCATCTCGCTGGCGCAGGCGGCCGCCATTTGCTCGAGATAGTCGGTCTTGCTCAAGGGCTTGCCGTCCGCCTTCGCCGGCAAGCACCAGGCGATCAGCGCCGGCAGCGGCTGGCCGGCCAGCTGCCATTCATCCTGGCGGCCCTTGGCCGCGGCGGCGACGAAGGGCACCGGATTGTCGTCGTCGCGGCGGAAGAGGAAAGCCCCGCTTCCTGCCGCGCCGGCTTCAGCGACCGCAAAGCAGTGATTGGTCGCGGCCAGCAGGGCCTCGGTCGAGCGGTAGTTCTTCTGCAGCGTGTGCAGCCGGTCGGCACAGGCGCGTCGGGCGGCCAGATAGGTGTGGATGTCGGCGCCGCGGAAGGCATAGATCGCCTGCTTGGGATCGCCGATCAGGACCAGCACGGTGTCCGGGGCGTTCTGCGCGACACGATAGACGGCGTCGAAAATTCGGTACTGCACCGGGTCGGTGTCCTGGAACTCGTCGATCAGCGCGGCCGGGAACTGGCGACGAATGATCTCCGCGAGGCGCGCAGCATTGGCCCCGTGCAAAGCGGCGTCGAGGCGGGTCAGGAGGTCGTTGAAGCCCATCTGCGCGCGCCGCGCCTGCTCGACCGCAAAACGTTTGGCCACCCAACGCGCGGCATGGCAGAGCAGCTCTTCGCGCGCACTGGGGAGTGCTGACAACTCGGCAGCGAGCACCGCGATGGCCTCGAGAGCCGGGTGTTGCGGCGCCTCGCCAAGCTTCCAGGCTTCGCCCAGGCCAGCCGGAGTCAGGCGATTCCATCCGCTCTTCAGATCGGGCCGTACCATCGCCGGGTCGTCGCGCCAATCGCCCAGCGTCTGCAGCCACGGCTGGTAGTAGCGCGCCTGCAGTTTGCGCCCATCCACCTGCTTGCTGGCAACCGCCTTGTCGAGCAGCGTCTGCAAGTCCTCGACCCATTGCCCCCAGGGCGCCTTGAGCTCGGCCAGGCGCTGTCGCTTCTCGCCGAGGGCCTTCGCGACGGTAGCGGCGGGCGTCAGCGGCGGTTCGGCGAGCAAATCCGCGTAGTCGATTAGGCCGCGAAGACTGGCCCGCAACGCTTCCGGGCCAGACCACCATTGCCGAACTTCGGCAACCGCCTCGGCATCGAGAGCGACCATGAAGCTGCGCCAATAGTCACGCACGACTTCGGCGAGCAACTCGCGCTGGTCGGTCTCGAGGGTCTGGGTGAACAGGCTGTCGCTGTCGAAAGCGTGTTCGCGCAGCATGCGATTACACCAGCTGTGGATGGTCGACACCGCCGCTTCATCCATCGCTTCGGCGGCCAGTTGCAGTTTGCGGGCGCAGGCTGGCCATTGTTCCGGCGGATACTCGGCACGCAGCTCGTGCAGCAGATCCTGGCCCGCGGAGGGGCTGCCGATGCTGTCCGGCGCGACACGAAAACACGCGGCCGCTTCGGCCAGACGATGGCGAATACGGTCGCGCAGTTCCTGCGTCGCCGCCTCGGTGAAAGTAACGACGAGTATTTCGCCGGGCGTCAGCGCCCGTTCGAAGGCGTTCTCGCCGCCATGGCCCAACACCAGGCGAACATAGAGCGCGGCGATGGTGAAGGTCTTTCCGGTGCCGGCACTGGCCTCGATCAGGCGACTGCCGCGCAGCGGAAAACGCAGCGTGTCCAGTGCTGTGACCGCGTTGGTGGTCGTGGCCTGGCCATTGCCAGGAGCTGTGGCGGTGGCGGCGGCGCCCGTACACGCGGTCTGACTCATGCCGCTGCTCCCGCCGTCTTGTCGGCTTTGGCAGCCCGTTCACTATGCGCAGCCTCGCTTTTGGCCTTGGCGGGAATCGCCTCGAGCAGGGGCCGCAAGAGAAGCTCGGCGAGGACAAAAAACTCGCCGCTTGCAGTCAGCGCCGCATAGTCTCGATAGGCACGCCGCAGATAAACGTCGGTCTTGCCCTCGCCCGCTTGCCGGAAAGCGCCTTCGTAGGTCTTGCCGGCGGCATCGCCACCGCCCTTGAGGAAATCGAAAGCAGTGCGTGCCGCCAGCGGCAAGGGCTCACGCATGCCGCGGTGCCACGCCGCCAGCAGGACGCTCAGATGCGCCGCGGCCTGGGCACTTTCGAGAGCGGCCAACTCGACATCGCCGACCTTGCTCAGGACCAGCGTCGTCAGCGGCCCGCCGGCAAGCTGCAGCGCCAGGTGCCGCACCCAGTGGCGGATCAGCCGCTCGCTCCGGTAGTGACCGTCCTCGACCAGCACGCTGCTCTCCAGCACCACCCGGCCGCGCTGCCCGGCGCCGTCGCTACGAATGCCGCCCAGCCAATCTGCGAGTTCCAGCTCCTGCCCTTCGACGCGCGCCTGGAAGCGAATTTCCTCCTCGCCTTCAAGCACCAGCGGCCAGCGCGCCAGCGCCGCCCGATAACGCGTGAAGAGCTCGTCCATCGGCGCCAGCAGATCGTCGGCCAGGGCCTCGCCGAAGCCTCCTCCGGGCAAATCGCCGCGGCGCTGGATGCTTGCCAGTCGCGCCTCGCGGGCGACGACCAGGTCCTCGCCCTGCGCCAGCGCCGCCGCCTGCGCGCGGATCAACTCGTCCTGCAACTGCCAACGGCCGATGCCGTCGAGATCGAAAGGTTCCTGATCTTCGCTGAGCGGATCGTCGCGCTCGAAAGAGACTTTCAGGCGCTGGCGAAAAAAAGCGCGCACCGGTTGCTTCAGGAAGTCGCCGAGATCCTGCAGGCTGAGCGGCTCCTCGCGCAGCAGCGGCGAAAGCAAAGCATCGCTCGCAGGCAAGCGCTCGCTGGCGCGCGCGTCGGCAGCCGCATCCGGCCGCCACTCCCGCGCATAGGTGAACAGTGTCGAAACCTCTGGCTGCGGCGGGAAATAGTCCGCGCTGAAAGGCTGCAGCCGATGCTCGACGGTCAGCGCATCGAGCAGGGTCTCTTCTGCCGCCCCTGCGGCCAGCCTCCAGCCAGCGGCAAGATGATCGCGCAACTGCCCGACCAGCACCGACGGCGGTCGCTCGCTGTTGTCGTTGATGCTGCGGCCGACCCAGGAAATGTGCAGGCTTTCGCGCGCCGACAAGAGCGCTTCCAGGAACAGGTAGCGATCGTCCTCGCGCCGCGAACGGTCGCCCGGACGGTAGTCGTGCACCATCAGATCGAAATCCATCGGAATGCGGCTGCGCGGGTAGTCGCCGTCGTTCATGCCGAGCAGGCAGACGCGGCGGAAAGGGATGGCGCGCATCGGCATCAGCGTGGCGAAAGTGACGACACCGCCGAAGAAGCGCTGCGACAAGCTCCCCTCGTCGAGCCGGCTCAACCAGTATTCACCGACCACCGCCAGGGGCAGGGTTTCAACCAGCGCCGCCTCGTCGCAGGCTTCCTGCCAGCGCTCCAGGGCCATGTCGAGTTGCAGCAGCGTGTAGGCGTCGCCGCTATCGCCGCTTTTGCCACCGCTGTTGCCAACAATACCCCCCTCGTCGGTGGCGAAGAAATCCGCCATCAGCTGGCGCAGGCGCAGGCACCAGTCACTCACCGTCGCCGGCTCGCGCAGCACCCGCCAGCTCGCATCCAGCGCGTCGAACAATTGCAGCAGCGGGCCGAGCAAGACCGCATCGATACCGCCAATCTCGTCGTAAGGCTCGATCTCCTGCCAGGCCGCCGCATCGGCGCCGACCGCGTAGCCGAGCAGCATTCGCCGCAAGCCGAACAGCCAGGTATTCGCCGCCGCCGCATCCGCCTGCCTGGGCAGGTCGAGACTGGCGCGCTGCTCGGCGTGCAGGCCCCAGCGAATATTGGCGCCGTGAATCCAGCGCTGCAATTGCGGCAGATCGTCTTCGGCAATGGCGAAACGCTGGCGCAAGGCCGGTACGTCGAGGAGGTCGAGCAGATCGCTGACCGCCAGCCGCGACTGCGGCAGGTCAAGCAGCTTTTCCAGCGCGTTCACCAGCGGGTCGAAATGGCGCTGCCCCTGGTCTGCGACGCTGAACGGCAGGTAGCGCGGATCGCTGGCCTCGAGCAGACCGAACACCGCCTGGATGTGCGGCGCGTAGGTATCGATGTCCGGGACCATGACGATGATGTCGCGCGGGCGCAGGCTGGCGTCGGCGTTGCAGGCGGCGAGCAACTGATCGTGGAGGATCTCGACCTCGCGCTGCGCACTGTGCGCGACATGGAAGCGGATCGACGCATCGCGCCCCGGATCGACGGCCGGCCAGCGGTCGATCGTTTCGTGCACGGGGCGCAACTCGAGAATGTCGTCCTGCAGTTGCTGCAACAGCGTCTCGCCGCCAAAAGCCTTGAACAGGTCGATGCGCTGCTCGATGGCCAGGAACTGCGAGCGCGCACGCGCGCGCGCCTGCTCGTCATCATGCTCGTCGAGCAGGCCGATGAAATCCCGCCCCTGCTTCCCCCAGGCAGCAAGCAGCGGCTGCGCGTGCAGGTGCAGCAGTTCCTCGGAGATTTCCATCGGCGCGCCCTGCCGCCGCTGCTGGCGTGCCTGTACGCGACGCAGCAGATCCCGGTCGGCGACGATGTCGGCCCAGTAGTGCTCGCAGGGGTTGTGCACGCACATCAGCACCTGCGTCCACCGCCCGAGCACCGCCAGCACTTCCAGCGATTGGCGTGGCAGGCTGGAAATGCCGAAGACCATCACTCGGCGCGGCAGACCCGCCGGCGCCTCGCCCGGCGGCCAGTTTCCGGCGCGCGCGAGAAAAGCTTCATGTACGGCTGCCCGGCCGGCGTTGGAGCGCTCGTTCCGACCCTCACCCTGCCCGCCCGCGCCGCGGTCTAGGTGCGCCTCGACGTCGGCCAGCAGCGCCCGCCACAGCGCTGCCTGCCAGCGCTGCTCGTCGGCGAGCGGCGTCTGCTGCCCACGCGCGTCGATCAACACATCGTCTCCGGCCGCCCAGGCCGCCAGCCAGTCGGCGCGGTACACCTGATACTGATCGAAGAGATCGGCCAGGCGTTCGGCGAGCTGAAAACGCTTGCGGCGATCGCTGTCCGCGGCCAGAAAACCCCGCAGCGGCGCGTATTCGAGTGCGTCCATCACCTGCGGCAGCAGACGCATCAGCCGCCACAGCAGCCGCCCCTTGTCGAACGGCGAATTCTCCGGCACCGCCTGCCGCCCGAGCACGGCGCGATAGACCTGCCACAGGAAACGCGCCGGCAGAGATATTTCCAGCGCGGCGGCGATGCCGCAGCCGCCATGCTCGGCCGGCTCATCGTCATCCTCATTGCCTTCCCCGTCGCCGTCCTTCGCGTCGGCCGCCAGGGCCAGCTTCAGCCACTGCGCGATGCCATTGCTCTGCACGAGAATGATCTCGTTCTCCAGCGGCGCCAGCGGATAGCGCCGCATCCATTCAACCACCAGATCACGCAGCATCTCGGGTTGATTGCCGTGAACGAGCATCAGGCCAGGGGTCAGGGCGGGCAGGGTCAAATCGGGCTCCGGGAACGCGGATCAAGGAAGTTCAGGCAAGGCTCGAAAGATACCCTGGAACGGGAGTGGAGGCCATGCCGAGCTGACCTTCCCACGGTCGCTTGACCTGCACCAGCGCCCCCACCGTCACTGCGGAGGGAACGCGGCAATCCAGCGACGAGCTCTGCTTATGGCCGGCCACTTCCGTTAATGTGCTGCCAGCGCGCAGGCGCACAAGCGCAAAGCCTGAAGCCAAAGCAAGACAAGCGACGAACTGCGACTGCCTGTTAGGAGAGGACTCGTGCCTGTGGTCATTCGCCCAACCGGACCGGCCAGGCGAATGACTAGAGGCACTGAGCGGGGCGGGTTCGGATGACTCTCCAGGGCCCCCGAGGCCAACTTCGACATTGACAGCGCTTGATGGGCGCTCATCTACAGTGAGCGCCACCGTTGAATTTCCCATCCTTGATCCGTCGATCTCGGCAGCGATCACCTGTCGGCCGAGCTGTGGCGGGCACTCGGCAGTTTGCTATCGGTCACCCCTGCCTTCCGCGTTATCACGCGTTTGGCTATGGCGCCTCTATCCCGAATCACCTGCGGAACTCGCGATTCCCCCGCGCAGGAGGATGTTCCGCAATGCGCTTGAATAGAGGCTCGACGGCAGCATCGCGCGGGCGGAGAGTAAACAATTTCGCCGCCCCCTTCGGGACTGATTCAACTCGAACCATGAGGTTGATTCGCTCAGTATGTTTACGCTCTCTCGCAAGGTCCGATTCCTCTTGCGGTGAAATATCAAATATGGTTTTTAGAAGGCCTTCGTTACACACCAAGCTGGCAAACTCCTCACGGCGTGTCGCGTTCAGTTGACGAAACGCTTCTCCCAGCTTGTAGCTCCCGTCACAGACCACGGAACCATCGAATTTCAGCGATTCCGGCTGATAGTGGCTAGCTAGTGCCGTCCGGATCTTATCTTCAGCCTCTTCCGTATAAAGCCCGAATACAAAGTACACTTCATCGAAGCGTAACAGACCGGTCCTGAAATCCTTAAAGCTATCCGCAGCCACCAGATGGTACCGGTTCTCAGCAGCCCAATCTTCATCCATTCCGTCAAAGTCGTCTGCCAGGTAGTAGGATTTGAAGGCTCTTGCGATCTGGCTCCCGCTGATTCCTACATCGTGAAGAACGATCAGCCGTGGCTTGGCGCCCTCCTGCGCGGACCGCTTACCGAGATTGGCGATTTTCGGCACTGGGCGTGCCACCTCAAGCCTTCTCACTAAGTCGGGTGCCCTAGCGAGGATACGGTGAATACCGCCTAAGTCAGCGGGTTCCTTAATGGTAAACACCACGTCCCCGTCACGATAGATTTCATCGACTTTAGCGAGGAGGTACTGGACGTTCTGCTCCTTCACGCAATAATGAGCCGCAATTACTTCGAGAAGAAGAAATCGATCGGGAGGATCGAAGAGCAGCAGCCAGCGAATCAACTTTTTGGTGGCACCTCGCGAATCATTTAACCCGAGGTTTGCCATCACGACCTGCCGTGCGCGAGCGAAGAATGACGAACGCTCAATTTCCATCCAAGAAGAGTCTTCCGTAGCGATCAACTCGGCACTTAGCGTACCCTTGTCCCACAGCTGGTGGCGTTTTTCTACGGCCTGCCACGCGGCGAGGACCGGTCTGCTGGCAAGGGCTATCAAGACGAGTCCGGAAGCCCTGCCTAAGAATGTTCTTCCTTCTGCGTTCCCCAGTTCGGCAAAGTCGAAATCAGTCACGCAGGCAAATAAAGGCTCTTCGCGACTAACTCGAGCTACCCACACCTCGCCGCCAAGCTCTCGAACATCCTGTCCGTCAACCATCAACGTGCCCGTATCGACGTCAACCGCTATGGTGCACTTCTTGAAGTCAGCGGCTGTCAGCCCAGGGTACGTCTTCAGGTTAGAAGGGAGCGTACGGACGGCAGCCTCCACTGCGTACAAGCGGCCATGGAGTTCTTGGGAGATTTGGAAGTCACTCTGTGTGTTGGAGACCTGCGATTCAAACCTCTCGATACTCTCGGCGACTGAAATGTATAGGTCTCGCAGAGTGGCGCAACGCGGTTTTCTTTGAGGATCGAATAGGACGCGATCCTCGAATCTGCTGCGATCCCGCAGACTGAGATAGACTTCCAGAAACCGATCGCAACGAAGCGCGAGGCTGGGGCGACCATCTAAGCCCGCGGTCTCAGGATTTCCAAGAGCTGAAAAGAGCGTGGCGCACTTCACCAGCTCCATCTGTTCGGGGCGCCCTGGGTCGACGCCACCTCGCGGAACCCGCGACACCAGATCGCGTAGTGCTTCTAATCTGGTGCTAACCTTTTTGAACGGGACAAGCGACGTTTCCATGTCCTTCGATATCACCTCTACCGCGTGCTCTCGGTTGAGCAACCCTAGCCCAGAGTCTGCGACCCACCGCCAGATGTTCGCATCGAAGGATTCCGCAGTATTCGGTGCCGACTCGGTGCCGTTGAACACGAAAAAGTCGGCCAGTCCTGAGAAAGGTGTTTGCGGTGCCAAAGTGTCGCGTTGGAGTCGAGTTTCGGCACCAAATACATTGACGAACCGCTCGCAGTGCAGGAAATGCTCCGATGAAAAAGTCCGCACGCGGCTGCGCACTTCTAACGCCTGCCGTGCGAACTCGATTAAATCTTCTGACGGATCAAGGATCTTAGTGTGCAAGTCATCGAAATCGCCCCTCGCGATGTTGTAAAAAGCACAAATATAGTCACTGCCGATCCCGTCGGACTCGATGCGAAGAGCTGGCAAGTGGGCGAAGGTCACTTTAGGCCAAGCCTCGGGGAACCGGACCATAAGCTCGGGGCCACGATTGAGAATCATTAGATCGTTTCTGACGACGTTTTCCACGCACTCCTCCGTATTCGGCCAGAGGATCGTGTCCGCCCCGTTTGAAAGTATCCATTTTATAAACTGAGAGCTATCGCCGGCCTGCTTCAGCGCATCGTCGATTTGCTGTGGTTGCCAATCTTCTGGCAGTTGTGAACGCTGCCTCATCACGCAAATGACAAGCAGCTCGTAATAATTCCGGAAGATGCGCTCGTGGTCCGCGCGGCCGCCGAGCATATCTTGCCGAATCCCTCCGAGGATGAGGCTATTGACGCTCCCAAGGCTCGTCAGCTTGCTAGCTCTCCGTAGCCACAGTGCGTGCCAGCTCGGCCGTTCGTCGAGCGCGCGCCAAGATTCGATGGCGTTTGTCCAGAGAGTAGTGAGTTGTTCCCACCTCCACGGAGCAGTACCACCAACCAGGGGAGCGAAGCAGATTAATTGATGATGCATTTCTCGTAACTCGAACGTCTCGGCACTCCCAGGCCCCCGCTGGAATATATCGTGGCGGTACTCGGCGATCTTGCTGCCGATCGCGCTCAGATTGCGGTTAATGAAGAGGCGGCAGATGGCGACGTCCAGGTCCGCACCACATTCGCTGGTGAAAATCAATTCGTACGCTAGGCGTACGTGGTCGCTGAATTCTACATCTGCGAGATAGTTGAGCATTCGATCATTCCAAGCGGTGGGAACCTTCTTGGGTAAACTGGCCGAGATGGCCGAGATGCTATCCTCCCTTGTCGCCTCTTCGAGAAAGCATGCCTGCGCCACTCGGGGGTCGACCATCATGATGGAGAGAAGCAGCTGCCGTTCGAGTGAACTATTTCCAGTGGACGTGTACGCCACGAGTACAGGGTGTAGTTGCTCTACGGAATGCTCCGTGAGGCGTCTGGTTACGGCAGCGGCAAGTATGGCGTTGAGGAGCGCCTCCCTGCCAAGCCCTGTGAGCGATGAAAGCTCGTTTGGCAAAACCTTTGAATCGTCAGTGATGAGCCGGTCGATCATTTTGTTGAACAAGCGAGCAAAAACCGAGCCTCGTCCCACGGAAGTTGTCAGGAGCAGCCCTTCAAGCCGCTGCTGTAGTGCTGCAATCGCCGTGTTTTCCGTGAGGTGGCTATAGAAGAACGACAGTTCATCGATTTTCGGCGTGGTCGTCCCGTCTATTCCGACGAGGTCGAGCAGCCTCTTGGCGGCCGTTTCGATCGTCTCCCTCGGCGCCGAACGATAGCGACGGGAGGCTTGGTCGATTGTGTACTTTTCCTCTTGACGATAGACCTTGAAGGGCGCTCGGAAGTCGCTGACCTTCCCGAGAAAACCTTTGGCCAAATTGAGGTCGAGCGCCAGAGTTCTGAGGTAGGAATCGATCCGTGCTTTGGCCGAAACGGGCGCATCCATAGGTTCTGGCTCGAAGATCAAGACCATATCGTCTACGAAGCGCGAGTAGTGCACGCACCCCTTGTCGAAGAACTCGGCCGCTAGCGAATCGAGTTCCAGGAGGAACACTTCAGCTAGGTAGCGGGCAAATGCTGGGCCTTGGGGCAAGCCGCGGTCCCCACTGCCTAGTTGTCTGGCAGCATTGATGAGGTGTCGAACGGCGGCACGGTGGAGGGATGCTTCATCTGCGGAGAGCGCCGCAAGCTTTCGTCGTAGGTTCGCGGTCGCGCCATCAATCAGGACCGCCTGCAGGCGATGCAAGTCAACGCTATCGTAATAGCCCTTGATATCGAGCTTCACGACGATGTAGTCGTCGTAGGCATGATCGTCGACATAATCTGCAATCTCGGCGACAAATGCTTGCCATTGACGGAACCATGGCCGGAAGAGGTTATGGCCGCCACAACCAGGCTGGAGGCGATAGCCGAACGTCCGGTCTGAGAACTCGCTGTGGTAGAGATGATTAAGGCACAGCGTATGGGCTGCCGTCCAGATCTTGTCCTTTGCAGACAACGCAAAGAGCACCCTCGTCGCCCCCGCGCCCTCACTGCGCTTGAATTGCTGGAAACGGACATCGGAACGTGGCGGAGCCTCATCGATGCGAGTCCAGTTGGCCAATTCGGCTGAAGTAAGATTCTCGAGAGCATTGATTGTTGAATGGACGGGGATCTCGTCGTTATCAAGGCTGTAGCGCACCTGCGCTGCCTTGAGGTTGTCTGCTTCCCAAGGCAGTAGCGCGAAGACAGGCAGTGGTTTAATGGAGCAGTCACAAGATGAGAGGTGGAGTATGGGGGACGGGGGGAATACAGGCGTGCCGGCGCATTGACATTGAAAGCCGGGGTGCCGTCGCTGCAAATGAGCGCACGTGGGTGGCGGCAGCCGAAGACGGCTAAGCTTTTCGCGCGTGATGTCGACGTTGTAGCCAGGCAAAGTAGCAAAGTACTCGAGGAGGAGTTCTTGCCCATAGTGCTCGCCATGCGGCCCCTCAATTCGATTGAGCAAGCCAGCGACCGTGACTCGGTCGTCTTCCGTTGCGAGCTGGCTCTCCGTAATACGGGCGAACAGGCTGTCAACCACTGCGCACCGTCTAAGGGCCGAGATCACTTGGGAAAGGTCCGGCAAATCTGTACGATAAGTGACCCGACAGCGCAAGAATTGGTCAGCAGGCGTCTCCGCTGGACCGGGAGCCTCTGTCGGTAGGTTCAAGCTCGCGAGAAGGACGGCGGCCGAGATCGAGCTGTGCTGGTCGAGGATCGCCGCCTGACTACGCAACAATTCGTCGGACAGGCAACTGTGAAGTATCGGTATGCCGAGGTGCGCGCGGTCGACGACAGTCATTAGGTACGCAAAATGCTGAGACTTTTGGTGCCGGGCGAGCGGGAGTTTTACGGCCTTGCCGTACCGGGAAATGCTTTCGGCGTCCGGAGGGAAACGATCAATGTGAATGGCACCAAGATCGTGCGAAAGGCTTGCTCCGTCAACAAGCGCAGACAACACCCGATGCGCCGTGGTCCGTGGGATGGGGCGGTCAAAAGTAACCCAGACATGGACTCCCCGATTGCCTGAGAACTCTACGAGGTGAGGGATGGCGAGTGAGCGCAGATGCTGAAGCAGCTGGTCAACAAGAGGGAGAAGTTGATCGTTAAAAATGCCCGCCCATCCGGCATCACCGGCATCTTGCTGCGCCTGCTTTGTGATGTCGAAGTCGAAACAAATCCAGCTGACACGGCCGTTGGACACTTGGTATGCGCCGACACTGCCTCCGGTGATCAACATGTGTCTAACGACGTTGGTGGTCAACCGGCGGCGTATTGTGCGATATGAGCCATCCGGCTGCTGGTGTATGTAGGCGCGCGCCGTCCCAGCGAAAAGCCGGCGCAGTCGCGCCGCAACCTGATCCAGGAGGGGTACCTCTGGCCGCGCGAGCGGAACCGCTGATGATTCAATGAAGTTCATGGTGTATTCAGGCGCCAGTGGGCTTCCCGACCGCCTGCGATAGAGTACATCAACTACTCAACAGGCCCATGTCGCTCGGCCGCCAGGTCTTGTCGATCCATGCCCGCGGCGACCGATGAGCACGCAGGGGGGACGATAAACCAGATCTTGCAGGGAATGCTCTAGATCCAGCTAACCTCCATCCCCTCAGGCGCCTCGCCTTCGGGGCGAAGTAGTTGAGAACTGGAGTATCCGCGTCCTCTTGCAGACCCGCGGCACAGCTGTTGATGCCTGCGTACTGCCGGTCAGTCAGGAGTAGGCTGCGCGTCTCGGTGTCGTAGATGGTCACTTACCAGTTGTCCTTGGGCGGAAGATTGGGAACTAGGTGCAGCGGGTAGGCCTTGGCACCGTCCAGTGCTTGATGGTTCGCGTCCAAACCGACGATGGAGGAATCCGAAACCGCCCCAGGCTTGGTCGGTACCACGGCGGAAGTCATGGCGATGGCGTTGTGGTACATCTACAGACAGACGAAAATCCATGCGTCGGATGCCGTCGGTGAGGAAATCCGTCGACTTGTCGGCGAAAGCCTTGCCTCACTCGCTGTCATCTGAACACCTCATCGTGCAAAAGGACCAATTCCAAGCTGCAGATCGAACACGCCCCAGCCTATCGGCCTAGTGACGTTTGAGCCTCAGGCCATTGTAGACTGTTCTTCTGCCGGACCAGCGAAATAGAGCATGGACAATCGTCGGGGTACGAAAGCCCCACATTTTGCAAGCAGCAATCCGAAATCCTGATTTCCAGCCCGAGCCGTGTTGAGCAAGTGGCCACGAACGGAGGCGCCAGGATTCCCATTCCTCCGTGACCTCACCCCAAACTCTCCAGGTACGGACGCATCACGTTGGCCACACGGCAAATCTTCGCGTAGCGCCAGATCTCATCGCTGGTCACCCGTCTTCCTTGCCAAGCGTCACGTAGCGCTTCGAGGGCGACATCAAGACCGATCTTGTTACGAAACTTGAAACAGTCGGCGACGGTCTTGGCGACGCCAGTGACCCGGACAGTCACACCATCCACGATGTGCTCCTCGACACCCTCGGTAAAAGCTGCACCCGAAAAACGTACGATGCGTAGCGGCGGGTAGTCGAGCTTGGGGGCGATGGACTTGTTCTCGATGGCCAGCCACACCTCGAACGGGGCTTGCGTCGTCAGGTCATGAAAACGAAGGGCAGAGAGCAGGCAAACGACACCTCTAGGCACCCGCAGTGCCACCTCAGCCAGCGACCCCTGCATCGAAATCTCCCGCCCTGGCAGCCCATAGAGCCCGCGTCCGACGCGCTCCAGATCACCACGACGAACAGCGCGAGTGAGTAATACGCGCGCAATTCCGAGAGACAGCAAATCGCATGTGCGGATCAAGCCCCGCGACCGCGCGCGATCAAGCAATCTTTCAGCAGGCTCACTCATCCCGGAAGGGCGTTCCATAACATCTGTAGTTGTCAATATATACCGCAAGAAAGGAACATTCTCTCCAGCGGCGCCAGCGGATAGCGCTTCATCCATTCAAGCACCACATCGCGCAGCATCTCGGGTTGATTACCGTGCACGCGCATCAGGCCAGGGGTCAGGGCGGGCGAGGTCAAATCGGGCTCCGGGAACGCGGATCAGGGAAGTTCAGGCAAGGCTCGAAAGATACCCTGGAACGGGAGTGGAGGCCATGCCGATGGCCGCCCTCGAGCGCCTTGCCTTGCCCTGGATTGCTTCGCTTCGTGTTGTTCTTCGGCTTTGCGTTTGGCGTCGGCGCGGATCAGTTCGCGCATCCAGCTCTATTCGCTCACGCTGCTGTAGGGGCCTTGGGCAATCTGTCCATCCACGAACGGCTGCAAGGGGGCGGGGATTCGGATGCCGATGCAGCAGTCACCACGACGGCGACCGGCAACGCGAAGAGCAGACTACTTGGGCAGCCGCTTCTGCAGGAACTCGATCTGCGCCGAGGCTGATGCCGACGGCGTGAATCGCTGCGGGTGGTCGGCGAGGAAAAGGCCGCGCTCGGCGGCGCTGCGCTGGCGCAGGAACCATAGCCCGGATTGTCCGACCCGATAGTGGAGGTCACTACTCGAGAGCGGCCGGTCGGCCGCCGGCAGCACCAGGAAAGCGACCAATTGCCCGGCCGCTCCCTTGTACACGGTGTCGATCCTGATTACCGCCAGGACCATGTCCTCGCCGGCAGTGCGCACCGGGCTGTGGCCGATCAAGGTGCCGCTGACCACCAGGTCCGAGCGCTCGAGCAACTCGGATTCCGACATGCGCGCCCACATCGCGACGGCGTCAAGACAGACGACGAGCAGCAACAAGCAGCAGAGGATGGGGCGGACCCAGGCCAAGGATCGATGCGAGATCACGGCGATTCACCATGCCAGACTTCCTCCGGTCGCAGCAGCGCCGCCGGAGGAAGAGAAAGGCTCAGGCAGGCTCAGGCGACCGGCAGCGCCGCAGCGCGGCGGCGGCGGCCGAACACACCCAGAGCCGCGCAGGCCAGGCCCAGAAGTGCTGCCGTTGCCGGCTCGGGAACGTCCTGCACCTGCGCCGGACCATAGAGGTACTGCATGCCGGCGATGTCGTCGGCCTGGGGACCGGAGAAGGCCTCGCCATAGAACGGATTCATCAGCGAATCCGGCACGTCGGTGTGACCCAGGCCAAGCGCGTGGCCGATTTCGTGCGCGGCAACAGTGAAGATGTCGAAGGCGCTCGGGTCGCCGCCGAAACCGAGCTTCCACTGATCACCGGTGTCGAAGTGGATGTCGCCAGCGGCGCCCGCTCCGTTGACCGGCGGGAAGTAGCCGTGGGCGAGGGTTCCGAACGGGCCGTCGAAGGTGTGGCCACCGAAGCGCAATTGGCCCGAAGTCCCGTCGTTGAACGGCAAGCCGTCATCGACAACCAGGTTGAAGGTGAGGTTGGCGACCGACGACCAAGCGGCAAATGCCGAAGTTATCGCGCCGAGGTAGCCCACGGGCATGAAGTCGGCCAGGGCGCTGATCGTGCAGCCAGCGAATTCCTGTTCGCAACTGGTCCCGGTAGCCATAAAGCTGTAGCTGACCGTGGCACCGGTGCCAACTACTGGCGAACCCCACTTGCCGGGGCTCGTAGGCCCGAGGACGTAGGCTGAAGCCGGTACGGCGGTCAGCGCACCAGCGGCGAGAAGAGCCGCAGCAGCGATTTTTCTTAATGTCATGTTGATTATCCTGGTTGGGGGGGGTGGGGGGGTGGTGTAGCGCCTTCTGCAAAGCAATGTTCATGCCAACTATTTCAAGCCACTGATTCGCAGGCAATTTCAAGGCTTCTTGAGGGAACCGAAAATGGCAGCTGTAAAGAATGCCGACAGCTTGCCGCGCCCCCGCTGACGCCCCTCCGGTGGTTCGCCATGGTCAGGGAAAATAGCGGAAAATGGGGGGCGCGCCACGGTCATCCGGAACCAGGATCGCGTTCATAAACTGAAAAATAAGGGTCAAAACCGTGTTCTGTCCCGAATCGCACCAGCAAGCGGATGGCGATTGACACCCCTGCGGCGGAAGCATAAACATGGACGGTGCTAGCCTGGGGAGGCCTGCGCGGTGGCGTGTCGGTGGCGCTGTCCCTCTCCCTGCCGGCCGGACCGGAGCGCGACGCCGTCATTGCGAGGAGGCGCTGCATTCACCATTCACCGTTCACCATTCGTCTCAATCGCGCGTCCAGATCGTGTGGTCAATCTCGTCGGCGATCTCGGGATAGTCACGAGCATGGAAGCGCGGCTCAAGCCCGGCATTGCGCTGCTCGAAATAATCCCTGGTCAGCTTGACCACCGTCCCCGACAGCGCCAGGATGGCGATCAGGTTGATCGTTGCCATCAGCCCCATGGCGGCATCGGCGGTGTTGAACACCGTCGCCACGGCCTGCACGGCGCCCCAGACGACCATCAGCAACACGCCGCAGCGCAGGATCAGCAGCCCGGCCGGGTTGCCAACGCCGAGATAGACCAGCGCATTCTCGGAATAAGAGTAGTTGCCGATGATCGAGGTAAAGGCGAAGAAGAAGATCGCCACGGCGATGAAATAGCGCCCGGCCGCGCCGATATGCACCTCGAGCGCGTTCTGCGTCAGCTGTGTTCCGGTGACGCCCGACCCCGGCTCGAGCACCCCGGAGAGGAGGATCATGATCGCCGTCGCGGAGCAGATCAGGAGGGTGTCGATGAACACTCCCAAGGCCTGCACGAAGCCCTGGCTCGACGGATGGTGCGGCACCGGCGTTGCCATCGCGGCGATGTTCGGTGCCGATCCCATGCCGGCCTCGTTCGAGAACAGGCCGCGCTTGACGCCGTTCATCATCGCCGCCATCACTCCACCGGTCACGCCGCCGGCGGCTTCCTGGAGGCCGAAGGCCGAGCCGATGATCTGGCCGAGTACGCCGGGTACAGCGCCAAGGTTGGTGAGCACCACGTAAACCGCCAGCAGCAGATAAGTGATGGCCATGAACGGGACCAGGATTTCGGCCACCTTGGCGATCTGCTTGACGCCGCCGAAGATCACCAGTCCGGTGATTGCCGCCACGACCAGGCCGACCGTCAACTTGGGCACGCCGAACGCGCCCTGCATCGCGTCGGCAATCGAATTCGCCTGCACGGCGTTGAACACCAGCCCGAAAGAGAGGATCAGGCAGACCGAAAAGACCGCCCCCAGCCAGGGCATCTTGAGCCCCTTGCGGATATAGAACGCCGGCCCGCCGCGGTACAGCCCGGCCGGACCGTGGGTCTTGTAAAGCTGCGCCAGAGTCGACTCCGAATAGGCCGTTGCCATGCCCACCAGGGCCACCATCCACATCCAGAAAATCGCCCCCGGCCCGCCGAGATAGAGCGCCACCGCCACACCAGCGAGGTTGCCAGTACCCACCCGGCTGGCCAGCGAAACGGTCAGCGCCTGGAACGGCGAGATCCCGTCCTTATCGGTTTCCCGCGATCCGAGCACGGTCCGGAACATCTCGCCAAAATGCACGATCTGCGGAAATCCCAGCCGGACGGTGAAATACAGGCCCGCCGCCAACAGCCCGTAGATCAGAACGTATCCCCAGAAGATCGTGTTCAGAAAGTCGATGATGGCGTCCATGGCGGCCCCTCCGCAAAAGTATGACCGCAGCTTACACACGGCTTCGTTCGTTTGTCCAATGCGCTTTTCCTATACTCGCCCGTCGCCCGTCGCCAACGCTATCCGCGCGCCGACCGTGTCGCTAGAATGCCGGGATGTTGAAATCGATGCCGCCCGCCGCTGCCTGCCCGCGCCTGCGGGCAGCGACCAGGGAATAGCGACGAAAGATGAAGCCCGCCATGGATCAAGCCCGCAGGACCGCCCCCTCGGCACTGAAGGCAAACCCGTGCTGACCCGGGCAGCATTTGGCAAGACCTGGTGGGGCGAGCAATGGCTCGACGCGCTGACCCATATCGACTACGACAACCGCTTGCCACGCGGTCGCAGTTACGCCAACAAGGGTGCGGTCCGCAACCTGACGGTGAGCGGCGGCACGATTGCGGCGAGCGTCAAGGGCTCGCGCCTGCGGCCGTACCGGGTGAGCATTGCCGTGCCACCGATCGCCGCGGGTGACCTCGCCCGGCTGCTGGAGCGGATTGCCGCCGACCCGGCGCTGATTGCCGGCATGCTCAACGGCAAGCTCGATCCGGCGGTGCTGGCGCTGGCCAGCGAACTGGGCATCGCTGTTTTCCCGACGCGTTGGCAGGATCTGGCGATGGATTGCTCATGCCCGGACTGGGCGGTGCCGTGCAAGCATCTGGCGGCGGCGATCTACCTGCTCAGCCGGGAGATCGACGGCAACCCTTTCCTGGTCTTTTCGCTGCGCGGATTCGATCTCGCCACTGCCCTCAAGGCACGCGGCATTTACCTCGATGACGATGCCGGCGCCGCGCTGCCGACGCTGAGCGAGCTCCTGCCGACCGGCGACGACCGCGCAGGGGCCGACAGCGGGGCCGACACCCGGTCCGACAGCGGGCTGCTCGACAGCCTCGATTTCTCCGTGCTACCGGATCTCTCCGAAGCCCTGCTGCGCGTCCTGCCCGAGCAACCGCCGTTCTTCGCCAACGGCGATTTCCGCGCGACCCTGAGTCGCGCGCTGGCGCGCGTCGCGAAAACGGCGCGGCAGGCGCTCGACACCATCCCCGGCGACGAGACTGGCAACGGCGACCAAAGCGGCCACGGCGATGGCACCGGCACCGGCACCGCCGCCGCCCGGCTCTCGCCGGACGACCGACCGCTCCTGCTGCTCGACGCGACGCACAAGCTGACGCTGAGCGGCGTCGCCGGCATCGGCGACTGGCCGCATCTGGTCGCCGCCCTGGCCGAGCTTGCGCCGGCCCGTCTGCCCGATTTCCAGCCCGAACTGGCGGCCTTGCAGCCGCTGCGCCTGCTTGCCCTGCACCTGCTCGCCCGCGGCGCCGTGGTGCCGCAGTTGTTCACGCTCAGGGGCCAGGAAGTCGGGCTGCGCTGGCTGCCGGCAAACCTGGACCCGGCGGTGCGCGCGCTGATGCAGCGTGTCGAGGCGGCGCTGCCGCCCGGCCGGGTGATGCTGCGCCAGGGCCGCAAGACGCTGCCGCTGAGCGCCGCGGCGCAGGCCACGGTCCTCTGTTCGCTGTTTCTCGATCACTTCATCCGCGCGTGGAGCGCTGCCGACCGCGACAAGGCCGCCGGCGACAAGACGCTGGCGCTGTTCTTCGCCAGCGGTCGGGCGCTCTACGACGGTCCCGGCGAAGGCTCGATCGCTGCCGGCATCCACGCCTGGCTGGCGCGCTTCCACCTCGCCCGCCGCGAGCACGCGCCGGTGCTGTGCCTCGCCGCGGGAGAGGGTGGCGACGAGGAGTCCTCTCCGCAGCACGAGAAGGCCAATGACGGCGATCACTTCGCGCTGAGCCTGGCCGCGGAAAGCGGTACGGCCCTGCAGCCGCCGGTCGCCCTGGCGACCGTGCTCGACGATGCGGCCTGGGCGCAGGCACGCTTCGGCGTTCTGCAAACGGTTGCCCTGCTCGCCGAGTTCTACCCGCCGCTCAACGCCTACGTCAGTGCCGGCGCACGCACGCCGCTGCGCATTGCCGCCGATGCGCTGCCTGAATTCCTCTTCGCGACCCTGCCCGTCGTTCGCCTGCTCGGCATCCGCGCACTGCTGCCGAAAGCGCTCGAGCGCCTGCTGCGTCCACGCCTCTCGCTGCAGCTCAAGGGCCAGGCAGGCCAGGCTGCTGGCGGTGGCTTCCTCAACGCCGACGACGTTTTCGGTTTCGACTGGCGGGTGGCGGTCGGCGACCAGCTGCTCAGCCGAGAGGAGTTCGAGAACCTGGTTCGCGACGCCACTGGCGTCATCCGCTTCAAGGCCGGCTATGTCTATCTCGACCCGAACGAGATCGAGCGCCTGCGCGCCCAGCTGGCGCGGCCGCCGGCGCTATCGGGCAGCGAGCTGCTGCGCGCGGCGCTGGCCGGCGAATACGCCGCTGCGCCGATCGCCCTCGACGAGGGCGCACAGCGCCTGCTGCAACAGCTGCGGGAAGCCGGTGACGTCGAGCTGCCGGGCACCGTGCTGGCGACTCTGCGCCCCTACCAGCAGCGCGGCTACGCCTGGCTGTACCGCAACGCCCGTCTCGGCTTCGGCAGCGTCATCGCCGACGACATGGGCCTGGGCAAGACGCTACAGGTCATCGCCACGCTGCAGAAACTGCGCGACGACGGCGCGCTGGCGGAAGCCAAGGCGCTGGTCATCGTTCCCACCAGCCTGCTCACCAACTGGCAAAAGGAAATCGCGCGCTTCGCTCCGGCGCTGAGCGTCGCCGTTTTTCACGGCGCGCGGCGCGAACTGGCGACCCGCCAGGGAGAACAACGCCCGGACGTGCTGCTCACCACCTACGGCATCGCGCGCAGCGAGGCGGCGGCGCTCAAGGCCCTCGCCTGGCAGGTGCTGGTGGTCGACGAAGCGCAGAACATCAAGAACCCGGCGACCGCGCAGACGCGGGCGGTGAAGGCCATCCCGGCGAGCAGCTTCATCGCCATGAGCGGCACGCCGGTGGAGAACCGCCTCTCGGAGTACTGGAGCATCATGGACTTCGCCAACCGCGGCTACCTCGGCAAGCTGCCGCAGTTCGTCAAGGAGTATGCGCTGCCGATCCAGACGCATCGCGACCAGCAGGTCATCGAGCGCTTCCGGCGCGTCACCGCGCCCTTCCTGCTGCGCCGCCTGAAGTCCGACAAGACGATCATTGACGATTTGCCGGACAAGATCGAGCAGGACCAGTACTGCAGCCTGTCCGCCGCGCAGAGCGCGCTCTACGAATCGGTGGTCCAGGAAGGTTTGCGCGTCATCGCCGGCGAGTCGGATACTTTCCGGCGGCAGGGCCTGGTGCTGCAGATGATTCTGGCCCTGAAGCAGATCTGCAACCATCCCGCGCAATACCTCAAGCAGGGTCAGGAAGGGGGGCAGGAAAGGACTCAGGAAGCGGGCCAGGAGCGCACCGCCGCCGCGCTGTCCGGCAAGGCGGAGCGTTTCCTCGAACTGATCGACGCCATCCACGCCAGCCACGGCAAGGTGCTGGTATTCACCCAGTTTCGTGAAATGGGCGAACTGCTCGCCGGCTGGCTGCGCGAACGCTATGCACGCGAGCCGCTCTTCCTGCACGGTGGCCTGACGCGCAGCCGCCGCGATGCGCTCGTCGAGCGCTTCCAGAACGATCGCACCGAGCAGGTTTTCCTGCTCTCGCTGAAAGCTGGCGGCACCGGCCTCAACCTCACCGCCGCTTCGAGCGTCATTCACTACGACCTGTGGTGGAACCCGGCGGTGGAGGCGCAGGCCACCGACCGCGCCTACCGCATCGGCCAGCAGCAGAATGTGCAGGTCCATCGCCTGATCACCCGCGCCACTTTCGAGGAACGCATCAACGACATGATCCGCGCCAAGCGCGAGCTGGCCGAGTTGACCGTCGGCAGCGGCGAACAATGGATCGGCCAGCTCGGCGGTGACGAACTGGCGGCGCTGTTCACTCTGCATTGAGGGGCGGCGGCGAGCCAAGCCGAACGAAGGCCAGCAGTGCCGCACAGGCGCTAATATGAACGCAGCGCCCGAGCGCGCTGCGCTGACAAGGGGGAGACGGGAACGATGCTCATCTGGCTGCGCAACTATCGACGCGACTTGCTGGCCGGCGATATCGGCGCCGGCATCATCGTCACCCTGATGATGATTCCGCAGAGCATGGCCTACGCCCTGGTCGCCGGCCTGCCGCCGGTTACCGGGCTCTACGCCAGCATCCTGCCGCCCGTCGCCTACGCCTTGTTCGGCAGCAGCATGGTGCAGTCGGTGGGGCCGATGGCCATCACCTCGCTGATGATCGGCACCTCGCTGGCGACCCTGGCGCCACCCGGATCGGCGCTGAGCATGGTGCTCGCCGGCCAGATGGCGCTGATCGCCGGCGTGATCCTTTTTCTCAGCGGCGTTTTCCGCCTCGGTTTCGTCGCCGGCTTTCTCAGTCGCCCGGTGATGAGCGGCTTTACCAGCGGCGCCGCACTATTGATCGCCAGCGGTCAGCTCGGACCGCTGCTGGGCGGGCCGCTGGCGAATAGCCATCTGCCGAGCGCACTCATCGGACTGGCTTCGCTACTTGCCCTGTGGCTGGCGAAGACCTATCTGGCGCGCGCCTTGGCCGCTCTTGGCGCCTCCGGAAAAGCAGCGGAAATGCTCACCAAACTGGCGCCGGTGGTGGTCCTGGTCGCGGCCACAGCCGCCGTCGCCGGGCTCAACCTGGCAGCGGCCGGGGTCAAGGTCGTCGGCGAAATTCCGGCGGGCCTGCCAGCGCTCGCGCTGGCCGTGTCGGCAGAACATTGGCAGCCCTTGCTGATGCCCTCGCTGCTGATCGCCTTCATGATCTTTCTCTCCAGCCAGTCGGCCGCGCAATCGCTGGCTCACCGGCGCGGCGAACGCATCGTCAGCAACCGCGAGCTGCTCGGGCTCGGCGCCGCCAACCTGGCCAGCGCGGTGTCGGGCGGCTTCGCGGTCACCGGCAGCATTTCACGCTCGGCAGTGAATTACGCCGCCGGCGCCAACACGCCGCTGGCCAGCATCATCTCGGCCGCCCTGATCGTCCTGGCGCTGCTCGTGCCGACCACCTGGATATCCTGGCTGCCACTGCCGGCGCTGGCGGCGACGATCATTCTCGCCGTCCTCGGCATGATCGATGTCGCCACCTTGCGCGACGCCTGGCGCCATGACCGCAGCGACGCCGCCGCGCTGCTGGCAACGACCACCGGCGTCCTCCTTCTCGGCGTCGAAAAAGGCGTCATTCTCGGCGTCGTCCTGTCGCTGGCGACGGTCATCTGGCGCGCCAGCCGGCCGCACATCGCGGTCATCGGCCGCATTCCCGGCAGCGAACACTTCCGCAACGTAAAACGACATCAGGTCGAAACCCTGCCCGAAGTGCTGATGCTGCGCATCGACGCCGATCTCTTCTTCGGCAATGTCGATGCCATCGTCGACCACCTCGAACAACTGCTCAAGGAGCGGACGGCAAACGGGCAAGCGACGCGCGACGTGCTGCTGGTAATGTCGGCGGTGAGCAGCGTCGACACCACCGGCCTCTACCTGCTCAACGAGATCAATCGCAGCCTGCTCGGACAGTCCATCAAGCTGCATCTGAGCGAAGTCAAGGGGCCGGTCATGGACCGCCTGCAGCGCAGCGAGCTGCTCAAGCAGCAACTCGGTGGACGCGTGTTTCTAAGTACCGCCGCAGCCTTCAGCTACCTCACCGAGCAGGCTGCGCAGGAAACCTGGTCCATTTGAGGGTATTGAGCTGGCGGGCAGCGGGCGAGTCGAACGAGCGGGTCAAGCGTGGAGCCGTGAAAACGCCCCACCCGCCCCCGGGAAGCGAGAGCACCTGTCCGGCCGTGCACGGCCTGTAATCGCAGCCGCTCCAGCCGGAGCACTTTGGCGAGCCCCAACCCCTCTTTAACAACTCTTTGTCATATTGCGGCCTTTTCCGGGCTGCGGCGATTGTAAGTCATTGATTCTCAATAGGCCGCATTTCTGAGGCGCAATGTTGTGCCATAATAGTTTTTCAAGCCTAGTTTTTCCCCTTGCATTTCTTGTACGATCGTGGGCATGTATATCCGACAGACACGAACGAACAACAAGGTCACCGGCGAGGGCTACTTCACCTTTCGGCTGGTGCGGGGCGAACGCGTCGCAGGCAAGGTCCGTCAGATCACCCTGCTGAATCTCGGGCGTAATTTCGCCATCAAGCAGGAGGACTGGCCGGTGCTGTGTCGTCGCATCGAACAGCTTCTGCATCCCCAGGAAGCGCTCCTGCCACTGCCCTGCACGGGCCCTATCGAAAGCGCAGCCCAGCGCTACGCGGGGCAACTGATCGTGCGGTCGCCGATGAGCGACTCGCCGCCGGCGGCGGAGGCCAGTGAGCCCTGCGGAAAGCCGCGTCCGCCGGTGACGTTCGAGGAAGTCGATATTGACTCGCTGCAAGTGATGCAGCCGCGCTCGGTTGGCGTCGAGCACGTCGGTCTGCATGCGCTGACCGAACTGGGCATCATCGACCAATTGCGAGAGTTGGGCGTCAATGGCGTGCTGCGGGCGTCGATTATCGGCAACCTGATCGGGAGAATGGGCCGCCCGGGCTCCGAGCGGGCGACCTGGAGCTGGCTGCAGAAGCAGAGCGCCTTGGGCGAGCTGATCGACGTCGACTTCCTGTCGATGTCGCACATGAGTCTTTACCGTGCTTCGGACGTCCTGATGAAGCATCGGGAAGTGATTGAAGCGCGCTTGTTCGGCACCGTTCGCACGCTCTTTGGCCTGGAAGAGACGATCACGCTCTACGACCTGACCAACACGTATTTTGAAGGCGAAGTTCCGAGTAATCGCAAGGCCAAGCGTGCCCGTTCCAAGGAGAAGCGCAGCGACTGCCCGTTGGTGACGCTCGGCCTGGTGCTCGACGGCAGTGGCTTTGTGCGCCGCTCGCAGACCTTCGAAGGCAATGTCAGCGAAGCCGGCACGCTTGCTGGCATGCTGACCGGACTGGACGCCCCGGCAGGGGCGCTGGTGATCATGGACGCGGGCATCGCTACCGAAGCCAACATCGCCTGGCTGGTCGAACATGGCTATCGCTACCTGGTCGTTCGTCGCGGGGGGACCCGGCAGTTCGATGAAACACAGGCGGTCACGATCGAGACCGCCGACGAGCAACCGTTGCGGCTGCAAAAGGCGCTCAGTGAAGACGGGAAAGAGCTGCAGTTGTTTTGCCATTCACCGGGTCGGCAGCTCAAGGAGGAGGCCATGCTCGAATCCTTCAGCCAGCGCTTCGAAGCCGGACTGCAGCAAATGCAGGACGGCCTGGCCAAACCACGTGCCGAGAAGCGCCCCGACAAATTGCACGAACGACTCGGCCGGCTGAAGCAGAAGAGTCGCGGCACCAGCCAGCATTACACGGTGGACCTGGTGACGGACGAATCGGGCAAGCGGGTCACCGGGATCACCTGGCAGAAGGTGCCGCGCGAGGGGAGCCAAGCGACGCACCCGGGCGTCTATTGCTTGCGCACTAATGAACTCGACTGGGACGAGGAGCGGCTCTGGCGCACCTACACCCTGCTGACTGACCTGGAGAGTGTGTTTCGCAGCCTCAAGAGTGAGCTGGGCTTGCGGCCGGTCTTTCATCACAAGGAAGAGCGCGCCGACGGCCATCTGTTCATTACCGTGCTGGCTTACCAGTGTGTGCAGTTCCTTCGCCTAAAGCTGAAGGCGGCGGGCATTCCCGACAGTTGGGCGACCCTGCGCGAAACCCTCTCGATCCAGCGCCGGGTGACGACGACTTTCCGGCAACGCGATGGCCGCACGCTGCACGTCCGCAAGGCCACTGCCGCCGAGCCCGAGCTGATGGCGATCTATCGCGCCTTGGGCGTCAACTCAGACCCCGGAGGAACCCGAAAACTGGTCGCCTGACACGAAATTACGCGCTTGTTGTGCCATTAGAGATTCAAGTGCCTTGCAAGCAGTTGATTATGCAAGAGGTTTTTTTGAGAATGTTAAACACGGGCCAACGAAGGCCTGTACGATGCAGATACCCCCCTGTGGCTGGCCCGAGGCCCAGCGCCAAACCTTGTGCTCCCGACCGACGTGGCTCAGGCCTTTCTTCTTGCCAATGCTCTGGAATGGTAAGGCCAAAAGGAAAGACCTGCCCCCCGCGCAGCCCTGAAAATAATGACCGTTTCCCCGTCTCACCCCGTGCCCTTCTCCGGCCGGTGGCGAAGGGCGCTTGGCGAGTCGCGTCCGCGACCTTCCCATTACTTCAGCGCATCGGGAAGCTTGTCGTTCGCGCGCATCTCCTGCAGCGAGCGTTTTGCGACCTCATAGCCGAGGTGGCGATAGCTCTCGAACTGCGACTCATCGAAGAACTGGTCCACCGTCGGTTGGTGCGGAAAGTCCTTGTGCGTGCGCCGGTATTGAACAATGTCCGGCGGCAGATCGGCGGTGAGGGAAGTCTTCCAGTAGATGAGCGTACCGCGTGAGGCGGGCTCAGGATAATCGATCCTGGCGATCGCATAGTGCCGCCGGCCCAGCCACTCCTCCTCCGGCACCTGGTCCCTGGGCTGTGGACGGATGTCGTCCAGCGGGGTCTCGGTCTCGAAGCTGAACTCGACGCCGAAATCGGTGTAGCACTTGCGCATGGCCTCGGCGAGGTCGTCGAAGGCGTACTTCGCATCGGCTCCCGCGTCGCTGGCCAGAATCAGCGTGCAGCGGCGCCGCACCAGCTCGTAGCCCGGATGTTGCACAAACGCTGCCCTGTGCCTCCCCCGGGGCTTGACTACGCATTTTTCGATTTCCAGGCGATAGTTCCCCCGACCCCGCAAGCGGGGAGAAGCGTGAGAAGTGGTTGATGGTCAGGGTGGGTGGCTGCCTCTCGTGGGCCAGACGTGGCGTGTTCATGGCGAAGCCGGCATGGGGCGCATCCGCTTGGCGGGGTAAAGCCTCTTGCAGAGCTGTGCCAGCAGCCCCTTGAGCGGGCAACTGCTGGGTAGCTGCAGCAGCACCCGGTCCTTGTACTGTTTGACGCGGACGGCGATCTTGAACAGCGCGAGGATGACGGTCTTGGGCTGTGCCGTCGCCAACGGCGTGCCTTGCAGCCCCAGGTGGCGCAGTTGCTGATGCAGAACGTAGGCCGCGGCGCTCAGCAGCAGGCGAGCGAAGTTGGCGAGGAAGGACGAAGCGGATGTCCGATCCGATTTCAGATCGCTTTTCACTTGCTTGATCAAATTCTCAGCCTGGCCGCGGCCACAGTAGTCCTGTTGGTAAAGCGTCCGCGGCGAGGGGCCACGCAAGGAGGTGACCACGTAGCGCTGATTGTCCTTGGCAGGCGTGATCGCGCTACCGGTCAGGACTTCGGCCTTGAGCACCACCCGGAAGGCGCGCGGCCAGGAGCGCGCCTGGTAGTCGAATTCACCGAAATGGCGCACCGCCGCGGCGGCCGGGCGCAGGCCCCGGGCGGCCAGCGCCCGATTCAAGGCGGCGTGTGCGCGCACGTTCTTCATCAAGCCCTCGGCCTGGCGCGTGAGGACCGGGTTGCCGGCCAGGCCGAAGATGAAATCTGCATTGCCATCGGCCTGAATCAACGCCATCAACTCGGGATTGGAGAAATGGCCGTCGCCACGTAGCAGGATATGGGTCTGCGGCCAGTGGCGCCGCAACACGGTGAGCACCCGCTTCATGATCATGGCGTTCTCGGCGCCGGTCGGGCGTTTGCCGGGGCGCAGGACGGCGCTCACCAGAGCGCCGGAGTGGGCCTCGAACACCAACAAGGGCAGGTAACAGTGGTGGCCGTAGTGGTGATTGTAGAAAGACAGGGCCTGCTGGCCATAGGTGGCATCGTCGGTGTGATCCAGATCCAGCGTGATCGTGCGCGGCGCTTCGGCGTAGCCAGCGATGAATTGCTCGACCAGAGCCTGCGCCAGTCGGTAGATGTCGCTTCGTCGCACGGCGCCCTCCAGACGCGAGAAGGTGGCACCGCTGGCCAGCGCCTGCTCGGCATCGAGCGGTGCCCGCCCGGCTGCCAGCTTGAACAGCGGGTCATGACGCAGGGCGTTGGCGTCGTTGCCGTCCTCATAGCCGCAGGCAATCTGAAAGACGCGCTGCGTCAGCAAATCGCGCAGCGGGTGGGTGATGTAACGAGGATCGCGGGAATCGGCAATCGCCCCGGTCAGGCGATCGATCAGGCCGATGCGACGATCGACGGCGCTCAGCACCAAGGCGCCCAGGTCCGAGGACACCTCACCGGCGCTGAAATCGGCGCGAACCGTGAAGCCCGCAGCGGGCGGGAGGTGGAGTTGTTCCGGGGTAAAATCCAAGGCTGGGCGAGTAGTGGTAGGCATTTTTTACGAACTGGTTTCTATAGAACTCCAATTGTATCAAATGTTTACGTGCTTACTCGCCCTCTTTATGCAACATCCAGGGTAGATGCCGAGGTTCTCGAAGTGACCGCCGTCACTGAGGCTGACGAAGGGGTAATCGAGGTCGGCGCTGCCGGTGAGTTCGGCGATCCAGTAGCGCAGGCTGAGCAGAGGATCGCGTTCGCGCCACGCGCTCGGATCCGTCGGATCGCCACACCAGTAGCCCAGGCGCACGTTGAACACGGTCATCAGGAAGGCGACTGCGGGAGAGGTATGAAAGCCCATGTTCGGGCTTGCTGCAGCGCCCGATATTGCCACCGCGGTGCCGAGCTGCATGGGCATGCCTTGCACATCCTTGCCATACTCTGCGGCCGGACGAAATCCGCCGCTCACCTGGTGCGACGCCGGCTCGTAGCCGGCGTAGCGCGGCGTGAACGCGAAGGAGGCGGCGCGCCGGTTCTGCCACGCCAGCTGCCTTCCGCGGTTGAGATTGATCGCTGTGCCGACGATATGCAACGGTTTTTGATTGGCGAGCTCGGGCAGCGCCACGTCGTCTTTGGGATCGAAGCCGGTGAGCGGATGCGGGCGGCGTTCGCAATTGGTCGCGCCGAGATAGCAGCGCGTCAGGCGGTTGCGGTAGAAGTGATGCAGCGAGAACAGATTGATGTTCACCCGCCATGACACCAAGAGCGCCGCCAGGAATGCCACCCCCGCCATGGCGGTCAGCATCCACGGTGAAGTAAACCACGGCTTGATGATTTGCTGGTCTTTCGCAGCGAAGGCTAGGAATTGATCCCACCACCTCGGCGAGTCGATGTTGCGCACGGTGACCAGCGGCATGCCCGCGCCGGGGTCGGCGTGCAGGTAGATGCCCGGCGCTGGAGGCGGCGTGTTTCCGGCAACCGGCGCCTCCCCGACAGCTGCTGTCGCTCCAGCAGCCGGCGTCGTTCCAGCGGCCGGCGTCTCCCTGGCACACCAATCCTTCTTCTCATCCTGTGTGGCGCTGGGCATACCCGGGCGCCAGTCGTGGCCCCAGCTCAAGGCTTGATGCAGTCCCCAGGACAGCGGGAGCAGCAGGCCGAGGACGAACACGTAGGGAGCGAGGCGGACCAGGACCTCCATCCAGCCCTTGCTCCCCTCCCCCCCTTTCGTTTCTTTGCTCTTGCCGGCAAGTACCCCGAAGAGCGTGCTCGCAATCCACGCGAAGCCGCCCATGGCGACTACCCATTCGTTTGCCCACTCGAGCAAGGCCCAGCCGTAAAGCGCGATGGTGAAGATTCCGGTCCACATCACGGCCAGGGCAATCAATCGGGCCCCGTAGACGCTCCACAGCTCGCGGTCGCTCTCGACAAACTGGCGGCCCATCAGACCGACATGCACGACGACCATCAAAGCAATGGCAATGATTACCGTCGGCGGGCCAAAGGCTACCGCGGCCCAGCAGCGATGCTCACCGGGCAGGGCCAGGATCGCATTACCGATCCCCCACATGAAAGCCGCTCCCGCTGCGCCCGCAAGCACCGCGAAGGCGAGAAAAGCGGCCTGCCACTTCACCTTGTGAAAAGTGGTCTGCCGCCTCAGCTGGCGACAAGCAGCCTGCCACTTCGCCTTGTCCATTAGGGCGCCCAGCCGTTTAGACCAGCCCTTTTCCTCGGAATAATAGAGGGTCGCCATCACGAAGCCCACTCCCCACGGCACCACGTACAAGGCCACGGTGTCCCAGAATCGCGTCTCCGCGACACCGCCCACGGCAAGCTGAATGTAAGAGCAGGTGGCGAGGAATCCCGTGGCGACAACCGGCACGTCGATTAGCGCAATAAGCCAGCGGGAGCGCATGAACCACGGGCGGCGCACTTTTCGTTCGGGCGGGAAGAACAGGGCCATGGCAACCGCGAACGTTGGCGGGAGTAGCGCCACCATCATCATCGGGTAATACCAGGCTGAAAAACCTTCCCAGTTCACCAGGAACGTGGCGAGCTGCGCCGCAATGATCGGGAGGATGAGTATCCCCCCGATCAGCGCAATCAATATGACGAGATTAAGCAAGAGATTGCGCAGGTAGGTCGCGACGGCGACCAGGGAGTCCTTGCTCAACCCGGCGCGCGGCGTTAAGTAGTTGCTGTACGAGCGCAGGAAGCGGATCGCGGCGTGCTCGAGCTTGCCGTCACCGCTGCAGAGCTCGGTCTCGGCTTTCGCGACCTGACCGCCACCATAGCGCTTGATGAACAGAGACAGCCAGCCGCCGATATAGCCACCGCCCGAAATCGTCGACAGGTAGTCGAATTTCTGCAGCAGCTTTTGCTCGGCGAGCGCCTGAATGACGCCGAGGTTGAAGGTGGCGCTGCGAATGCCGCCGCCGGAAAGCGCGAGGCCACGCGCCTTGCCTTCCGGCGAAAAACCGGCACTGCGCTCGTCGTCCAGCACAGCGTCGAAATGCAGCGGCGCAGTGTTGTTGGCAAGGGTCGATTTCTTGTCTGTCATGGACATGGACTCCCCTACTTTTACCACATCAGGACTGGAAGCGAATGGCGGCCTTGCCACGCAGGCCCGCAAGCAGGCCGGTGGGAACGGCGACACCACGTCGCGCCGCACACAGGGCGTCCCCGTCATGGAGAGTAATCGCCCCCCCTCATCCAAGGCATCAGCCTAGGCCCCACGAGGAGCGAATACAAGCTCGTCGTACGCGCCTCACGAACCTCTCTTTTACCGCCGCCGGCGAAGGAGCGGGGTGAGGCGGGCCACCTCGTTCAGGAAATCGTCGCGCGCAGGGAAAGCAGCGCCCGCTCCCGGGGAGCGGCAGCACCTGCCCGGCCGAGCACGGCCGGTAATCGCAGCCGCTCCTGTCAGCGCACTTCGGCGATCCCCAACGACGGCCTCTACGGCGCCGCTACCCCGGGGGCTGGCCGGAGGCACTGCGCGCACGGCGTGCTCCCGACCGACCGCTGCAGTGCTGCATTCCTGATAAGCCGTTCGGCATCCGTTAATGTGAAAGTCGCGCAAGCGACTCACGAAACTCCCTTCTCCCCTCGCGGGAGAAGGGGCAGGGGAAGAGGGAAACGGTCATGACTTTCATGATTTGGGGTGTCTCCACGTGTCATGACCGTTAAAGCCGTGCGAAATCCTTGTGGCGGCTCGAATTCGGCCGCTCCATAGCGCTGCCCTCGTCGTGAAAACCGGGCCGCCATTCACCAATCATGGTCATGACGAGGAAGCGCAGCCGACACGGCAAACTTCGCCTTGCCAAGCCGCGCCTGGCCAGCACCTTGAAAATCCCGCGTTTCCTGCTATAACTTCCTGATTGGCGGGCGTCGATCGCACACCAGTTCGATCGTCTGGGGGGACGTCCACGTGGGCTTTTTCACCTTCATTGAGCAGCGCTGCTGGCGTCAATGGATCGGCTGTGCGCCGTGAAGGCGGCGACCGCCCTGCTCCTCGTCAAACTCGTGCATACGTTGGTCTGGGCGCTTTTTGCCGGCTTGATCGTCGCCATTCCACTGGCGTCTTTCCATGGCAGGCACGCCATTGCCGCCTGGAGCGCGGCGGCGGTCGCTGGCGAGGTGCTCGTCCTGGCGGTGAATGGCTGTCGCTGTCCCTTGACGGCAGTCGCCGCGCGCTACACCGACGAGCGGCACGACAGCTTCGACATCTACCTGCCGCCGTGGCTCGCGCGGTACAACACAGTGATTTTCGGCACGCTGTACTTTGCTGGTATTGCTTTTGCTCTCGCGCACTGGGCGCTGGCAGCCGACTAGTCGGCAAGCGATCGTGACATGCGCATACTTTTTGCATGTTTGTAAAGGAGTCTTGCGATGTTCAGAGCCCGCCCGTTCGTATGCAGCCTGGTATCGGCCGCCTTCTTCCCGCTCACCGCCGCCGCCGAAACGCCGGCAGTCGCCGAACTGCCGGCGCCCAAGGTCGGCGACGTATGGAAATTCAGGAAAATCGACCTGTGGAACAACAGTGAACTCGAGACGTACGAGCGGGAACTCGTCGAGATCCAGCCCGACCACCTGGTATATCGTGGCAAATCGGCGCCAAATGCCGAGGCGAAGACCTTTTATCACGGTCGCAGCCTGGCTAGCTGCCGGAAAATGCGCGACAGCGACGAAGAAAATTGTACCGGTGCGCTGGCCTTCCCGCTGCGCGTCGGCGACAGGAACAGCTATGCAAAGCGCCCCTGGAACAAGGGTGACGGTCACTTGACGGCCGACTGCGAAGTCAAGGGAATCGAATCGGTGACCGTCCCCGCGGGAACTTTCGACGCCTTTCGCGTCGATTGTGACGGCACATGGCAGCGCGTATTCGATATCACGTCGACCGCCGGCAAGACCGGTCGCTTCGAGGAAAGATTGTGGTACTCGCCCAAGGTCGGTCACTACGTGAAGTTCACTTACACCAGTTACAGACCGCGCGGCGGCGCTTTCACGCGGGAGCAGACCGAGCTGGTCGAATTCGTTCCGAAGTAAGCCATTCGCAGCGCCGCGCGTCGGCAACGGGATCAACTGCTCGTCGTGCCATATCACCTGCGGAACGCTCATCTGGGCAGCGCCTATTGTCGGTTGTTTTCACAAATCCGCCTCACCGGCGCTCGCTGAGGCACAGCCGAGGCCATTGTTGTTGGCTGGCATGCCGAGGAAGCAACCGGGCAACGTTGTGCGAAGCCTTTCGGGGCGATGGGCGTTCGGTTACGGGCGGCGTGGACTCTTGCGCTGGCGCCGAACCCACTGCCGTTTCGGCAGCCGCGAGCTATTGCCCGGGTTTTGATTCACCTGACCCTGCAACTCCTTCACGTCGTGCAGCAGTCGCTTCGACACTTCCAGCAATAGCTCCGCCGGCAGATTCTTCAGCCACTCGCCGCCCATCTGGAAAAGGTCATGCTTACTCAGGCGCATCCCGTCGTGGCTAGCGTGTGCTCGTCAATGAAAAAACTTATGCGCCAAAATCATGGCCGTGGCGGCTTTTCTCAAGAGGGAGTGAACGGTTACTTGTTACTTTCCTGCCGAGTGCGCGACTGCCGGGCGCAAAAATTCTCTACGATTAATTAATTTGATTTGGCATTTGGGCACTCTTTGCATAATCTCACCGTTCAGTTAATGGCCATTCGAACCAGCCAGGCGATAACAAGATGAACCTAGGGAAGCGCTGATCAATTAGCCGCCGATGCGTTACCTAGCCGCTCGGCAGCGGTTTTTTTTGAATCCCGTCGCGATTTTGGTCAAACTGCCAAAAATTTCGCGGTTTTCGACCTTTTTCGGCCCATTCCCGGGCCTTTCGTCCTACTCAGGACGCAACTTGGCTGTTGAGCGCCAATAGCTTTCGCTTCGCAATCATCAAATTGGCCAGAGCGAACAGCGTGTGCAGCTGAGCCGTGTTCTTTTCCAGCCCCTTGTAGCGCACCTTCTTGTAGTGGAAGAGGTTCTTCACGATGTGGAAAGGGTGCTCGACTTTGGATCGGATGCTGGCTTTCAGCGATTCCAGTTTGCGCAGCAACTGACCGAACCCGCTCTCTTCCGAGACGGCTTTGAGCTTGCCGCGCTTCATGGCAATCTCCCAGTTGACGTCCCGGTCCTTCAGTTCTTCCCGCTTGTCGGCGCCGACATAACCTGCATCCAGGAAGACGTCCTTCTCTTCTCCGTGCAGCAGATGCTCGGTTTGCGTGACGTCCGCCTCGTTCGCCGCCGTTCCGACGACGGTGTGCACCAGCCCGCTCTCGGCATCGACGCCAATGTGGGCCTTCATGCCGAAGTGCCACTGATTGCCTTTCTTGGTCTGGTGCATGTCCGGGTCACGGGCGTTGGCTTCGTTCTTGACCGACGGCGGGGCGGCGATGATCGTCGCGTCGGCGATGGTGCCTTCGCGCATCATGAGGCCCGCTGCGGACAGCCCGGCGTTGACCGCGTCGAACAGCTTCTTCGTCAAGTCATGTTGCTCCAGCAGGCGCCGGAACTGCAGCACGGTGGTCGCATCCGGTGCGGCCTCTCTGGACAGGTCGATTCCGACAAAGGCCCGTAGTGCTTGGCTGTCGGTAATGGCGTCTTCGACGCCTTCATCCGATAGACCATTCCACTGCTGTACGAAGTACACCCGCAGCATCCGCTCCAGTCCTATCGGCGGCCGGCCTCGCTTGCCCTTCGGGTAGTGCGGCTCGACCACCGCGAACAACTCCTCCCACGGCATGATCTGCTCCATCTCGGCAAGAAACACCTCGCGTCGCGTCCGTCGCTTCTTACGTTGAAACTCGGCCTGGGAAAAACTGATCTGCTTCATCGGGGGGTGGCTCGCGCAGGATTGATAGGTGAATTATACCATGGGTATATGTGGCGATTAAATCAGCGTTTCCCTAACGCCTTGACTGGTTGTTCCTGACGTCGATTTTCGTGCGCTCGTACGATCAATCGCATCTCGTGCTTGGACTGGTTCGTCACTTGCCCCCGGTTTGCGTGGGACACGTGCGATTGTATACGCGCTTGCCAGGAGCAGGTGCGTTGAGTTTTGCGTCTCCCCAGGCAGCGTTGCCTTCCGTTTCCCAGCATTCAGTCAATTTCAAGTGAGGAGGGTGCACATGTTATTCGTTACCAATCGAGTACCGTCAGGCGAAAACCCGCTGGTATCGGAAGCCAATCGCCAGCTCAAATTCGAGGACGAATTCGTTCACGCTACCAACAGCCTGTTCTATTGTCGTGCCGACGCGAATGGTGAGATCACGGAAGTGATGAGCGATGGTTTCTTCGCGAGTCTTGCCGAAAGAGGAAAAATGGGCAGAAAAAATGTTCTGCTCTATATCCATGGCTATAACACATCCATGTCAAAAGCTCTCGGCAAAGGCTTTTCGCTGCAGACGCTGCTCGACAGGATTGCCGACAAGAGGTTCGAGGTAGTGACCCTCATCTGGCCCTGCACCGCCGATCCACAAAATGCCGAACAACAAGTTCGCGCACTGAAATACTGGAACGATCAGGACGCCGCGGACATGTCGGGACCGGTGTTCGGTCGCTTGCTGTCCCGCTTCGTTTTCCGGCAAGCGCACTTGCCCGCGAACGCAGAAGCCTGTCAGATGCGAATTCATATGCTTGCCCACTCGATGGGCAACCGCGTGCTGATGAATGTCCTCAACGCTTGGGGAAACAGCATCGGCGGCGGCGGCGTTCCGCTGCTTTGCCGGAACATATTCCTGACCGGTGCGGATATTCCGAACACCGCTCTAGAACGTGGTCAGCCCGGCTATGCGATCACCCTCGCCGCTCGCAAGGTGATCGTCTACCACGCGTCCGACGACCGGAAGCTCGAAGAGAGTATCGTCGCGAATACCTTCCGCGATGGGTTCCGTGGTGCCATCGAAATGACCGCAAGGCTCGGCGATTACGGACCGGAAAGCCTGCGCAAGACGCGCGACAACGTTCACGCCATTGACTGCGACCAGTTCAATGAACAGTTCGACACCAAGACCGAGGGCGGCAAGTCGAGAAGCGTCGGCCACAGCTATTTTCTAACCGACAGCGAAGAGGCTGAAGAAAACCCATCCGTCGCCTGGAAAGCCTATTATCAGGTGAAGGGCGCCATCAGTCCCTCTCTCTACCACATGGCGGCAACCATGCTTACCGACCGGGTAGCCGAAATCGGTACGAAACGGAAGCTGAAGTTGTGGCCTGACTACGTTTTCCCACCTCGGCAACCCGTGCCACCTGTTGCCACCGCGCAGCCATCCGCCGCGGCAGGTGCCACAAACCCGGTAGCGCACGCAAGCCCCCCTGGGTGATGGCTCGCCTTCCAAAAACTCTTCTTGCGCCCAATACGCGTTGCCTGCTTCTCAAGGGGCCAAGCTTGTCAGAAATCACTTCATCGCGTTTGCGAAACGGAGATCAACATGGCGTTGTTTACAGATACCGACAGTTATTGGGCCGAGTCACCGTCGCACATCCTGAAGAAGCGACTATTGTGCGAAGGAGATTCGTGGTTCTCGATTCCGTCGATCGCCCATATCCCCCTGCAACTCGAAGCATTGCTAGACGCCTCCTTTCTGTGCCTCGCCGATCCCGGAGACACCCTCGAAGAACTGACTGCCGGACTGCAGTTCAAGAAAATAAAGACTCTCCTCGCGAGTGAGCGGTTTGGCCAGAAATGGGATGCGCTGCTGCTCAGTGTGGGCGGCAACGACGTGATCGGACCAGAGATCAGGGGATTGTTGAATGCGCCCGCTGATCCGGCAAGCACCAACCCCGATCATTACTTGAATCAGGAGGCCGTTGAACAGATGTTCGCGGTACTCGACGAGCGCCTACGACAGATCATCGGTCTGCGCGACCAATCACCGATCAACCGGGAAATGCCGATCTTCATTCACACCTACAGCTATCTGACGCCACGCGACGAGGGACACAAAGTTCTTGCCTGGAGGATTTCCGGACCATGGATACACCGTTACATGGTACCGCTCGGAATCACCGATTGCTCGCTTCAGCAGGCGATAGTCGCCAAGCTGCTTGATGGCTTCCATGGGCGGCTGGAGAGAATCGCCGATGAGACCAACGAATTTCACGTCATTGATACAAGGAAATCGCTGGAGCCGGTGCTGTGCAGGAATCGCAAAGGGTCGCAAAAGCTATGGCGGGACGAAATTCACCCCAGCAGGAAAGGCTTTGCCCGAATTGCGAAAAGCTTCTTTGTTCCCGCATTGCTGAAGGCTGGCGTGATCACAGACGCGGACCTGCGCCGCTGAGTCTGGGCGAACCCCTCCTGCGTCGCCCCGCTCAGCGCGGCGCATCAACCGTAAGGCCGCGCGCGCTGACCACTTTTCTTTGTCAAAGTCAGCGATCAGCGATGTCGCCGGATCCGCTCACGCCTCGCACCATGCGATCGACGATGGGCTGCAGGCGTGCGAAGCTGGCGTCGTCCGTACCGAGCGGATGTCGCCTACTTTCCGGCGGCGAGGCTTGCCTGCCGCGTTAGCTGTTCCCTGACAGGATTTCGCCTTCGATCACACTTAGAGCAAGCTGCGCCCGCGCGCGCCGACTTTCCAATTCACCAATAGATGTAGACTCGATCCGTCAAGCGGGTAAGCTTGCTCGCATTGGGAGCGCTGAAAACCCCGCTCGGAGCTTCGCGATGATGCTGCCGTTCATCGCTCGGTCGCTCCCCTGGCGCGAGAACAAATACATCCGTGGGAGGAAAACAGCATGCGCAGCAAGATCGTTACTGCCGACGAGGCGATTGCCCTGATCCGGGACGGCGATACCCTGGCCAGCACCGGCTTCGTGCAGACCGGCTTCGCCGAGGCACTGCTGTCGGCGCTGGAGCGACGCTTCGTCGCTACTGGCTCGCCAAACAACCTGACCTTGTTCGCTGCCGCCGGCCAGGGCGACGGCAAAACGCTGGGGCTCAACCACCTCGGCCACGAAGGCTTGCTGCGCCGGGTGGTGGCGGGTCACTGGGGGCGCATGCCGAAAGTCGCGCAGCTGGCTCTCGACAACCGCATCCAGGCCTACAACCTGCCGCAAGGCATCATCTGTCAGTTGTTCCGCGACCTCGCCGCCGGCAAGCCGGGGTCCTTTTCGAAGGTCGGACTGCACACCTTCGTCGATCCGCGCTACGGCGGCAGCCGCATCAATGCCGCGACCACCAAGGACATCGTCAGTCTGGTCGAAGTCGATGATGAAGAATGGCTGTTCTACAAGGTCGGCGAAGTCAATGTTGCTTTCATACGTGGCACCACCGCCGACACCTTCGGCAATATCACCATGGAACGTGAGGCGCTGACGCTCAACAACCTGGCCATGGCCATGGCCGCCAAGAACAGTAACGGCATCGTCATCGCCCAGGTCGAGCGAATCGCCGAACGCAGCGGTCTGCCGCCGCGGCAGGTCAAGATTCCGGGGATTCTGGTGGACTGCGTGGTCGTCGCCGAACCGGCCCAGCACATGCAGACGCTGGCGACGCAGTACAACGCCGCCTATGCCGGCGAATTTCGCGTTCCCGCGGCCAGCGTGGTGTCGACACCACTCACCGAGCGCAAGATCATCGCCCGCCGTGCGGCCTTCGAACTGCCGCCGAACGGAATCATCAACCTCGGCGTCGGCATGCCCGAAGGAGTGGCGGCGGTCGCCAACGAGGAGCGCATCTCGCACCTGCTGACGCTGACCGTGGAATCGGGCCTGATCGGTGGCATTCCCTCGAGCGGGGGAAACTTCGGGACCGGGGTCAACATGGACGCGGTGATCGACGAGAACCAGCAGTTCGATTTCTACGACGGTGGCGGCCTCGACATGGCCTGTCTCGGCATGGCCGAATGCGACGCCGCTGGCAACGTCAACGTCAGCCGCTTCGGCGGTCGTCTGACCGGCGCCGGCGGCTTCATCAACATCAGCCAGAACGCCCGCCTGGTGGTCTTCGTCGGCACCTTCACCGGCAAGGGTCTCGAAGTCGAGGTCAAGGACGGCAAACTGCACATCGTTCAGGAGGGTCAGCAGCGGAAGTTCCTCCAGCAGGTCGAGCAGATCACCTTCAATGGCCAGTACGCCTACGATCGTGGCAAGCCGGTCTACTACGTCACCGAACGCTGCGTCTTCCGGCGGGTGCGGGGCGGACTGGCGCTGATCGAGGTGGCGCCCGGCATCGACGTCGATCGGGATATTCTGGCAAACATGGATTTCGAACCGATCATCGGCGAATACGGGGTGATGGATGCGCGCATCTTCAATGCCAATCCGATGGGGCTGGAGGTCGAACTGCTCAATCTCTCCCTGCCGGAACGGGTCATCTACGATCCGGAGCGCAACATTCTATTCCTCAACTTCGAGGGTATGCATGTGCGCGTCGAGGAAGACGTGAAGGCTATCTGGGATATTTGCGAGCTGCGCTGCCGGGCAGCCGGGCAGCGGGTCGGCGTGATCATCAACTACGACCGCTTTCGCATCAACCAGGACATGTACGACGCCTACGCCGAAATGGACCGCTACTTCCTGGACAACTATTTCAGTCAGATCACGCGCTACGCCACCAGCGCCTTTCTACGCGCCAAACTCGGCGAGGCCTTCGCCGCGCGCAGCATCGCGCCGCACATCTTCGAGCGCCGCGAGGAAGCGCAGGCCTTCCTGGCCGGGCGCCACGGCGACACCAGCCCTGCGGACTAAGGCGATTTCTGTCAAAGAACATACCATCTTGCTTGTCTTTTCGCCCGTCTTCTGTGTTACGACAACAGTTACATGGTCCGACTATGCGCCTGTTGTCGCGCCTTGAAGCCGACCGAAAATCCGGCGCAATCTGGTACGTTCTTTTCCGGCAATCGCCTAAGGCGCATCAAGAGCAGCGTCCGGCAAGGATTGGCCGCGCGGCAGCAATACGCTGCTTTGCAGCGATGCATTTTTCCACAACCACATAACGGAGTCCGATCATGAGTGTACGCAACGCTTACCGCACCGCCGCCGCGATCCTGATCGCCGCTTTCCTGCCTTTCTCGGCAACGCAGGCGCAGCTTGGCGACCTGATCAAACAGGGGGGGAGTGCAGCATCCGGTGCATCCGGTAGCCTCGGGGGCCTCGGTGATCTGGGTGGAGCACTGTCGGTGCAGTCCGTCACCTCGGGCAGCGCCGGCAATGTCGCCGGCCTGCTGGAGTTCTGCATCAAGAACAATTATCTCAGTGGCGACAAGGCGGCGGAGGTCAAGAATTCCCTGACCAGCAAGCTCCCCGGCGGCTCATCCTCATCGGACAGTGATTACAAGAGCGGCAAGAAAGGCATTTTGAGCAGCAGCGACGGCAGCACGCTCGATCTCAGCGGCGGCGGCCTGAAGAAACAGGCCACCAAGCAGATCTGCGACATGGTTCTTGATCAGGGCAAATCGTTTTTGTGAGCGGGCGGCGGCGGGTATAGCCGAAGCCCCCGTCTGTCAGCGGCAAATAGCCTTGCCGTTGGCGAAGAGCGCCACCCGGTCCCGGCCAGCGTTCTTGGCGACGTAGAGGGCCTTGTCGGCAGCACTGAGCATCTCATCTTCCATTTGCATGCTGGCTTCGATGCTCGCCACTCCGATACTGACCGTGGCCTGGATGTCCACTCCGGAAACGTTGATGGTGAGCGCCTTGATCATCCGGCGCAGGCGCTCGGCGGCCAGTAGTGCAGTCCTGGCGTCGGCGTCGTGGCAGACCAGCAGGAACTCTTCGCCGCCGATCCGACTGACGCTGTCGTCCTTGCGGGCTGCGGCCTTGATAGCCGTGGCCACGCACTGCAAAACGCGATCACCGACGGCATGACCGTAACGGTCGTTGATCGGCTTGAAATGGTCGACGTCGATCATCAGCGCGGCCACTGAGCGACCCGTGCGCCGCGACGAGCTCCAGAAGCGGGCGAGCGCCTCCATGCCCGAGCGCCGGTTCGGCAACTCGGTGAGCATGTCGGTCATTGCGCTGTGTTCGAGGCGACGGTTGCTGATCGCCAACTCGGCGGCAAACTGTTTGAGTTGCGCTCTATCGCTCTCCCAGGCCTCGAGCAGTTTCACGTAGTGCAGGGCCGCCCGCATGCGCGCGCTCAGAGCCCGCACATGTATCGGCTTGGTCAGGTAATCGTCGACTCCCGCCTCGAAGGCCTCGATGATCTTCTCGTCGTCTTCCTCGCCGGTGAGCATCACCACATACATCGACTGGCCCCAGTCGGTCGCGCGCAGCGCCCGGCAGAACTCGAGCCCGTCCATGACCGGCATGCGCCAGTCAGTAATCACGATCTGGGGCATCACCTCCAGCGCCAAGGCCAGCGCCTCCTTGCCGTTCTCGGCGGTGTGAACCGTACAGCCGAGCAAGTGGTCCAGCAAACCCTGCGTCACCATGCGCCCGGTTGGATCGTCATCAACCAGCAGAACCACCTTGCCGGTGCGCGTCTTGGCGGGCTCCTCTTCCGGCCGGGGAACCGGAGCGCTACTCATGGCGCTGAACGACGGCAATTGGACCGCCGGCACCTTGAGAAGCTCGGCCCAGGCATGCCACTGCGTGACCACCCGGTCGAAGACGTCTCCCAAGGCCGTCGCATCGAGACCGATCTTGCCGCCCAGGAGCATGAGTTCCGAGATGCTGCGCTGGCGCTCGGCGACTGGCGAGCTGCCGAGATCTGCCATTCGCCGTGCGTGGAAGAGCAGATGAACCAGTTGGTAAGGCCGCGAGCCCTCGGCAAAGCCAGAGCTCTGCGGAATCTCGTGATAGCGGACCGGCTCGGCGAGTGCCTTGGGGATGCCGCAATCGGCCATTATGCCGGCGGTGAATTCCGTGTGATCGACGCCCAGGTGCTCGCGTTCCCGTTCCAGAAGTGCCAGGCCTTCGCTCGGCTCGGCGAGGACGGCGCCATAATCGCCGGGGTAGGCGGTGGCCAGAGCCAGGCGACCAATCTGCGCCATCAGGCCGCAGGCGAACAATTCCTCAAGTGGAGCGGTACGCACCAGTCGGCCCAACTCCTGGCTGGCGACGGCCATGAACAATGAATGCGACCAGAAGCCGGGATAGTCGAACGCCGGGCAGCTGCCACGCAGGTATTGATCGACCAGGGAAAAACCCATCGCCAGTTGGCGCACAGTGGACATGCCCAACTGCAACACTGCCTCCCTGATCGAGGCCACTGGCCGGCCGCCGGCGGCTGCGGCATTGGCCAGGCGCAGCAGGCGACTCGACAGGGCCGGATCGCTCTGCACGATCTTGGCCACCGCATCCAGCGTCGCATCGTCGCGCCGGCAAATATCCATGACCGCCAAGGCCACCCCTTTCGGGCTGGGAAGCTGTCCACTGAGACGTAGCTGCTCAATCTTGGTCATTTCTGCCTGCTTGTTTTCTGCTGACGGTCATGATGCGTACCACCGTCGCGGGGGATGAACGAAAAATGGACGGGAAGAGCGATGGCTGGGGTCCTGCTGCATGACAGCGACCTGGCACAAGCAAGTCATAAGCCGGCGCCCCAGCGATACTGCCAGGCGAGCCCGAGCAGATCGAAGTTGTTGCCGGTGCGGGCTGAAACGCCACTGCTACCGTAGAGCTTGATCGAGTGGTGAATAGTCACCGGAAATGCGAGGGTGGCGCCAAAGCGCCAGTTCTGCTGCAGATCGCTGCCCAGCGTGCCGTCGAGCGTCGTACGGCCGCCGGCGAAATAGGTGGCGTCGAGCGAGGCCCAGATACCCCCGCTAAAGCTGTGGATCAAGTGCCCCTCCAGCGAATAGAGCGCTTCCTGCGAACGCTTGTTGCCGTTGAAGAAGTCCTTGTTGTCGGTGAACAGGGTTGCCGCCGCCGTACCCTCCAGCGTCCACCGCCCGAGCGCTTTGGAGAGCCCCAGTTCGGGCTTGAATGACCAACGGTTGCTGCCGAGATTGACTGCTTTGCTGTTGTCGTACTGGCCCAGCGGCGGGCTCACGCGCAGGCTCGCACCGACGATCAGGTCCTGCTCGTAGGCGGCAAACTCGCGCAGCGAAAGTGCCGGTGCGCCGAAGACGTTGACCGACAACTTGAGCACCGGATCGGCGAAACCGGAGACGTCGCGGCGGAGCACCTCCCCTGCGAAATTGGCATTTCCGCTCAGTTCGGTGTAAGGGACGATGATGTTGAGCTTGGCCGACTGGCCGAAGAAGTCGAGCACCCGCCCATAGGCGAGGATTGCACTGGAAGTCGTCAGCTGCGGATCGGTCACCGCCAGGGAACTGTCGAAAGCCAGGCCGCCGCGGGTATACCCGTAGCCCGCGATCAGGAAATTCAGGCCGATCGGCGCGTTGGAGTAGGAGCGCGGCTCCATGTCCTGCGCCTGCGCAAAGGAGGATAGGAAGAGCGTGCCGACAATCTGCCCGGCAGCGGCAAGCAGCGCGCGGAGGGCGCGACCAGGCTGGGCAGAGAAGCGACGCCGGGATGCCGGTAAAAGGCGTGCGAGTATGCCCATCACTCTGAAGAAAGGGGGCTGCCGGCGCATCACGAACATCATGGCAGCGCACTCGCTGCCGGCGATGGCGGCCCTGCCGGTGGTGCAGTGGCAGCATCGCCCTGAGCCGGGACGCTGCCCTGGCCGCCGACGAGCGCAGGCCCCGAGCGAAGGTGCAGATCGCGCTGCGGGAACGGAATCTCGATACCATTCTCGCTCAGCACCGCGTCGATGGCGAAGTTGAGTTCGTGCGTTACGCGCAGCCGCTTGTCGAAGGAACCAACGAACGCGCGGACCTCGAAGTCGAGTGAGCTGTCGCCAAAGTCCATGAAATACACCGACGGCGACGGCTCCTGCAGCACGTCGGCGTTGCCCTGCACCACCTCCAGCAGCAGCCGCTGGACGAGCGCGATGTCACTCCCGTAGGCGACGCCGACCTTGAGCAGCAGCCGGGTGGTCTGGTTGGAGAGCGTCCAGTTGACGACGCTGCCCGTGATGAAGGCCTTGTTCGGGATGATCACTTCCTTGCCGTCGAAATCGAGCACCGCGGTGGCACGCGCGCGGATGCGTGCGACAGTGCCGGTGACATCACCAACGGTAACGATGTCACCGATGCGGATCGGACGCTCGGCGAGAACGATCAGCCCGGAGACGAAATTGGCGACAATCTCCTGCAGGCCGAAGCCCAGGCCAACGCCCATGGCGGCGATCAGCCAGTGCACGTCGTCCCAGGCGATGCCGAGGATGCTGAAGGCGCTGACCATGCCGACGGCGGCGAGCGCATAGCGGGTGATGACCTTGATGGCGTAGGTGGCGTCGGCCTGAACCTCGAAGCGCTGCAGCAGGACGATGTCGAGCAGAGCGCCGACATTGCGCACGGCGACCGCAGTGACCACGGCAACGACGATCGCCAGGAACAGCTTACCGACGGTCAGCGGCAGCGTCGTGCTCTGACCGTCTACCGTGGCATGGTAGGTCCACAAGGGATAGTCGATGATCACCGACAGCGCCGGCAGGCCACCTTTCCACACCCACCAGATGCCGCCAAGCAGCAACAGCGTGATGAACAGGTCGAGCAAGGATCGCGTCTGCTCGCTGATTGCGGCGATGTCGAGCCTGGTTATCGGCGGCTCGGCCACCTCGCTCCCATCCTCGTCGCCCTCCACCGCTGCCTCCCGGGCCAGTCGCAAGGCCTCCAGAGCCTGGCGACGGCGCAGGCGTCGGCGCTCGACCTGCACCCATAGCGCAATCAGACCGTAGAGCGCCACCGCGCCAAGGACCATGAACAACGACATCAGGGTATGGCCAAAGAAATAGGCCGCGGCGACCGAGTAACCGGCGGCACTGAGCCCGGCGATCGCCAATGGCACAGCCAGCGCAGCGCCGAACCAGAGGGCATAGAGCCGAACCGCCCAACTACGCGGTGCGCGCGCGTACAGGCGCTGGATCAGGGGGCTCCGGCGGCGCAGCAGGCGACCCAGGAAAAGCGCGAAAACGAGCATCGCCAGGGTGAAGCTCATCCGTCCAAGGCTTTCCCGGTTCGCAAACGGCGCATGGTCCAGTCCGTTCAGCGCGACGAGGAACAACAGCGGCACGAACATCAGGGTGAAGCGGCGTAGCGCCTGCCCGGAAAAGCTCAGCAATGACTCGTCCCAGCCAAAGTGACCACCGGCAACGCCACGGCGATCGAGCAGCCCGGCAAAGGCAGACAGCGCCAGCAGCAGCTTGGCACTCACCACCAGGGCAGCGGCAAGCGCCAGCGCGAAGCGCTGCGCATCGGGGGCCGCCCGCAGCAGATCCGCCGCTGTCCACAACAGCAGCGGGCCGGGCAAGGCCAGCGCCAGGGTGATGGCCAGCGCGGTAACCGTGTAGCCGATCCAGTAGCGCTCGGCATTCGCTGCACTCGGGGCGAGGGCGACGAGCTTGGCTTGCAGGCGCTGGCGGGCGAGAAATAGCGTGAGGGCAAGCACCAGGGCCAGCGTCGGCCAGAACGGTCGCCACGCCAGCTGCCCGCCGAGAGTAAGAACTGCCGCGCGCCAGTTGGCGGCTGAAGTCATCCATGCCCACGACGGAGCGAGCTCGCTGATGGTTTGCAGGCTTGGCCGCGCGGGCACCCAGAAGAGCAGCCGGGTCAGCTCCGTACGCACCGCCTGCGTTCGCTGCACCAGCGCGAGAGCGGCGGCATCATTGGCCTGCAAGGCTTGCGCCAATTCCTGCTGCAGCTCGTCGAGGCTGGTCAGCAGGACTTGCTGCTGGCGGAGTAGCGGCCGCGCGACGGCCGCGAACTGCGGCCATAGGGTATCCGGGAGCGCTGGCTGCGCCGTCCCGAAACGCAACACGACGGCTGTCTCCATGTCCGCGAGTTCGTCCAGCGCATGTTCCGCCTTAAGGCTGGTATCGCTCGCCGCTTCCAGCAGCTCTTTGCGCGCGTGCCGCGCGGCGTCGAAACCCTCGACACTGGGCAGCAAGCTCAGTTGCTCGATAACCGTCTGCGAAAAAATCTGGCCCAGCGCATGCACCTGCGCGTGCCGCTCGATGCGCTGCATGCGTTGCTCGAGTTGCTGCTGATTGTTGCGCTGCTGCACGAGATCGCTGCGCGCCCGCTCGAGTGCCGTCTTCGTTTCAGCAATCTGAGCTGACAGGCGGGAATTCTCGGCGGCGATGGCATGGGCCAGAGCAGCCGGCGCGGCCACTTCCGCGCGTACCGGGAGCGCCACGAGCAGCGCCATGCCGACCAGCACGATGATCGCCGGGTGGCGGATCAGCGCACTGCCGAAACGCCCGGCGTAGATGCCCAGGGCGCGCAGGAGTCCGTTCACGGCGTCCGAATCGCGACCGCAATTTCACCGCTGACGCGCGCCAGGGCGCGGCTGTGCGCGGCGACCAGGGCATCGAAATCGCCGCCGGCAGTTGCCTCACGTACCAGCGATCGTCCGCTCCTGGAAGTGTCGTCGGCGACACGGCGAACGGTCCATATGGCCTCGATCACCACCGCATCGCCCAGGGTCGATTCGAACTTCTGGATATCGATACGGACCTGGTAATCGGTCGTCGTTTGCGTGCTCTGGCCATAGGGCCAGACGCGCTCCGTCGCCAGCTCCTGCGCCAGGTTTGCCGCGATCACGCGCGTAATGTCTTCGGGGAGCGGCGACGCCCAGCGGTTGAATTCGTCGAGGCGCACCTCGTTTGCGCCCGCATGCACGACGATCTGCGGTCGATCGACCACCGTCGGCAGCGCCACCGGACCGACGGCGACCGACGGACCCGATGCCTTGCCGCCCGTTGGGCTCGGGCCGCTCAAAGTGTAGAAGCGTGACGTCGGCGAAGCACAAGCGCTAACGATGGCGAGCAGCAGGCAGGCGATGACAGTCCGATAACGCATCGGGGTTTCTCCTCAGTCTCAGTTCTTGCCGCGAAGCAGGGCTTCGGGATGGCGATCGAGATAGTCGGTCAGCACGCGCAGCGAACGTGCCGCACGGGCGACTTCACGCATCGCTTCGCGCAACTCCTGCTGGCCCGATGAATCCGGTGCCAGGAGCCCCTTGTCCGTATTCTTGATCATCCGGTCTGCGGACGCGGTGGCACGACGAATCTCGTCAAGCACCTTCTTGAGCTCCGGGGTGACGTCCGAATCGAAGCGCTTGACGGCCTGGTCAGCATCCTTCAGCGTCTGATTTAACGTTACCAGCATTTTCCGGGTGTCGGCGCCGATTGCCTCGTACGGCAGCTTGTCGAGCTTGGCGAGAATGCTGCCGATCTTCGCCTCGAAGTTCGGCAGGGTGCTCGGAATCGTCGGCACAAGCGCCTTTTCCGCGCTCCAGTCCACCTTCGCTTTCGGCGCATCGGGGTGGAAATCAAAAGAGATGTAACGCTGCCCGGTCAGCAGGTTGCCGCTCTGAATCTGGGCTCGCAAGCCGAAGTCTTCGACCATCCGCTCGAAGAAGGCCTCGCGTCTGGGACTGACGCGCGCCAGCATTTCGCCGCGGACTGGCTGCGCGTCGTGCATTTGTGCAATCAAGCGCTCGGGATAGACGACGAACTCGACGCGGCCGCGCAGGCGCTTGCTCTTCGGTTCGATGTCGAGGCCGACATTGGTGACTTCGCCGCCTGCCAGCCCGAGCAGAGTGACCGGTGCGCCGACCGACAGCCCCCGCAGCGACTCGTCGAAATGAAGGACGTAACGCCTCGCCATCGGCTCCGGCTGCTTCATCGCCGTTGCCTGATCGCCGTGCAGGATGAACTCGGCTTCGGCGGCGGCCGGTTCCGTTTGCGGTGAAAACGGTGGCGTCTCGAAGGCCAGCCCGCCAGCAATCAGCGCGATCATCGACTGCGTACGCACGTCCAGACCATCGGCGTCGATCGACAGATCGAAGCCGCTGGCGTTCCAGAAACGTGTTCCAGGATTGACGAACTTGTCGTAGGGCGCATTCACGAAGACCTTGATCTCGACCGCCTGGCCATCTTCCGTCAGCTCGTAGGCGACCACCTGGCCGGCTGGCAGGCGTCGGTAATAGACCGGCGAACCGATACCCAGGGAGCCCAGGTTGTCGGCCTTGAGCAGGAATTGCCGCCCGGGCTGATCGCCGGTGATGATCGGCGGCACTTCGAGTCCGCTGAAGCTGCGCTGGCTGCGGTCCGCCTTGCCGGCCTCGAAACCGATGTAGTTGCCGGAGAGCAGCGTGCCGAGACCGGAGACGCCACTCAGCGTGATACGTGGCTCGACAACCCAGAATTTCGCGTCCTCGACCATCAGGCCGGCCGCGCTCTTGGCGATCTTGGCGGTCACCGTGACGCTGCTGTAATCGTCGGACAGTTGTACGGCGGCCACCTGACCGATATTGACGTCCTTGTACTTGACGACGGTCTTGCCGGCTTCGATGCCCTGCGCATTCTTGAAGACGATGCTGATAAGCGGGCCTTCGCTGAGAACGCGTTGCACCGCGATGCCGACGGCGACCACCGCGGCAAGGATCGGAATGATCCACACCACCGAAATGCGGGTTCGTTTCTTGCGCACAACGGTGGCCTGCGGGAGTACATCATCACTAGTGCTGCGCTCAGTCATTCTCGTTCTCCACAGGGCCAGCGGCATCCCAGATCAGTCGGGGATCAAAGGTCTCGGCGGCAATCATCGTCAGCACCACAACCACCGCAAAGAACAGTACCGCAGGGCCAGGCCGGACCACCATCAGAGGCTCAAGTTGCACCAAAGCCACGGTGAAAGTGACGACAAAAACATCAAGCATCGACCAGCGGCCAATCAGTTCGACCATTCGATAGAGGCGCGCCCGCTGGTGACAACCGCCGCGCATGCCGCGGTGCACGCTGATTAGTAGATAAGCCAGGGCCACCAGCTTTCCCAGTGGCACCATGACGCTGGCGATCAGGACGATCAGGGCCAGCGGCCACGATCCGGAGGCGAAAAGGTACACCACGCCGCCCATGATGGTGTCGGCCTCCGACGAGGCGAAAGTACTCGTGGCCATCATCGGCAGCATGTTCGCCGGGATATAGCAAACCGCCGCCGCAATCACCAGCGCCCAGGTACGCTGCAGCGAATAGGCGCGGCGAAACTCGAGTTCGGCACCACAGCGAGGACAATGCCCCGGATCTTCCGGGTGCACAGGCCGCGACAGGAGCTTGCAGGTCTCGCAGGACACCAGCCCCATCTGCGCTGCAGTGCGCGCAGCTGTGCTCAGCGACAGGCTCATCGCCCTCCCCCGGCAAGGCTCGCCTGATCGACGGCCTGCGTCGAGGCCTCTTTACCCGTCTCCCAGTCGACCAGCTTCCAGATTTCTCGGGCATCGAAGCTGACCATGATCGCCGGCACCAGCACGGCCAGCAGACCCATCGCATACATGCCGATGCCGGGGTCCACGCTGGCCAGCTGGGCAATCTTGATCAAGGCCACGAGAACCCCCAGCGACATCACGTCGTACATCGACCAGGGCTGCATATGCAAACTCCAGCGCAAGATCTCACCGACCCAGTGCGGCAGGCGTGCGCGCTGCAAGCGCCTCGCGGTAATCAACACGGCCAGCATCAAGACCATAAAGAATGCCGGCGCAATGACCCCGCAGAACATGACGATGGCGGCTGCAATCTTCTCGCCCTCGTGCCACAGCTGCCAGGCGCCGCCGACGATTGTCGTGCTCGCGTGCCGGCCAACGGCCGACAAGCCGATCATCGGCGTGACGTTGGCAACGACGAAGACGATCGCCGCGGTAAGGCTCAGCGCCAGGGGTATCTGCAGGGGATCGGTCGGCCGCGCGGCCAGGGAGTAGCCGCAACGCGCACAGAGCGCCTTGCCGCCAATCGGCAGTGGCGGAATCCGCTGCAGCAGGTCGCATTCCTGGCAAGCCATCAGCGGCTGCGACGCAGGGGTACGGCAAGTGCTGGCGGAATCAGTCATCGCCAAGAGCCAGCAGCGCGACGCTCATCTGACATACACCGCCCCCCTACGGCCACTAGAAGAACTTCCAGTTGTAGTAAGCAGCAACATAGATAACGTCGGTATTGTTGTACGAGCCGACGACATTTCCGCGCCCGCCAAGCGCCACCGGTGCCGTCGTCTGCAGCTGGGTATCGAGCTTACCGCCGTACAGGTACTCGGCGGCAATGCCCCAGTAGGTGGTCTTGCTGAGCTGCTGCTCGCCGCCAACACCGAAACGCCAGGCCGAGTTTACCGGCAGCAACGGCGAGACGTCGCCCGACTGCATGCCGGAGTCGTAAGCAACACCAAAGTTGAGCAGCCAGAGTTCGCTCAGGCGGTGCTGCGCGCCGAGCGCGACGTGCCAGGTATCCTTGAAGTTCAGGTTCTGCGTCAGGCTGACCGGATCATTGGTGTCCGAGATGCCCAACTGCACCTCGCCGAACTTGGACCACTGCTGCCAGCCAACGCTGCCGAGCACCGCCCAGCGATCATTGACCTGGGTAAACACGCTGGCCATCGCCTGCTGCGGGACATTGATCCCGACCTTGATGTCGGCGTCCAGTGTGCCACGGTTGCGCAGTATGGTGGCCAGACCGGGGCCGAGGTTCGAAAACTTGGCCGGTCCCTTGAAATCCAGATCGATCTGCGAATTCCAGGTCAGCCCCAGGCGTGTGCCCGGATCGATCTCATAGAGCAGGCCAAGGTTGAGCCCCCAGCCCCAGCTGCGGTCGTCCAGCTTCAGTCGGCCGTCGCCAAGGCCAGGCGCCGGATTGTTGATCGCCACGTAGTTGGTGTAGATGCCGTACATGGCATTGACGCCGGCGCCGAGCGAAAGCTTGTCGTTTACCTTGTAGGCGATCGAGGGCAGCAGGGAGATTCCGAGCAGCGTCGTTTCCTGCACGTAGTAGCGCCCGACCCAGTCGTTGTCGTAGCTCAACGGCGCACCGAAGTTGCCGGTGACCGCAAAACCGAGCTTGAGGTCAGGCGACACGCTATAGCTCAAAAAACCGCCGCCACCGGGGAACCAGCCATTCGAGCCAACCGCGTAGCCGCCGTTGTCGCCGCCAAGTCCGGGTGAGGTGCCCGTGTCGGCCGAGAACTTGGTGTTGCCCCAGAGCAACTGCCCCCCTGCCAGGAACTGCGTCCCCTCCAGCCTCGTCATGCCGGCAGGATTGCTGAGCACCGTCGACGCATCCTGCGCGCGCGCACCGTAGCCGGCCGACGCCAGACCGACGTCGGCCGTCCCGACCTCGTAGGCAATCAAGCCGCCGGCCATCCCCTGGCCGGCGGCCAGGGCGCCGGTGCACAAAACCAGCTTCACCGCCTTGCGGCACGCTGTACCGATCTCAAGCTGCCAAGTCATCATCGTCACCCATCCGCAATTGAATAGCCGTCAATTTCTTCGCCGCGAGCGGCCGCCAAGCGCGGGAGCGAACCACTGATGCCGCGGAAGGGCCAGCTGCCGCTCGCTCCTCCACACACCCGAAACTACCGCCAGCCAACGCCGCGACGCCCGACCCCGACGCCGTGGAAGCCAACTCCGACGCCGCCGCCGGGACCAATCCAGTCGATGAACAAGGCAGTCACGCCACCGCTCGTCGGCACCGTGCCTTCGATAAGCTTATAACTGTACACTAGGTCCTTGCCGTCGACGACCGGCTTGCTGATCTCGACGATGGTCAACGTGTTGTTCTCTTTGCCCGGCTCATAAACCGACAGGGTGGCATTTGGCGGATCGGCGCTGAAGTTGTTCGGTCCCGCCGCAGCTGTCCACTCTTCAAGATAGGCCGCCAGCGTGATATGGCCGGCGACGCGCACCGGCCGATCCGAGAAGTAGATCGTCTGTGGCGCGACGTTGACCAGGCGCAGCGTCGTGTCGTCGGCTTTCAGCCTTTCAGCGCTTTGCACGAACATCAACTGAAGCTTGCTTTCCTCCACCGCAGTTGCGGGGTTGAGCAAAGCACCAAGCGGGGCAGCCGCAACCAGCGCGGCAGCGGCCACGAAATTCCGTCTTGCATTCATCGTCGTACCTTTCGTCAAAAAAAAAAGCGGGCCTCGGCGATCGCCGCATCATGGCAAAGAAATTGGCAGCGGCATGGCCCGACCTTGCCGCGCCGGTATCGCCCGCGCGCCCTACTGCGTCAGCTGATTGAGGATCTTTTTCTTCGCCGCCTCGTAATCGCTGGCGCTGATCAAGCCCTGATCGTACAGCGACTGCAGTTCCTTGAGCCGCTGTTGTGGCGTCTTGGTCTGGCTGGCGTTCGCCGCGGCCTGATCGGCGGCAGCCGCCGCCTGCTGGGCTGATGCAGCAGAGGCATTGGCTGCGGTCTGCGCCGAAGACGCAGCCGCGGCTTCCTGCGAAGCGGCCGCATTTTCATTACCCGCATCCTCAGATTTGCCAATTCAAGCTGGAGACTTGAGCGCTCCGCGGCGGTGCTTCCGGACGACGCTCCTCACACCCTCGCCGCGAACCGAGGCGGCAACGACCGCGACAGCCTTACCGGAACTCCCAACAGAACCGATGATCCCGTTTCAGCGATGACGCCTCGTGCCGCGATCGCCGACGGCACCGGGCTGGTTGACGCCCGGGTCTCTGCCAACATTGCCGGCTGCTCCAGGCTGGTTAACGCCGGGATCCCGCCCGATATTGCCGACCGCTCCGGGCTGGTTAACGCCCGGATCGCGTCCGACGTTACCCGCCGCGCCAGGCTGATTGACGCCGGGATCCCGCCCGACGTTGCCGACCGCTCCGGGCTGGTTGACGCCCGGATCGTGCCCGACGTTGCCGGCTGCACCGGGCTGGTTGAATCCTCGGTCGCGCGCGTTCAGCGTCGCCGGCACGGCGACGATCAGGGTACCGATCAGCAGCGCCGGTAGCCACGTTTTTCTGCCGCCGGCCGGCCGGCCGACGATCTCTTTCTGCACTGTCATTGATGCCTTCATTGTTTTCTCCAAGATAATTGAAGCTGCTCCAGCGCAGCTCGACGCAAGCCCTGTCGCGCCCAGCAGCACTCCACGCACCCTCCGAACTGCTACTTGCCGCCCGGCGTCGCTGCCGACTTCGGCATCACCTGCAACACGTAAAAGCCCTTGCCGAGCGCAGTCGGGAAGTACACGCGCCCGCCGAAACCCGGCGGCGTCAGCGAGTTGATCGTCAGCGGCTCGAAAAAGTCCGACTCGGCGATGATCTTGCCGGTGGCCGCGTCACGCCAGGTCAGCTGCTCCTTGTAGTTGGCCGTGAACAGCGCGGCCTTCAGCGGCTCCTTCTCGACGTTGCGCTTCATGTTCGTCAGCAACAGCACACGCTTGTTCGCTGGCCCGAAAAGCGGCTGGAAGGTGGTGGTCGTGTTGTCGAGCACGAACACCACTTTCAGTTCGCCGCTGGCCGGGTCGAGCTTGATGCCGGCGACCTTGCCGACGCCCATGTCGGCGGAATAGATCATGTTGTTCTCGGGGTCGGCGCCGCACTTCGGCGGCGCAAAGCTCCACTCGCCCTTCTTCAGCTCGCCAAAGGGGAAAATGATCTGCTTCCTGTTCGCGTCCCTGAGGTTGGCGACAACGATGCTCGACGCCACCTTCTCGCTGCCGGCGCCATTCAGCTGGAAGGCAATCCAGTCGCCGAGCAGGCTGGGTGCGGTGGCAGTGGTCTGGCCTTCCTGCATTGGATGGATGACCCAGGAATCGTCGGCAGAGAGCTTCTTCGTCGCCGGGTCCCAGAAATAGCGCCGCGCGCTCTTGTCCATGCCAATGTAGATCGCGATCCTGCCTTCGTACATGCTCACGATGTGCGGCGACGACGCCGGCTCGGGAAGCGGGATGTCATCCAGCACCTCGAGCGTATCGGGGTTGACCGCCACCAGCTGCGAGTTCGGCTGCCGCATGCCTTGCTCGGCCGCGCACTTGATGATCGCCATCGTGCCCTGTAGCGTGCATCCCTTGGGCCGTGTCTGATCCTTCATGATCAGCGTCCCATCGGGCGCGACGGTCATGTGCTTGAAGTTGGTGTCCATGGGCGGTGCGTCGCCACTGGGCAGGGTGTTGTGCTTCAGGATCAGGCCGCTGTCCGGGTCGAGCAGCACGATCTGGTTCGACCAGGAAAAGGCGATCTTGCCGTTGGCCAGGATGTTCAGGTTGGCGTTTCCGATCCAGCGGCCAGACGCGTTCAGGTTGTCCAGATAGGTGCGCCAAAGCTGCTTGCCGGTGGTGGCGTCGGCCTTGGCGACGAAGGGCCCGGCCATGTTCGGGTCTTCGAGCGTCGGATATTCGCCGCCGACGATGTACAGCTCGCCTGGCTGGCGGTTGTTGATGTACGAGATGCCCGGGTAATCATCAGCGCTGCGCCAGGCGTAGACAGTGTTCGCGCCGTCGCGCGAACCGAGGAAGCTGGCGCAGGGGAACAGGCCACTGCGCTGCGCATCGGAGATCTCCGCGCCGTTGAGCGACGAATAGTAGCCCGGCGTCGAGATCTTCTGCTGGCAGTCCAGCTCCTTCGCGTACAGGCTGACATCGCCCGGCAGCGGGCCGTTGGCGACGATCTGGTTCGGCATCAGGCCGATCTTCGCGACGCGCTGGTCGATCTTCGGCTCGATCACCGACCAGCCCAGGCGGTAGGCGGCGTAGCCCAGAACGACCACCAAGATGAGGCCGATCAGCTTCAGCAATGAGGATGTCTTCAATGCACTTTCTCCCTTGTCGCGAGGTCGATGCGGCACATCACCTGGTCTTCAATCCCGACGCCTCGAACGCCGCTTTGTTGGTGTACTCCCCACGCGGGTAGTACGGCCCCATCACTTCCTCCTCCATGCCGGGCCTGGTGATGTTGTCGGGGCGTTCCTTCCAGGTCGGGTTGGTAGCCATGATGCGCAGCATCAACATGCCGAAGTCGGGCCGGTTCTTCGGCCCGGCAATGCCTTCGCCACGCGGGCTCCACTCGATCCAGGCGACGCCGTTTTCCGCCGTGGCGTTGGCCGGCCGGTCTTCCTTGCGGCTATAGACAATCGTGTAGTTGCGCTCGGCGTCGAGCGGCACCTGCATGTCGGTCAGGCCGTCGACGATCTGCCCCGACGGCATGGCCTCGCAGCTGACCAGGGACCAGTACTGGGTCTGTGCATCGGGCATGATTTCCAGGCCCTTGCCGCCAGCGCCGGCATAGGTGTTCGGGAAAGTCGGCATCTTGCCGCGCATTACGTAAACCGGGCCGAACTTGCGCGACAGCTGCACGAACAGGTACTCGGTGGCCGGGTCGCCGCCGCCGTCGATCGGGCCGGCGAAGGGGATTTTCGCACGCTCGTCGGGCGTCTTGAACGAACCCAGGATCGAGTAGCGGAGGTTCCAGTACTTCTCCCACACCGGCAGCCTGCGTGCCGGCGCGCTGGCCGGATCAAGTTGCGGGTCGTTGCCCTTGGCGTGCACCAGTTGCTCCCACTGCTCGTCGCTCACCGGCTGCTTGGTGGCACCGGGGAAGGGCCGGCCGAAACGTTTGAGCACTTCCTGCGAAGACAGCGTCGTGCCATCGGCCAGAGTGCCGGTATAGGTGGGCATGTGGAAACCGCCCCTGGGCGTGTCGGACGCCCCCCAGCCAGTACCGTCGCTGCCCTGGTCGGAGAGGTAGATGCGATTGACGAACTGCAGCTCGCTGCCACCTGTGCCGGCATAGAGCACATTGGCCTCGCGCTGCTGCGGATCCTCCGGTGCTTCCCTGGCGACGACGCGCAGCGTGAAGTTGCGCGCTTCGGCCAGGCGGTCCGCGCCGACTCGGAAGGGGTTGCTTGACCCCGGGTCGGGATCGATGTTGCGCCCGTCGACCGCCTCCCCGATGGAGACGAAAGTGCCGCCTTTTTCCCGGTACAGCGCGAACTGGAAGTAGCGCGCATGCGAGTAGCGATAGCTGAAGCTCACACTGCCACCGTCAGGGAGGGCCATGCGGCCGATGAAATAGGTCGACTGCCAGTCCGGCCACAGATTCGGGTTCTGGATCGGCCGCGGGTATTCGAGGTGGTTCCAGTAGCCCCAGCCGCGCGGACCCTGGAACAGGCCGTCGTGACCGTAGCGCGTGTCGGTGCGCACGATGTTCTCGATCGACTTGTCGCCGAAGCGCCGCACCCCCAGCGCGTTGAGGTTCTGCACCGGCACCAGCGCCGGCGGCTTCCACGCCCCCTCGCCGAGCGGATACACCGACGGCGCCTCGGTCTTCGGCCAGTACATTCGCATGACGACGAACAGCGGCCCGTTCGGCGCCGGCAGCCAGTTCGCTTCCTTGTCCTTGCCCGGCGAATCCTTCTGGATGTACACGGTGATCGAACCGTCGGCGTTCTTTTTCAGCTCGGGCAGCATCGGCGAGTTGATCAGGTAGCGCTTGATCGGGTTGTCGATCAAGAGCTGTGTGCGCCCGTCGTACATGGTGATCGACCAGAAGGCGTTCACCGGCGGTAGCTGGCCGGCGGCGAAGGTCATCTGGTAGCTGTGCTTGCTGCCGTCGGCGACGATGCCGTTGCTGTCGTGCCGCGTGAAGGGGTAAACCGCCTCGGCCTCGCTGTTACCGTAGATGCCGAGCTTGGCGGCGGCAGCGCGCAGCGCCCAGTTGCCGTTGTAGAAGTCGCGGTTGCCGGCAGCGGCACCGATATGCCAGCCATTGACGTCCTTGCCGATACTCTCGGCGGTCTGCCCGATCTTCTGCAGCGCGGCCTTGGTCGCCTCGCCCATCGCTGCCTTGACGGCCGGCGTCAGTTGTTCACCCGACGGCTTGAGCCCGGCGCCAATGCCAACTTTCGCGAAGCGTTCGCGCATCGGTTTTTCGACTTCGGCGGTGCCGGTCGGCGGGCAGAACTGCAGCAGGAAGTTGAGGTAGGCGGCAAACTCGCTTGTGAAAGCCTCGGGCTTGAAGGCCGGCCAGTCGATGGCCGGCGCCGCGGGCGGCCTGGCGCCACCGATGAAGGCCGACAGCGGCTTGACCAGGTAGCCGGCCTGGACCTGCTCGACATTCGGCATGTCGGCCGGATTGAAGAGCTGCGTGCGGTAGATGGCCAGGCTGAACTGCGTCTCGCTGCGGAAGGTCCTGGCCACAGTGGCCGGCGCCGTACCCTGCCAGTCGGGCCCGGCGATCAGGTAGCAGCCGGCCTCATTGCCCGTGGCGCGGCTGCCGATGTAGCCATAGTTGTCGGTGTACAGGTCGACCAGCTGCACGTCGTAGTAGCGCGCCGGCTCGATCTTCGGCATACACAGCACCATCGGCTCGGCACGTAGGTCGAGCATGACCATCGAGTAAGGGGTGTCGCTGTTCGGCGTGCTGATCGCCGTATCATGCGGGGTGTAGACGCGCGCCTCATTGTGGAGGGTGTTGAGCGGCGCCTTGAACTGGCCCGACTTGCGATCGATGAAGTAGTCGTACTGCACCTTGTAGCCGACGATCATCGGCAAGCCGTAGAGGTACGCCTCTTCGACAGCATCCTTGATTCCGGCGACGGCGTCCGCTTCCGTCGCCGCCAGGCTTGCCGTTGCCATGGTAGAACCCATGGTGATCGCCACAGCCAGCTTCAATACTTGCTTGCGCATGCTTAACTCCTTCTCTTGCCAACGATCCGGCTGAACACTGCGTGCGCTACGAAGGTGACCGGCCAGCCCATGAAAGGACGCGATTGTCGACTGTTCCGTACCAGCTTGCTTGATAATTTGCGACATCTGCAGGTACGCACCGGAAAGCTTCACCATGGAGAACAATCAGGCAATGCAGGAAGCGAAAAGTGGCTATGGCGAAGTTCCGGAGGGATTTCAGCGCGTTGGCCCCCTGGCCAACATCGCCCAGATGATCGCGCACTTTGCGCTTGATGCCGAAGCGCTGTTCGCCAGCGTCGGCGTCGCGCGAGACCTGGTCAGCGACCCGGACAACATCATTTCGCCGCACACTGCCGGCAAACTACTCGAACGCTGCGCCGAGCTCAGCGGCTGCCCGCACTTTGCGCTGCTTCTCGCCCAGGCGCAAAGCGCTTCCTCGCTTGGCATGGTCGGCGAGCTGCTGCCGCACTGCGCCGATGTCGGCACGGCGCTGGCCCACCTGCAGAACCTTCTCCACCTGCACGACCGTGCCGGGATGGCGACGCGCACCATCGATGGCGACTCCGCGACCTTCGGCTACGCCTTGTTTGCCGGGCCAATCGCCGGCGTCGACCAAATCTACGACGGCACGCTTCTCATCGCGCAGAACATCATGCGCCTGCTCTGCGGCCCGCAGTGGAAAGCACGCGCCGTGCTGCTCTCACGACGTCGACCGGAGAACCTGCGCCCCTATAAACAAGCCTTTCAGTGCCCGATCGAATTCGATGCCGAGAGCTCGGCACTGGTCTTCCCGGCCAGCGATCTGCGCTTGCCGGTCGCCGGTGCCGACCCTGATCGCTTCAAGCTCTTGAAAGAAAGGCTGGAAGACATCCGCAGCCAGCATGATCTCGACCTCGTCGCGCAGACCCGTCGCGTGGTGCAGGCGATGCTCGTCCTGCGGCGCTGTTCGCTGAGCGGCGTCGCCCGGGAGCTCTCGATGAACCCGCGCCGGCTGAACCGCCTGCTCGAGCGCGAGGGCAGTACCTACCGGCAGCTACTCGACGAAGCCCGCTGCGGTTTCGCGCTGCGGCTGATCTGCCTGACCGACCTGTCGCTCGGACAGATCGCCGTGGTCCTCGACTATTCCAGTGCCAGCGCCTTCACACACGCCTTCAAACGCTGGAAGGCTGTCTCGCCGCTGGCGTGGCGACGCCTGCATGGGCGAACGATTACGACCGCTGCAAGCATGCACGATTCACGCTAGACTAAGCGGAGCATCACGCTCCCAAACACAGAACCCTCATTCAGAAAGGTAGCTTTCAATGAATCCAGACACACGAAAACCAGTGAATTTCGCAGCGCGCAGCATTTCCACGCTTGCACTTTCGGTGGCGATTGCCTTGGGACTATCGACCCCTGCGAGCGCCGATGAACTGGATGCCAAACGATTGGTGAAGGCCATGTCGGAGTTCCTGGCCGCGCAACAGGCGCTGTCGTTCAACTACGACGCCACTCTTGAGGTGGTCACCCCGGAAGATCAGATTCTCGCACTGGCAAGTTCGGGCAAGGTGGAACTCAAACGACCCGACAAGATTCACGCAACGCGCGCCGGAGGCTTTGCCGATGTCGACATGTCCTTCGACGGAAAAAAACTCACCATCCTGGGCAAGAATCTGAATATATATACTCAGGTCGAGATACCCGGCTCCATCGATCATCTGGTCGATGTGATGCGCGACAAATACGACCGCCCCCTCCCCGCCGCGGATCTGCTGCTGTCGAACTCCTACGATGCGCTCATGGAAGGAGTCGAAGACATAAAAGATCTTGGCAGTGGCGTGATTGGTGGCGTCGAGTGTGATTCGCTGGCGTTTCGAGCCAAAGACGTCGACTGGCAAATCTGGATTGCCCACGGCGACAAGCCTTATCCCTGCCGTTACGTGATCACCTCCAAGCGCGTGCCGAATGGCCCGAGTTACAGCATCCAGTTCAGTAATTGGAAGAGCGGGAAAGCGGTCGCGGCGAGTGGTTTCGAGTTCAAGAATACGAGCAAGGCCACCGCGGTCAAGCTCGAGGATCTCAAAGGCACGGGTGACTTGCCCGAGCACTTCACCAAAGGAGAAAGCAAATGACCAGGCTGAAAGCGGTTGCAGTTTTCACGATCGCCACGGCGATCATTGTTCTCGGAGCTGAAGTTGGCGAGCAGCTCTCAATTCCGGGGATTAACAGTGTCATCCCGCGAGCTGAAGCCATCGTTGGCCGGCCTCTCACGCCGGTAAGCTACGCTGGCGTGGCACGGCGCACCGCACGCCGTTACTAAGCAGCCGCTTGTTATCACGGCTGGTCCGGCAATGAGCTAAGGGAAGCGGGCGTGGGCGATGAAGAGCACTTGCCAGCGCCCGCGCCTTCGCAGCTCAAGAACCACCGTTTCGCGCCGACGGCTCGTTTGGCGAAAGCCAGTCAGAGTCCTGGACGATGCCGAAGTCGCGAAGCCCGGCGATGAAGGCATCGGCGGCGCTGTCATGGCCTTGGCTGCGCACGAGGTCCAGCAATTTCGACGCCAGTTCGGCAAGCTCTTCGAGACTTTGCGCCGAATTGATGCTGGCGGCAGGATAATCCGCATCCGCTCCCAGAGTGGCGAGCATGCTGGTTGCCATGAACTGCCTTGCGGCGCGCAATGAATCTGCCGATGAGCTAGCGCCAGCCTCAGCAGCGACTTCGATAAAACCGCAAGCGAGCAGACCGGCAATACCGGCGGCCGCCTGCGCTGGCGAGGAGAATCGGCGAACCAGCGCCGCGGCGGTGGACTTCCCGTCAATGGTGATCAGCAGAGCGCGCAAACGGGCCGGCAGCTTGTGTCTGCGCCACTTGATCTCGTCGAGCCCCCTGGCCGTCTTGGTGTAAACGATGTCCGGATCCATCGCCACTCCTCTGCTTCCTAGTTACGAATATAACACCATTTTATTTTCATGGTGACGGTCACGCGTGCCTCGTGAAAGCCTTGAAATGCGGTCGCCGGAGGGCGCGTGCCGGCCAGTGCTGTTTGACTATTTCGCGCGCTGCAACACCGACCGTCATGCTTTCGACACAAAGGCGACGTACCATCTGCCGATTGCTTACCCAGCACGCGCGGGCACGGATGACATTCTAGCCCGTGTTTAACATTCTCAAAAAAACCTCTTGCATAATCAACTGCTTGCAAGGCACTTGAATCTCTAATGGCACAACAAGCGCGTAATTTCGTGTCAGGCGACCAGTTTTCGGGTTCCTCCGGGGTCTGAGTTGACGCCCAAGGCGCGATAGATCGCCATCAGCTCGGGCTCGGCGGCAGTGGCCTTGCGGACGTGCAGCGTGCGGCCATCGCGTTGCCGGAAAGTCGTCGTCACCCGGCGCTGGATCGAGAGGGTTTCGCGCAGGGTCGCCCAACTGTCGGGAATGCCCGCCGCCTTCAGCTTTAGGCGAAGGAACTGCACACACTGGTAAGCCAGCACGGTAATGAACAGATGGCCGTCGGCGCGCTCTTCCTTGTGATGAAAGACCGGCCGCAAGCCCAGCTCACTCTTGAGGCTGCGAAACACACTCTCCAGGTCAGTCAGCAGGGTGTAGGTGCGCCAGAGCCGCTCCTCGTCCCAGTCGAGTTCATTAGTGCGCAAGCAATAGACGCCCGGGTGCGTCGCTTGGCTCCCCTCGCGCGGCACCTTCTGCCAGGTGATCCCGGTGACCCGCTTGCCCGATTCGTCCGTCACCAGGTCCACCGTGTAATGCTGGCTGGTGCCGCGACTCTTCTGCTTCAGCCGGCCGAGTCGTTCGTGCAATTTGTCGGGGCGCTTCTCGGCACGTGGTTTGGCCAGGCCGTCCTGCATTTGCTGCAGTCCGGCTTCGAAGCGCTGGCTGAAGGATTCGAGCATGGCCTCCTCCTTGAGCTGCCGACCCGGTGAATGGCAAAACAACTGCAGCTCTTTCCCGTCTTCACTGAGCGCCTTTTGCAGCCGCAACGGTTGCTCGTCGGCGGTCTCGATCGTGACCGCCTGTGTTTCATCGAACTGCCGGGTCCCCCCGCGACGAACGACCAGGTAGCGATAGCCATGTTCGACCAGCCAGGCGATGTTGGCTTCGGTAGCGATGCCCGCGTCCATGATCACCAGCGCCCCTGCCGGGGCGTCCAGTCCGGTCAGCATGCCAGCAAGCGTGCCGGCTTCGCTGACATTGCCTTCGAAGGTCTGCGAGCGGCGCACAAAGCCACTGCCGTCGAGCACCAGGCCGAGCGTCACCAACGGGCAGTCGCTGCGCTTCTCCTTGGAACGGGCACGCTTGGCCTTGCGATTACTCGGAACTTCGCCTTCAAAATACGTGTTGGTCAGGTCGTAGAGCGTGATCGTCTCTTCCAGGCCAAAGAGCGTGCGAACGGTGCCGAACAAGCGCGCTTCAATCACTTCCCGATGCTTCATCAGGACGTCCGAAGCACGGTAAAGACTCATGTGCGACATCGACAGGAAGTCGACGTCGATCAGCTCGCCCAAGGCGCTCTGCTTCTGCAGCCAGCTCCAGGTCGCCCGCTCGGAGCCCGGGCGGCCCATTCTCCCGATCAGGTTGCCGATAATCGACGCCCGCAGCACGCCATTGACGCCCAACTCTCGCAATTGGTCGATGATGCCCAGTTCGGTCAGCGCATGCAGACCGACGTGCTCGACGCCAACCGAGCGCGGCTGCATCACTTGCAGCGAGTCAATATCGACTTCCTCGAACGTCACCGGCGGACGCGGCTTTCCGCAGGGCTCACTGGCCTCCGCCGCCGGCGGCGAGTCGCTCATCGGCGACCGCACGATCAGTTGCCCCGCGTAGCGCTGGGCTGCGCTTTCGATAGGGCCCGTGCAGGGCAGTGGCAGGAGCGCTTCCTGGCCCGTGTTTAACATTCTCAAAAAAACCTCTTGCATAATCAACTGCTTGCAAGGCACTTGAATCTCTAATGGCACAACAAGCGCGTAATTTCGTGTCAGGCGACCAGTTTTCGGGTTCCTCCGGGGTCTGAGTTGACGCCCAAGGCGCGATAGATCGCCATCAGCTCGGGCTCGGCGGCAGTGGCCTTGCGGACGTGCAGCGTGCGGCCATCGCGTTGCCGGAAAGTCGTCGTCACCCGGCGCTGGATCGAGAGGGTTTCGCGCAGGGTCGCCCAACTGTCGGGAATGCCCGCCGCCTTCAGCTTTAGGCGAAGGAACTGCACACACTGGTAAGCCAGCACGGTAATGAACAGATGGCCGTCGGCGCGCTCTTCCTTGTGATGAAAGACCGGCCGCAAGCCCAGCTCACTCTTGAGGCTGCGAAACACACTCTCCAGGTCAGTCAGCAGGGTGTAGGTGCGCCAGAGCCGCTCCTCGTCCCAGTCGAGTTCATTAGTGCGCAAGCAATAGACGCCCGGGTGCGTCGCTTGGCTCCCCTCGCGCGGCACCTTCTGCCAGGTGATCCCGGTGACCCGCTTGCCCGATTCGTCCGTCACCAGGTCCACCGTGTAATGCTGGCTGGTGCCGCGACTCTTCTGCTTCAGCCGGCCGAGTCGTTCGTGCAATTTGTCGGGGCGCTTCTCGGCACGTGGTTTGGCCAGGCCGTCCTGCATTTGCTGCAGTCCGGCTTCGAAGCGCTGGCTGAAGGATTCGAGCATGGCCTCCTCCTTGAGCTGCCGACCCGGTGAATGGCAAAACAACTGCAGCTCTTTCCCGTCTTCACTGAGCGCCTTTTGCAGCCGCAACGGTTGCTCGTCGGCGGTCTCGATCGTGACCGCCTGTGTTTCATCGAACTGCCGGGTCCCCCCGCGACGAACGACCAGGTAGCGATAGCCATGTTCGACCAGCCAGGCGATGTTGGCTTCGGTAGCGATGCCCGCGTCCATGATCACCAGCGCCCCTGCCGGGGCGTCCAGTCCGGTCAGCATGCCAGCAAGCGTGCCGGCTTCGCTGACATTGCCTTCGAAGGTCTGCGAGCGGCGCACAAAGCCACTGCCGTCGAGCACCAGGCCGAGCGTCACCAACGGGCAGTCGCTGCGCTTCTCCTTGGAACGGGCACGCTTGGCCTTGCGATTACTCGGAACTTCGCCTTCAAAATACGTGTTGGTCAGGTCGTAGAGCGTGATCGTCTCTTCCAGGCCAAAGAGCGTGCGAACGGTGCCGAACAAGCGCGCTTCAATCACTTCCCGATGCTTCATCAGGACGTCCGAAGCACGGTAAAGACTCATGTGCGACATCGACAGGAAGTCGACGTCGATCAGCTCGCCCAAGGCGCTCTGCTTCTGCAGCCAGCTCCAGGTCGCCCGCTCGGAGCCCGGGCGGCCCATTCTCCCGATCAGGTTGCCGATAATCGACGCCCGCAGCACGCCATTGACGCCCAACTCTCGCAATTGGTCGATGATGCCCAGTTCGGTCAGCGCATGCAGACCGACGTGCTCGACGCCAACCGAGCGCGGCTGCATCACTTGCAGCGAGTCAATATCGACTTCCTCGAACGTCACCGGCGGACGCGGCTTTCCGCAGGGCTCACTGGCCTCCGCCGCCGGCGGCGAGTCGCTCATCGGCGACCGCACGATCAGTTGCCCCGCGTAGCGCTGGGCTGCGCTTTCGATAGGGCCCGTGCAGGGCAGTGGCAGGAGCGCTTCCTGGGGATGCAGAAGCTGTTCGATGCGACGACACAGCACCGGCCAGTCCTCCTGCTTGATGGCGAAATTACGCCCGAGATTCAGCAGGGTGATCTGACGGACCTTGCCTGCGACGCGTTCGCCCCGCACCAGCCGAAAGGTGAAGTAGCCCTCGCCGGTGACCTTGTTGTTCGTTCGTGTCTGTCGGATATACATGCCCACGATCGTACAAGAAATGCAAGGGGAAAAACTAGGCTTGAAAAACTATTATGGCACAACATTGCGCCTCAGAAATGCGGCCTATTGAGAATCAATGACTTACAATCGCCGCAGCCCGGAAAAGGCCGCAATATGACAAAGAGTTGTTAAAGAGGGGCTAGCGGGCTGACTGCCCCTACGCGCCCGGACTAACGGTCATGACATGTCGAGACGCCCCTGATGATGAAAGCCATGACCGTTTTCCCTCTTCCCCTGACCCTTCTCGCGCGAGGGGAGAAGGGAGTTTCGTGAGTCGCTTGCGCGACTTTCACATTAACGGTCATTGCGGGACGGGCAGCCACCCCGTATCATGAAACATATCAAGGCGCGGCCTGCTCGCCGACCAAAGTTAGAGGCACCAGGGGTGGTGCTTGACCGAGGCAACAGAGCGGGTCCGCCCGGCTCTTTTTCTTGGCATCGCGACGTCATCGTCGGCGATGCTTTTTTGCGCCCGACGGTTGCCTTGTTTCACATTAAGCCATAAGCCAAGGAGGCGGGGATGGACAGGTTCTTCAGCGGACTACGCATCGGCGAAAAAATCGGCCTCGGCTTCGTCGTCATCGGCCTCCTTTTTGTCGGCGTCGCCTGGCACTACCATCAGACGCTGGCTACTGTGCTCGGCGACTACCGGCAACTACAGGTTTTTGAAGTGCGAAAATCGCTGGCGCTGGAGATCGAGATCGAACTGGCGGCCGTACGTGACGCCGAGAAAGGCTTCCTCATCGAGCACCGGGAAGCCTTGGTGGAAGAAACCGACAAGCACTTGCAGGCGCTGAACGACAAGGTGGCGGCGCTGGCCGCGGTCGACCCGGACTCCCGACAAACCGCAGCGTCCCTGCAGGGCCTGCTGAGCAGCTATCAGGAAGATTTCCACGCCGTCGCCGACGCCTGGCGGATCATGGGACTGGACGAGGACTCCGGACTACAGGGCACCTTCCGCAACAAAGTGCATCACCTGCAGGAGCTTGCGGCCAATTACAACGTCGACCGCCTGTACACCCTGCTACTGCAGATTCGCCGTAGCGAGAAGGACCTGGCCTTGCGGCAGGACCCTGCCTACCGCGAACAGGTTCGCCGGCTGATCGCCGAGTTTCGCCAGCTGCTGGAGACCTCCGAACGTCAGGACGCGGTCAGCCAGAAACTGCTGGCCGAGCTCACGGTATATGCGACGAGCTTCGAACCCTACGCCGAAAGCGCCCTCAAGGGCGGCAACGTCAGCGGCGGCAAGGGGCCGTTCCGCGACGCAGCGCACCGCATCGAAGCCATCCTGAATGCCTATCACGTACCCAAGCTTGAAACCAGCGTCCTGCAGCTCCGACGACGCGAGAAGGACTTCCTCCTGCGCGGCGATGAGTCTTACCCGCCGATGGTGGTCGAAATCGCCGACGCCATTCGCGCGCAGATCACCGCTTCGCTGATCGCCGAGGCCGACAAGTCGCTGCTGCTCGGGCTACTGCAAGATTATCAAGAGGACTTTCTGGCCCTGGTCGCGCAAAGGGCCAGCATCACTATCCTGAGCCGCGAGATGAGTGCCGCCGCCGATCTTGTCGCGCCGCTGGTAAAGCAGAACGCGGACCAGGCCAATCAGATGATGGCCCGCCGCGTCGTGGAAATTACCGAATCGTCGGAAGCCAGCGCGCGGCTCAGCCTGATCGTCGTCGGCTGCGCCATCGCTCTCGGCGCACTCTTGGCGGTGGTGATCACCCGGCGCGTCGTGCGCCGCATTCAGTTGATGGCCGGACTGCTCGACGACCTGGCCTACGGCAGTCCCAGCCACCGCGTCCCGACGGTGAAGGGTGGACGCGACGAAATAAACGCCATGGGGGAATCACTGAACTCACTGGTCGAGCACCGGGCGACCTTCATGCGCTGGTGGAAGGAATCAATGGCCGAAGTCAACGCGCGACGCGAGTTGGCTGGCGCGAACAGCGACGAGGAAAAGGACGAAGCGATGCACGATCTACGCAGCGCCGGCATCGCCAAACTACAGCTACTCAACGCCATTCGCAGCCGCCTGCTGCAGCATGGCGAGCGTGTTCTCGACATTTCTCAAGGTCTCCAGGCGGCCCCTGGCAGCGTCACCGAAGAGGATGCGAAAGCCCTCGAACATGCCGCCAAGGGCATGGCGACCTTGTTCGAAGTGCTCGCCACCGAGGACACACCCAGCACACTCAGCACATCCAGCAGTCGACCAGCGGCAAGTGCCAACGGCGGCGATCCCGCCTAGCGGCAAGCGAGCTCCCGAGCCGGTTTGGCAGGCCTTACACCTGCCGAAACATCACTCGCTGCAAGGCTCGGTCATAAATCCAGGCGGAAGGACTTCGTCACCTGGCGCCGGGAAGCGGGCACCCTCCTCCGCGTGCCGCTTCCGGTGAAGCGGCGGCGCGCCAGCCAGAAAGGCCTGGATAGCCTGCGCAAGCGCACTTCTCTGTAGTGCCAAAGCGGCGTCGACCTGCCTGCCCGCGGCGGCCCTGTCGCCGCCGACCAGCAAACGCGCGGCTTGCGCGAGGCGGCGAGCGGCCGCAAGCTCGGCTTGCCGCAGCAGCGAAAAATCACAGCCACAACGGGAACAGGTGGCGGCCTCAGTCAGGCGCGCACGGCACGCCGGACAGCGCGCGAGATGTTCAGGCATCGAGGTAATAGAGGAGATCGGCCAGCGCATCGGTAGGCGTTATCAGCTCGTCCGCGGATCCGCCAAGGCCATCCTTGACCGCCTCGATGGCGTTCACCAGGTCCTCGGCATCTTCGGCGGCCGCCGTGGTCAGCAGGCGCTCGGCTTTTTCGATTAGCGCCGTTGCTTCAATGCGCAGTCGCCGACCATCGGCAGTGCCCGCAGCATCGGCCCCGCCGGGGCGCTCCGCCGCCTCCTGCTCACCAAACAGCTCGTCGATCCGTTCGCGTGCGGCCAGCAACTTGTCGCCAGAGAAGGCGCTGATGGCGTTGTCGATGGTAATCGAATGCACCAGGCCGCTTTCCTTCTCGCGCGAAGTCACCTGCAGGATGCCGTTCACATCCAGCGAGAAGGTGGTAATCAGCGGATTACCGGCGGGGGCGTCGCGTAGCCCCTCGATCATGAAGCGCCCGATCGCGATATTGTTCAGCGCATCGGGATCTTCGCCCTGGTAGACGTTGATCTCGGCCCTGGTCTGGCCATCGAAAAGGGTGCCGAAGCCCTCGCTCCGCGAGACGGGAATCGGCGTGTTCTTGCGGATCAAGGGCACGAAGCAGTAGGGATACATTTCACCGTTGAAAGGCCCCATGGCACTGGTGCCGAAGGTGTAAGGAGTGACGTCGACGAGCACCGTCGGTGCCTGCGCACCAGCAATCACCGCCGCCTGAATGGCGGCGCCCATGGCGACGCAGAGATCGGGATCAACCTCTGCGCGAGGCTGCAGACCCAGCTCCTCTTCCAGTCGGCGCTGCACCAGTGGCGTGCGAGTAGCGCCGCCGACGAGCAGGATCTCGTTGATCTCGCTGACCGTCAATCCGGCACCACTGAGCGCCACGTGCACCGCGGCGAGGGTCTCGGCGACAAAAGGCTCGATCATGTCCTCGTAGTCGGAGCGCGAAATCTCGAGCGACAAGTGAACCGGCACGCCGTCCTTCTCGGACAGATACTCCTCGCTCAAGCTGGCATACGGCTGCTCCGACAAGGTGATCTTGGCCGTTTCGGCGGCGCGCTGCAGGCGAGCCATGGCCACCGCGTTGTCACGAACGTCGATCGTGTTCTTCGTGCGCAGGTGCTCGACCGCAAAGCTGACGAGTTTCTCATCGAAATCGTCGCCACCCAGGTGATTGTTGCCGTGACTGGCGAGCACCTCGACGACATCGCTTTCCAGATTCACCACCGAGACGTCGAAAGTGCCGCCGCCGAGGTCATAGACCAGCGCCTTGCGCGCACCACTGTGACAGCTTTCGTAGGCCAGCGCGGCGGCGGTCGGCTCATTGATGATGCGCATCACCTCCAGGCCGGCAATCTCGCCCGCCTCGCGCGTCGCCTGGCGCTGCGCATCGGAGAAATACGCGGGCACCGTAATCACCGCCCTGGTGAGCGTTTCGCCGGTATGGGCCTCGGCAATCTCGCGCAAGCGGCGCAGGATCATCGCCGAGATTTCCTGCGCACTGTAGTCCTTGCCAGCCATTTGCACGGCGTCCAGTTCGCCCATACGGCGCTTGATTGAACGTACGCTGCGCTCGGGATGCAAGACGTATTGGTTGCGTGCGGCTTCGCCAACCAGCAAAGTCCCGTCATCGGCGACACCGACCACCGAAGGGAGAATGCGGACCCCCGGAGCCACCTCGATGACCTCGACGCGCCCGTCGCGGACGATGGCCACCTCGGAGTTGGTGGTCCCCAGATCAATGCCGATAATGGTTTCTGTCATGTTCTGTTCGCTTTCTTGCTGACAATGACTTCGGCGATGCGCAGCAGCTCGCCGTCGTGGAAAAATCCGCGTTGAACTTCACGCACAACGCTACCGTCGGGAATCGCGGCCGACCCCGTAGCGGCTTCGAGACCGACAACGCGCATCCGTTGCGGATTAAGCGTTTCGCCGACGACCCGGATGGGCCGTACGCGATGGCCGGCAAGCAGTTCGTCGAGGCGTTGCAGGGTCAGGCGCTGCCCCTCGGCCAGGCTGGCGGCAAGACGGGTCGGACCAGGAAGCAGGCGCTCGAGAAACGATGACGGCGGTCGCCGCGCGGCGTCCACGCCACTCTGCAGGCGGTCGCGCAGGTCGATCAAGGCGAGCAGGAACTGCCGTGTGGTCTGCCCCTGGATCGAGGCTGCCTGCTCGCGCGCACGCTCGAGTTCCTCTTGCAGCCGCTCGCTATGCGCGCGCAGATCGTTGCCGAAGCAGCGCAACTCGTCTAGCGTATTCTTGAACTGACGCGATTGCAGACGCAGTTCGTTCTTGAGCACCGCCATTTCGGCGAGTAGAGTGCTCAGGTCGACCGCTGGCGCCGTGCTCTCCAAGTCATCACCGTCCCACGCATCGCCCGGCTCAGGCAGCTGCGCGGCGTCCTCCAGGTAGGCACGAAACTCCTCGACCAGACGCTCCACGCGCTCTCTTTCCTGGCCAGCGAGGGCCGTTGGCGCTAGCGTCTGTAGGTCAGTCAGCACTGGCGTCATTGCCGTCATTTCGCCCCCAGCACGCGCAGCACACGCTGCTCACTCGGGAGAGCAGGCGCGAAGTCGCTGCTGAGCGCGTGCAGCACGTCGTCTACGCTTGGCGATGAACGGTCGAAGAGCTGGTGTGCCAGGCGTCGGCGATGGTCGGAAATCGCCTCGTAGGCTGCGCGTACGCTCTCGAAGCGCTGGCGGTCGCGCTCGGGAGGCGATTCACGAATCGCCGCCAGGTACGCAGCTCGAATCGTCTCGTCGTTGGCACCCATCTCGACGCCAAGGATGCGGTAGGGATCAATCATCGAACAGGTCTCTCTGCCGGTCATCGTGAACCGGCGGTTTCGCTTTCGGGGCAACGGGGGAAGGTGGCGCGAGAGGAGGCTGCGGCTGCGGCTGCGGCTGCGGGTCAGGCTGAACACTCCCGGCGACAGGCCGAATTTCTTCGGCGACGCTCTCGATCAACAAGCGCGCCAGTTTCTTGCGATTCCCACCCGCGGCACGCTCCATTTTACTAAACTCACTAGCCGGGAAAACCGCGCGGGCCATGTTGATGGTTGCTTCTTCGCCGGCCATCTCGAACAGCATTTCCAGGGCTGCGCGTGGATTGGTGAACAACGTTTTTTCCACCTTGGCGAAGGCTTCGCCGAACTCGTCCAGATCCCCGAAATCGTCGAAATCGTCTGCATCCTCGTCGTCGAACTTCGCCGGCGGCGGTGACAGCAACTCGCGAATGCGTAGCGCGGTGCGTTGATCGCCTTCTTCGCGCGCCTTGTCCAGGGCTTCCTCGAGCGCCATGCCTTCGTCTAAGGATATCAACAAGTAGGCCGCAGAACCGTGGCGGGCGAAAACGTGGAAATAAACGAAGATCGGCCGCTCGGGCCAGCGCTTCCGGCCGGCGTCAGCGTAGGCCTGCAGCAAGGAGCGCTCGTTCCGGCGCAGCAGTGCTTCGCAAATCGAAATCCTTTCGGATTCGCTGAAGTCATGACGCGCAGCACCCCGCAAGGGTGCGCGCAACTCGTCCAGAACGGCGGCCAAAGTTCGCGGCCCGACTTCACACAGCGCGTTGATGGCATGCACCACGGCCAGCACTTCGCGCGCCGTCGTCGCCGCCGACAGTTTGATACCGGCACGACGCAGCGTAGGTGTCAGCTGAGCACCGAGGCGAGCGCCTTCGAGCAAGACGTGGAAAGCCGCCAGGAGATTGCCGCCGAATTCGGCCACCGCTTCGTGCAGCAGCCCGCTCGCCTGCGCATCGGTCGCACTCAGGCCGCGCAGGAGCTTGACGACACTTTTCTCGCTCGCCGCAGTCAGCCACTGCTCTGCCAGGTCGAGCTCCTTCCCCGCGGCCTCCGGTCGTCGCGCGCGAATCTGTTTGCGTGCGTGCGAGAGGTGCGCCTGAGCAATCAAGGCGCGCACCCGGGAATTGATCGGGTCGAGCGCCAGAACACGCTTCGCCAGAGCCACCGCTTTCTTGAACGCGTTGCCGGCGAGAGCCGTTTCGACCGCTTCGAGGAGCACCGCCGGATCCGTGGCAAAGTGCGCCAGCGCCTGGTCGACAGCGGTACGCGCCGCCCGCAGGTCGCCAGCCTGCCGATGGCTCTGGATCAGCTTCAGCTGCGTGCCGACGTCAGCCGGGTCAAGTGCCAGACTACGCTCCAGCCAGTCACGGCACTGCGCAGACATACCCTTGCCGCGGCCATCGTCGGCAAACAATTCAACCAGATGACGCAGGATCAGCGCCGCCTGCAGCGGCGCCTTCTCCGGCGCGGACAGCAATCCCGCAGCACGTAACCAGTGCGCCTTGCTCAGTGGCAGCTCGCCGTGCAGTTCCGCGGTCAGCGCCGCCAGGCACTCGCGCTCCTCTTCGGCCAGCGGGCCGAAAGTACTCTCGTAGTCGGGCACTCGTCTGTCCGCGAACGGCAACAGGCGGCGGCAGAGGATCGCTGCGCTGGCCGGCACGCCGCCCTGGCGGTGCAGCAACAGCTCGAGCACCCTGCCTGGCGACGGTGCGGAATCGAGCGTCGCCATGGTCGCCACATTGAGCAGCAGGGAACGCCGGCTTTGCGGACAGCCCTTCAGGTCCAGCAGCAACTGCCGCCCCTGGTCATCGAGAGCCGGCAGCGCGGCAAGCCAGCGACTACCCGTAAGTAGCGCCGCACGAACGACCGCCGCCAGGCTTTCGAAAGGGCCTCCCGCAGCGACGCGGGCGCTCAGTTCGGCGGCCTGCGTCGGCTCCTCGGTAAGCAACAGCAGGGATTTCAGGAGATAGCGGAGATCGCGGTATGGCGAGCGAAAGGGTATCGCGCGCAGCTGCTCCTCAAGCGCCAGTTGGTCGCCACGAGCGCAGGCGGCGATGGCCGCCAGGGCGAGCGCACGATGACGGGATAGTGGACTGTCGGCGGCGAGTTGCGCCAGCGCTTCGGCGGGCGCAGTCAAGACCACCGCTGCCAGCCGTGTTTCAAGCTCGGCGATAGCCGACGGCGAGAGATCAGCGCTGGTGACCAGCAAGCGCAGCGCAGCAGCATGCTCGCCTGCGCGCAGCAACCACTCGACGTAGGGGCCTTCTGCCAGCGGCCGATCGCACAGGCTGGTGCGATTCCGCCATACCACCAGCGCTTCGGAGAGCATGCCCTTGGCGGCCAGCTCGCCAGCGCGGCCAGCATAGCTGGCGGCCAGACCGTCGACCCACTCGCTCCTGCGCTCCTGCTTCAGCAAGGTCTTGTATAGCTCTATCGCCTGGCGATACTGGCCCGCCGCAAGCGTCTTCGCGGCCTGAGCCTCCGGCGTCAGCGGCTCAGCGAGTACCGCTTGACGGACGCGCGAGGCAGGAGTTCTCTTCTTGCGGGACACAGACATGGATTCAGCTGAGAGTGAAGCGACGGCAGGAATTTTATCCCAAGAACGAACCCGATTAGGCCCCCAGGCGCGCGCGCAGATCCACCCACTGCCGGTCGAACAGGCCCTCAATGGACTTGAAGTTGGCCTTGTAAGCCATTTTCCGGCTGTCACGGATCCAGTAACCCAGGTACAGATAAGGAAGCTTGTTGGCCGCACACTGGCTGATTTGCCAGACGATGTTGTAAGTGCCAAAACTGGCAGGGGAAAGATCCGGATCGTAGAAGGTGTAGACCGACGAAAGGCCGTCGTTGAGCACGTCCAGGATACTCACCATGCGCAGGACGCCGTTTTCGGTGAATTCGATGAGGCGAGTGTCAACGCGACTCTGCAGCAGGAAATGCGCGTACTGGTCATGGCTGTCCTCGTCCATGCCGCCACCGGCGTGCCGCGCCGCCTGGTAACGCAGGTAAAGCTGATAGTGCTGCTCATTGAAGCACAGTGGCAGTTCGCGCGCCTGCAGGCGCGCGTGCCTGTGCACACTGCGGCGCTGGCTGCGGTTGGGCTGGAACAGATCAACCGGAATGCGTACCGGGATGCAGGCCTGACAGTGGTCGCACTTCGGCCGGTAGGTGAACAGGCCGCTACGTCGAAAACCGCTACGCACGAGTTCGCCGTAAATCTCGGTGCTGATCAGATGGCTTGGCGCGGCGACCTGCGAACGCGCCCGCTCACCCGCCAGGTAGCTGCAGGTGTAAGGGGCCGTCGAGTAGAACTGCAGCAGGGAGAACGGCAGTTCCGAGTCATTGAGGCGCGCCATGCAACTAATTCCAGGGTTGGTTGGCGCTGTCGGCCGGCCATCGACCCGGCTGCCACGGCACGGCGACCAGCGCGCGCAAACGGGCCATGAAATCGGCACGCGGGATTTCGCGCGCGCCCAGAGACGCCAGGTGCGCGGTTTTCATCTGGCAATCTATCATGCCGTATCCCTCACCCTCAAGGAAACGCGCGAGGTGTGCGGCGGCAATCTTGGAAGCATCGGTGGCCAGCGCGAACATCGATTCTCCGTAGAACATGCGCCCGATAGCCATTCCGTAGAGACCGCCCACCAACTGGCCATCGATCCACGTCTCGACCGAGTGCGCGAAACCGAGTTGTGCCAGCTGCCAGTAGGCGTGCTGCATTTCGCGGGAAATCCAGGTGCCGTCCTGACCGTCGCGCGGCGCTTCTGCGCAGGCGCGGATGACCGCCGGGAAGTCACTGTCCAGTTTCACCTCGTAGCGACCGGCACGCAGGCGACGGCGCAGGGAGCGCGAGATGCGGAAGTCCCCAGGGTCAAGCACCATACGCGGATCCGGGCTCCACCAGAGGATCGGTTCGCCGCTCGCGTACCAGGGGAAAATGCCATGTTGGTAGGCGTTGAGGAGGCGTTGCGGCGACAGGTCGCCACCCGCACAGAGCAGGCCGTTGGGCTCGTGCAGCGCCCGTTCCAGTGGCGGAAAGGGGGCTTTGCCTTCGAGCCAGGGAATCATCGAGGCAACGGAATGCTCTGTGCGATGGGCACGACGCTTTGCATCGGCGTCTTGAAGGCGACGACGTGGTCAACGTCGAGGCGGATGCCGATCAGCTCGCCAAGGGCATGGTTGTGATGCGAAGGAACCAGCGACAGGACTTCAACGCCACTGGCGAGCTTCAAGGTATAGAGGATTTCCGCGCCACGAAAAGCCTTGAGCCGGACTTCGGCGAGCAGTTCGCTGCGGTCGTCGTGAACGATGTCGTCGGGACGTAGCAGCACTTCGACGCCACAACCCTGACCACAGGCAGCGCAACCCTGGCTGCATTCGAGCGGCAAACGCGATTCGAGAATGCCGAGTTCGACCTCTACGTGCCGTTCATCGATGACTCTGCCAGCCATGAACACCCCCTGCCCAACAAAATCGGCGACAAAGCGGTTGACCGGCTGATGGTACAGGCGATACGGACTATCCCATTGCTGAATGATGCCGGCGGCCATGACGCCCACCTCGTCGGCCATGGCAAAGGCTTCGTGCTGATCGTGGGTGACCAGCACCGCGGTAATGTTCTGGCTCTTGAGAATGTCACGCACTTCGAGCGACAGGCGCTCGCGCAGACCTACATCGAGATTGGAGAACGGTTCGTCGAGGAGCAGCAACTGCGGTTGTGGCGCCAGCGCTCGGGCCAGCGCCACCCGCTGCTGCTGCCCTCCCGAGAGTTCATGCGGGTATTTGCCGCCCTGGCCAGCGAGGCCAACGGTGGTCAGAAGCTCGGCGGCGCGCTCTTGACGCTGCTCGGCGGCCACGCCAGCGAGACCGAAAGCGACGTTGGCCGCCACCGTCAGGTGCGGAAACAGCGCGTAGTCCTGAAAAACCATGCCGATCTCACGCTTCTCCGGCGGCAGCCGCCAACCGGCGCGACTGACGGCCCTGCCCTGCACGCGAATCTCACCGGCAGCGATCGCTTCAAAGCCGGCGATGCAGCGCAGCAGCGTCGTCTTGCCGCAGCCCGAGGGTCCGAGCAGGCAGGCGATGCTGCCGGTTTCGACACTGAAGCCGACGCCATCGACGACGGTATGCGAGCCGAAGCGCTGGACGATTCCTTCGAGTTCGAGATGGGCCATCGAAGCCTGGTGAGGAGTGGATGAGTCGGTGAGTCGGTGACTCGGTGGGCGGCGGACCCCAGCTGCTCAGTTCCTGCCGACGTCAGCCAGGACGTGAAGCAGCAAGGAGCAAGGCTGCTTGTCAATTATAATTCTCATTTACGCACTTGAATCATGATCCGCTCACCGCTCAATCCCCTGCTCGTCGTTTCTGCCACCGTCGCCGCCCTAGTCGGCCTGCCGGTGGCCAGCGTGCTGACCAACATCCTCAGCGGCGGTACCGGAACGACCTGGTCGCACCTGGCAGCGACCGTGCTGCCGGACTACATCGCCAACACCCTGGTACTGTGCCTGACGGTCGGGGTGGGGGTGGTCGTCCTCGGCGTCAGCACAGCCTGGCTGACGACCATGCATTCATTTCCCGGTCGGCGCGTCTTCGAGTGGGCGCTGGTCTTGCCACTGGCCATGCCGGCCTACGTTCTGGCCTACGTGTACACCGATTTCCTGCAGTTTGTCGGCCCCCTGCAGACTTTCCTGCGCGAGTACTTCGGCTGGAGCAAGGCCGACTACTGGTTTCCGGAAGTGCGCAGCCTGGGCGGCGCCGTCACCATGTTCGTCTTCGTTCTTTATCCCTACGTCTATCTGCTCACCCGCACGGCTTTCATCGAGCGTGCCAGCGGCATGCTCGAAGCCTCGCGCACACTCGGTCTCGGGCCCTGGCGCAGTTTCTTTCGCGTCTCGCTGCCACTGGCCCGGCCGGCCGTCGCGGCCGGCGCCGCGCTGGCACTGATGGAAACGCTCGCCGATTACGGGACGGTCTCCTATTTCGGCGTGCAGACCTTCACCACCGGCATCTATCGTGCCTGGTTCTCGCTGGGTGATCGCATTGCCGCAGCGCAACTGGCGGCGGCGCTGCTCGGCTTCGTGATGCTACTGCTGGCCATCGAGCGGGTCTCCCGCGGCCGCTCGCGCTTCTACGACACCACCGCACGCAACCGGCCACGCACTAGCCAGCACTTGTCGGGCTGGCGCGGCTGGCTGGCCAGCGCAGTGTGTGCGCTGCCGCTGACCATCGGCTTCCTGTTGCCAGCCTACCTCTTGCTGCGCCTGGCGCTGGCCAACGGCGAGGCGCGCTTTGGCGAACATTTCTTCGTCATGGTGCGCAACAGCTTCGTGCTCGCCGGCCTGACCGCAATCATCGCCGTGTCGCTGGCGGTATTGCTCGCCTACGGCGCACGCCTCTCGAAAGGGCTACTGGCGCGCGCCCTCAACCGCCTGGTCAGCCTCGGCTACGCCGTCCCCGGTTCAGTCATCGCCGTCGGTGTCCTGATCCCGGTCAGCCGCCTCGACATCTGGCTGGCCGGCCAGTGGCAAGACTGGTTCGGCGCCAACCCCGGCCTGCTGCTCACGGGCGGAATCGCGGCGCTGATCTACGCCTATCTGGTGCGCTTTCTGGCCGTCGCCTTGCAGGCGGTGAGCAGCAGCCTGGCGAAAATCACCCCGAACATGGACGATGCGGCGCGCAGCCTGGGCCTCGGTCAGGGCGCAACGCTGCGCCGGGTGCACCTGCCGATCCTGCGCAGCAGCCTGTTCACCGCCAGCTTGCTGGTCTTCGTCGACGTCATGAAAGAGTTGCCGGCGACGCTGGTGATGCGCCCTTTCGACTTCGACACCCTGGCCACGCAGGCCTATACGCTGGCCGCAGACGAACGGCTCGCCGAAGCAGCCAGCGCGTCGCTGGCCATCGTCGTCGTTGGACTGCTACCGCTCATCGCGCTGTCACGCCAGATTTCACGCCGCCATCGCTGACGCCGCTGCGGCGATCGGCGCGAGCAGCGAAATTAGCGCTCTAACGCAATCAGGCAATCAGCGATACCCCACCTGATCGAAGATCATCTGCGCCTTGGCACGATACATCGCCAGCGAGCCGACCGGCAGCGGGTCGGCCTTGAACTTGCCGAGCGCAGTCAGCGCCGGATTGTCGATCTTGATCCCGACCACCACCGGCCACTCGTTGTTACCATCGGCGAAATAGCGCTGCGCCTGGTCGCTGGCCAGATACTCGAGGAACTTGAGCGCTGCTTCCTTGTGCGGTGCATGCTTGAGAATCCCGCCACCGGAGACGTTGATGTGTGCCCCATAGCTCTGCTGGTCAGGCCAGACGACGCCGATCTTGTCCATCGTCGTGCGGTCCTCGGGCTTGTCCGAACGCATCAGGCGCGCCAGATAGTAGGTATTGGCGACCGCCACCGCGCATTCGCCAGCAGCCACCGCCCGGATCTGATCGGTATCCCCACCTTTCGGCGCGCGCGCGAAATTGGCCACCATGCCCTTCGCCCATTGCTCGGCCTTGGCCTCGCCCTGATGGGCGATGATCGACGCCATCAGTGACAGGTTGTAGGGATGCGAGCCCGAACGCGAGCAGATCTTTCCCTTCAGGCGAGGATTGGCCAGGTCGCCATAAGTCTGCACTTCCTCGGGCTTGACGACGCCTTTGGCATAGACGATGACGCGCGCACGCGTCGAGAACGAAAACCAGTCGACGGTGCGCAGATTGGCCGGAATACGCGCCTCAAGAAGCGGCGAGCTCAGCGGCGCAAAGAGTCCCAGTTCGTGCGCGGCGGCGAGCCGCGCGGCATCGACGGTGAGCAGGATATCCGCCGGGCTGTAGGCGCCCTCGTTCCTGATCCGTTCGAGCAGTTCGTCTTCCTTGCCCTCGATACGCTTGATGGTGATTCCGGTCTGCTCGGTGAAACCCTGGTACAAGGCTTCATCGGTCTGATAGTGCCGCGCCGAATAAAGATTCAGCACTTTGTCCTCGGCCTGGCTGACGCTGCTGCCGAAGGCAGCGACAACCACCGCGAGAGTCAACAGCGAACGCGAAAACAGAACTTTCATGTCATACCTCCATTGCTTGAGATGCGAATAACTCTTGTTAGCAACGGATATTAACAAGCGCAGAGCTTGCTGTAAATGCGAATTCTTCGCATTTACAGCTGTGAGATTCGGGCCGTTTGACGATCCATCATTCCTAACCATGGAAAAGTTCAGCCAAACCATGGTAACGCGAATGATTCTCATGTACATTGCAAACCCATTCCTTTGGGTCCTTGCTGCGCTAGGGCAGCTTTGACAACGGTCATGCTCCGCGAGGCTGGCTCTCGCTCACTTTTTTGGAAGATGGATGTTGATGTCCAAGTACACATTCGGCGCCGCGCGCAGCGCATTGTTGCTCACTGTCCTTTTCACTCAAGCTTCGCCTGTGCATGCTGCCGCCGGGGACGACCCCGGCGCGTCCTCAAGGGCAGACGAAATCCGGCAGAGCGAGGGCGGGCCGGCGCACGAGATGATTTCCATCGCGAGCGCCGATGTCGCTGCGCCGAACTGGCAGGAAAGCACCCTCACCGGCGACTGGGGCGGTGCCCGTCAGCGCCTGTACGACAAAGGTGCCGAGCTCGAGCTTCTCTACACCGCTGACTACCTCCGTAACAATAGTGGTGGCTTCAAACGCGGCGGCGGCTACATGGGTCATGTCGACCTGATCCTGCAAGTCGACGGTGAGAAGCTGCTCGGCTGGCAGGGCGGATCGGCGTACCTGCAGTTGATCAGCAACAGCGGCCAACGCGTCAATCTCAACTACGTCGGTAGCCTGATGGGCATTGACAACATCGAAGCTCCGGTCAACCGCAGCGGCATCTTCCAGGCCTGGCTGCAGCAGTCCTTCCTCGACGACAAGGGCTCGCTGCGGCTTGGCCTTTACCCGCTCGACTCCGAGTTCTACGTTACCGATTCGTCGGGCGTTTTTCTGCATCCGTCGTTCGGGATGTCCGCCGAAGCCGGTGATTTCGGCACCCTGGCAGGCCCTACTATCTACCCGACCAGCACCTGGGGCGCCCGCCTGCGGATCGATCCGGACCCTGCCTGGTACGCCATGCTGGCCGTCACCCGCGGCGTTACGACCGAGCGTGCAGCGACTGCCGGCCCCAACATCAGCTGGCAACAGGGCAGCGGCAGCATGGTCATCGGTGAAGTCGGCCTGCGTCCGGCCGAACTGGGCGTGACGCTCGGTGCGTCAGCTCCGGCCGCCAGCCACGCGGGTGGCTTCGAACCCATCAGCAAGCTCGCCCTTGGCGCCTGGCGTTTCACGCCGCAGTTCCCGGAGCTGGTGGCGGTCAACGCGGCGGGCGATGCCAAGACCACGACGCACTGGGGTGCCTACATTCTCGGCGAACAGACCCTTTATCGTGTCCCCGACTCGAATCGCAACTTGACGGCCTTCGTTCGCTACGGCCTTACCGACGGCAAGACCAACAACATCGACTATTCGGTCAGCGCCGGTATCGCCTGGCAGGGCGTGCTCGCTGGCCGTGAAGACGACATCTTCGGCATTGCAGCAACGCGCGCACACGTCGGCCTGCAGGGACGTGAACTGCTGGCGGCCGATCTTGGCACGCCGCTGTCGGCTACTGCGGAAACCGTCGTTGAAGTAACCTACCAGGCCCAGCTGGCACGCGGCGTGATCGTGCAACCGCTGATCCAGCGCATTTTCAATCCCGGGCTTTCGCTACCCGACTCCACCGTTGCCGGCGCCCGTCTGCAGCTGGCATTTTGAGCACCGCCGCCAAGGCGCCGGGCAACACATGCCTGCTACAGATCCCCACCCATGAACGAAGGCCTCGTCGGGAATTGTAAATGCGGCGCTACAAGTCGCTGCGGGAAATGGTTTCGGAAAGTCTGATCAAGAATGCAGCACTACACACTAAACTGACCGAATTTTCTGGGGTTCCGGCTTACCACCCCTAATCTGAAAGTCGCCTACGCAACTCAGGAGTCGCCCTTCTCTCCTCGCGGACGAAGGGCCAGGGGGGACGGTCATAACCGGTTACTGAGCGAGGCTTTTCTGCTCCTCGCGAGCCAGCAAGCGACGGGCGCCGTTGTAGCGGTTGATCCAGTAACTCTGGCGCATATCCTCGATACGCACTTCGGCACCGGAGCGCGGCGCGTGCAGGAAGCGGTTGTCACCGAGATAGATGCCGACGTGCGAGAACGCGCTCCGCATGGTGTTGAAGAAAACAAGGTCTCCGGCTTTCAGCTCCTGGCGGCCGATCACCGCACCCACCTGGCTCTGTTCTCTGGCCGTGCGCGGCAGCAACATGCCGATCGCCTCCTTGAAAACCACTTGCACCAGACCGCTGCAGTCCAGGCCGACATCGGGATTGGTGCCGCCCATGCGATAGTTGATGCCGATCAGCTCGAGACCCTTGAGAATCAGGTCTTGAGCGCTGTTGGTGTAGCGCTCGAAGAACGACGCGTCCTCGGCAATCCTGTGCAATTCGGTGGCGTAAACCGAGCCGGCACTTCCTGGGAGGACCGCTGGGAAAGCCATCAGCGCGGCAGCGAAAAGGGAGGCGAGAAGGTGTTTTTTGAGCATAGAGGCGGAATTTATGTGAAAAAAGTCACACTGTAAACCCCCAATCCAACCGCAGCTATCCCAGAAACCGATCGAAACAAGCACTGCAAGCGACTCACTTAAATGAGATATCCAATAAAAATCAGCCTCGTGGCAATGCTGCACTGCACATACGAGCAAGGGAACAAACGCGCTATATTCCTTGTCTCGCTGGCACCCGCATCGAAGACTCTAATTCTGGCAACGGCGATGACGCGCGTTGGCGCGCAAAGGTGCTGGGCTTTGTGTTTATAATCGCCGACTGTCCCGACGGTCAACGAGGCGGCAGCTTCGCCCCGCGTTTCGCTCGACTCCCGTTGTGCTCGACTCCTTGTGCTCAACCCCATCCAATCCAACGTACGGAGCCTGCATGAGTCCCTTCAAAGCGTATCTGATCGATGAACAGGAAGGTGTCACCAAAAGCGACTTCGTCAAGCTCGAGGAAGCGCAACTGGATGCGGGCGAAGTAACGATCAAGGTCGCCTACTCGAGCGTTAATTTCAAGGACGCGCTGGCGGCAACCGGCGCCGGCCGCATCATCCGCCGCTACCCCTGCGTTGGCGGCATAGACCTCTCGGGAACCGTCGCCGCGAGCAGCGACGCGCGCTTCAGCGTCGGCGATGCGGTCATTGCCACCAGCTTCGACATCGGCGTTGCGCACCACGGTGGTTATGCCGAATACGCCAGGGTGCCCGCGCAATGGGTCGTCCCCCTGCCCACCGGTCTATCGCTGTACGAAGCGATGGCCCTGGGTACCGCGGGCTTCACGGCGGCGCTGGGAATTGTGCGCATGGAGGAAAACGGTCTCCAACCGAGCAAGGGTCCGCTGATCGTCACCGGGGCCAGCGGGGGCGTCGGCAGTCTGGCGGTGGACATGCTGGCCCGGCGTGGTTATCAGGTCACGGCACTGACCGGCAAGGAAAGCGAAGTCGACTACCTCAAAAGCCTGGGCGCGGCAGCCGTGATGCTCCGTTCGACGCTCGACCTGTCGCGCATCAGGCCCCTCGACAAGACGCTCTGGGCTGGTGCCGTAGATAACCTCGGCGGCGAGGTTCTCGCCTGGATCGTCAGCACCATGAAACAGGGCGGAACGATCGCCAGCATCGGTCTGGCAGCCAGCCCGTCACTGAACACGACAGTAATGCCTTTCATCCTGCGCGGCGCCTGCCTGCTGGGAATCGATTCCGGCTACATTGGCGAGCCGTACCGCAGCAGCCTCTGGCAGCGTCTGGCCAGCGACCTGCGCCCGCAGCATCTGCAGTCGATGACGCGCTGCATCGCTTTCGACGAACTGCCCAAGGTCTTCGACGACTTCCTCAAGGGTCGTGCGCATGGCAGGGTAGTGGTCGCTGTGGGCGGCACTTGACGCCCCGGCCTTGATTGCCAGCGCCCACCGCGATGGACACCCCGCAGCAACGGCCTCGCATCCTGATTGTCGATGAATCGCGAAACGTCCGCACCCAGCTCGTCCAGCTCATCCGCGACCAGTACGACTTCCGCGAGGAAGGCGATGGTGAAGGCGGCTGGCAGGCGCTGGTCATCGATCATTCGCTGCAGCTGGTGATCTGCGCCGTGTCGATATCAATACCGCTACTCGATAGCGACGGTCTGCTGGCGCGACTGCGCTCGTCGAGGCTGGCCCGCCTGCGTCAAATTCCGGTGCTGATGATCGCCAGCAACGATGAGGAGGCCAATGTGCGCGCCCGCGCGCTCGGCGCCTCCGAGTTCATCGCCGGCAACATCGGCGCCAGCGAACTGCTGGCGCGCATCGACTCGGCACTGCGCCTGGCCCAGGCGCAGAACGTCCTCCGCGAAAATCCGGAACGCGACACCCAGCACCCCGATACCGGACTACCCACCCGCCAGCGCCTCGAAGTTCATGCGGCGCAGGCAATCTCGTATGCCCTGCGCCACGAGAGCCCGGTGAGCATTCTGATCATGGGCTTCGACCGCTTCGACGCACTGCGCAACGAGCACGGTGAAGATCTGGTCAAAGAGTTGCACAAACGTTTCGCAAGTATGCTATCCACCAAGGTGCGCAAGGAGGACAGCCTCGGCCACTACTCCGGCAGCGATCTGGCCGTGGTTTCGCCGGGTACCCCCTACCCGGCCTGCGAAGCCTTCGCCAATCGCCTTCGCGAGGCCTTCGCGGTGGCTAATATCGCGGTGCACGGCAAACGCCTCGATTTGTCGGTCAGCGTCGGGGTGGCAAATACCCCGGTTGATCGTCTAAACTCAGCGTCGTCCTTGCTCACCCTGGCCGCTCAGCGCCTCAAGACGGCGCAGCAGGCGGGTGGCAATCGCGTCGTCGCCTGCGGCGAAAAACCGTTGAGCCAGCAACCAGCGCCACGCCTAGGCCATGCCATCGACCTAATCAAGGCCGGACACGAGAACGCGGTGATCCCGCATCTCCTGCACTTGAGCAAAGAAGTACTGCCCTTCCTGGAACTACTGGAAAGGGAATTGAAGTTGGGTCTGCCTTTGGCAGAGATCCGAAAAAGGACGCTTGACCGGGAGCATTAGGCGCTCCAAGACACCCGGCAGGCGTAGTTTCCACTGCAGCACGTGGTTTAAATTTTGCACGAGGGAGTCTCATGACGACAATCCAAGAGTTTCACAAGAAATCAATCGACAATCCGGACGCTTTCTGGGGAGAAGAGGCCAAACTCATCGACTGGCACACGCCGTTCAGCCAGGTACTCGATTTTTCCCGGCCACCGTTCGCCAAGTGGTTCGTCGGAGGCGAAACCAATCTTTGCTACAACGCCGTCGATCGGCACGCCGCCACGCGACCGAACGACCGCGCGCTGGTCTTCATCTCGACCGAAACCGACCAGGAAGTGGTCTATTCCTTCGCCGACTTGAAAGCCGAAGTGATGCGCATGGCGGCGATCATGCAAAACCTCGGCGTCGGCAAGGGCGACCGCGTTCTGATCTACATGCCGATGGTCGCTGAAGCGGCCTTCGCGATGCTCGCCTGTGCGCGCATCGGCGCCATCCATTCGGTCGTTTTCGGTGGCTTTGCCTCCGGTTCGCTGGCCACCCGCATCGACGATGCAACGCCGGCACTGATCGTCTCTTCCGATGCCGGCATGCGCGGCGGCAAGGCCGTCCCCTACAAGGGCCTGCTCGACGAGGCGATTTCCCTGGCCGAAAAGAAGCCGGCGAAAGTGCTGATGATCGATCGTGGCATCGACAAGGGCTTCAACAAGGTCGCTGGTCGCGACGTAGACTATGCGACCGAACGCGCCAAGGTCATGGACACCGACGTGCCGATCGTCTGGCTGGAGTCCTCCGAGCCGTCCTACATCCTCTATACCTCCGGAACCACAGGCAAGCCGAAGGGCGTGCAGCGTGACACGGGTGGCTACGCCGTCGCCCTGGCCGCGTCGATCAAGAACATCTTCTGCGGCGAAGCCGGCGAGACCTTTTTCGCCACCTCCGACATCGGCTGGGTCGTCGGCCACTCCTACATCGTCTATGGTCCGCTGCTCGCCGGCATGGCCACTATCATGTACGAAGGCACGCCGCTGCGTCCCGATCCCGGCATCTGGTGGCAGATCGTCGAGAAATACAAGGTCAGCGTCATGTTCTCGGCGCCAACGGCGGCACGGGTGCTCAAGAAGCACGACACCGAGTACATGCACAAGTACGACCTGTCGACGCTCAAGCATCTGTTCCTGGCCGGCGAACCTCTCGACCAGCCGACGCACGAGTGGCTGATGGGCGAACTCGGCCTGCCGGTGATCGACAACTACTGGCAGACCGAAAGCGGCTGGCCGATGCTGTCGGCCATGCCTGGTGTCGAGAAGACCGAAATCCGCTACGGCACGCCGAGCTTCCCGGTCTATGGCTACAACCTCAAGATCTTCCGCGAAGACGGCACGATCTGCGATCCGGATGAAAAAGGCATCGTCGGCATCCTGCCCCCGCTACCGCCGGGCTGCCTGTCGACCGTCTGGGGCGACGACGCGCGCTTCGTGTCGACCTACTTCACGCTCTTCCGCGAGCCGCAGGTCTACTCGTCGTTCGACTGGGGTATCGCCGACAAGGAAGGCTATCACTACATCCTCGGCCGTACCGATGACGTCATCAACGTTGCCGGCCACCGTCTGGGGACGCGCGAGATCGAAGAAGCCATCCAGGGACATCCGGCGATTGCCGAAGTTGCCGTCGTCGGTGTTGCCGACAAGCTCAAGGGTCAGATGCCGATGGCTTTCGCGGTGGTCAAGAGCGCCGACAGCATCGCCACGCCAGAGCTGGTAGCTGCGCTAGAAAAGGCGGTGATGAAGCAGGTGGACGCCAGCCTCGGTGCGATCGCTCGCCCGAGTCACGTGCACTTCCTCAGCGTGCTGCCCAAGACCCGTTCGGGCAAGCTGCTGCGGCGGACGATCCAGGCCCTCGCCGAAGGTCGCGACCCGGGCGATCTGACGACCATCGAGGATCCCCTGGCCCTCGAACAGCTGCAAAAGGCACTGAGCGCCGCCCAGGCTTGAGGCCGCGGCCGCCACCTGGCGGCCAACACTTGAACCTTCAACTGCCGCCCGTGAGGGCGGCATTTTTTTGGATTCCGCTGCGGCAACAACGACCCCATTGCCGAAAACCTGAACCACGGCCATAAAGGTGCGCTGGTTTTGTCCGTTAACTACCTGTCAGTCGCCGATACCCGACCCGAGAGGCCCCCGAACCATGACCGCCAAAACCGCCGCCTCGACCCGTGCCCTCGCGCTCGCCTTCGCTTTCGCCTTTGCAACCCAGACCACAGCCCAGTCCCTGCCGCCGGAGGAGCTCGACATCAGCCTCGAAGACCTGCTCCGCGTCGAAGTGACCAGCGCTTCGCGCAAGAGCGAGCGCCTGCACGACGTGGCCGCGGCGGTGTACGTGATTAGTCGTGAAGACATCGAACGCTCGGGAGCGACGAGCATTCCCGAAGCGCTGCGCATGGCACCCGGCGTCGAGGTTGCGCGCCTGGCCAATAATCGCTGGGCGGTCAGCGTCCGTGGCTTCAACGACCGCTTCGGCAACAAACTGACGGGCGCAGCATCTACTCGCCGATCTTTGCCGGCGTCCTGTGGGAAAACGAGGACACCCTCCTCGAAGACATCGAGCGCATCGAGGTCATCCGCGGCCCAGGGGCGGCGATGTGGGGAGCCAACGCGGTCAACGGGGTGATCAACATCATCACCCGCCGACCGCGCGATACCCAGGGCAATCTGCTCGTTGCCGGCGCCGGCAACGAGGAACGCGGCTTCGCCTCGTTCCGCCATGGCGGCGAGGCCGGCGACGGCCACTACCGGGTCTGGGGAAAGGCCTTCAATCGCGACACGGCGGTCAGCGCTGACGGTCGCTCGGGTAACGACTACTGGCGCTCGGGGCGCGTCGGCTTTCGCGGCGACTGGACCGTCGCCAGCGGCCAGCGCGTGATGCTCAGCGGTCAAGCCTATTCGAACGATACCGGTGACCGCTGGCAGGTCCCCGACATCACTGCGCCGCAAGGAGTGCGGCTCACCGACATGCAGCAGACCGGCAAGGGAGCGCACCTGCTCGGGCGCAGCGAATGGATCCTGAACGATGGTTCCGAAGCCGCGCTGCAGGCCTATGTCGACGTCAGCCAGATCGAATTACCCGGCGCTTTCAAGGAGGACCGAACGACGATCGACATGGATTTCCAGCATCGTCTGCTCGTTGGCAAGCGCCACGACGTGCTCTGGGGCCTCGGCTATCGCTACTCGGGTGACCGCATCGACTCGGCAGGAATCATGTCCTTCCAGCCGGACAGTCGCAGCTTCAATCTGGCCAGTGCCTTCGTCCACGACGACATCACCCTGCTGCCGAATACGCTGCGCATGATCCTCGGCGTGCGCCTGGAAACCAACAATTTCACCGGCTATCAACCGCTGCCAAACGCCCGCCTGATGTGGACGCCAAGCGACAGTCAGTCGGTGTGGGGCTCGGTCGCCCGCGCCGTGCGCACCCCATCGCGCGGCGAACTCGACGCCGACATCGACCGGTCGGTGCAGCCGCCCGGCACGCCGGGCAATCCCTCGCCCTTCCCGATCCTGACGCGCAACGTCCAGGACGATCACGAGCTGAAAACGGAGACCGTCCTGGCCTATGAACTCGGCTACCGGCAGCGCTATGCAAACAATCTGTCGCTCGATGTCGCCGCTTTCTACAACCAGTACGGCGATCTGCGCGCGGCGGTGCTCGGCGCGCGCAGCTTCGAATTCTCGCCGCCGCCACCGCACATCGTTCAGACGATCACCCCGGACAACAACGTCGAGGCGCATACCCATGGTGTCGAGGTCTCCGTCGACTGGTCGCCGCTGCCCTGGTGGCGGCTGCAGCCGATCTACAGCTACCTCTCGCTGACCTCCTCGTCAACCAGTGGCGACCCGGTCTCCGTCGCCAGCGCGCAGATCTACAACAGCAGCGACCCGCAGCATCAATGGTCGCTGCGTTCGTCGATGTCCGTCACCGACCGGCAGCAGTTCGATCTCTGGCTGCGCTATGTCAGCAAGCTCGGCGACCGGACCTCGCAGTTCTCGATTCCGGCCTACACCACCCTCGACCTGCGCTACGCGTGGCGGCCGACGCGTGACCTGGAGTTGTCGCTGGTCGGGCAGAACCTGCTCGACAACCAGCACCCGGAGTTCGTCCCCAGCCTGCTGCCCGGGCAGGCGCTGGAAATAGAGCGCGGCGTATACGTCAAGGCCAAGTGGCAGTTCTGAGAGTGCGGAGAGTGACAACTCGATGGCCGCACGCATGAACTCCTTGGCGCTCCGTTGTCTCGCCGTGCTTCTGGCGATTGCCACGATCATGGCTGCCGGCAGCACTCGCGCCCAGGGCACGCTCACCGAGGCACAGGCCAAGGCGGCGTTCGTGATCAACTTCGCGCGCTACATCGAATGGCCGGAGCGCGTTTTCACGACCCGCACGGCGCCCCTACTGATCTGCGCCCTCGGCCGTAGCGCCGTCGGCAACGCTCTGGAAGCGCACGAAGGCCGCCAGGTGCAAGGGCGCCCGGTCGCCGTGCGCCAACTGCTGGGCATCGACGAGACGCGCCCCTGTCAGGTGCTGTTCATCGCCGACTCGGAAGAACGCCGTATGAGCCAGTTGCTGCGCGCGCTCAGCGGACAGCCGATACTGACGGTCAGCGACGCCGACGCTTTCATTGATGGCGGCGGCACCATCGGTCTGGTGCGTGCCGAGCAACGCCTGCAGTTCGAGGTCAATCGCCAGGCTTTGGAACAGGCACAGCTCAAGGCCAGTTCCAACCTTCTCAAGCTCGCCCGCAACCTGGCCGATTTCAAGGGAAAAAACTGAGATGCGTTTCCGCGATTTACCGCTGAACAACAAGATGATGTTGATTATCGGTCTGACCGTCGGTGCCGGTCTGCTGATCAGCACCCTGCTCTTTGCCGGCTCGGAGATCGACGACAACCGTCAGGCCGAGCTGGCCAAGCTCAATGGCATGGCCGAGATTCTGGCCGCAAGCAGCACCGCGGCGATCGCCTTCGCCGACACGGCTGCGGCCAGAGAAACGCTGGCCGGCCTGCGCATTCGTCCCGAAGTCAGCGGCGCTTCGATCACCCTGCACGACGGCACGCTCTTCGCGCACTATCCTGCCGACCAGACGCCGGTGGCCGCAACGAGTCCCGGCGCCAGCGCCGCGCTCGTCGCCGGCGCCTACTGGGGCAACTCGCTGAAGATCGAGTACCCGATCCGCCAGGGCAAGGAAGTTATCGCCACGCTGAGCATCGAATCCGATCTCACGCCGATGTGGCAGGACATCACCCAGCGCATGCTGGTCGTCCTCGGTGGCGCCCTGATCGCCTTCGGCGTCGCCCTGCTGCTCGCCGCGCGCCTGCAACGTTCGGTTTCGGCGCCGATTCTGGTGCTCAGGCAAGCGATGCACCGGGTGGGCACCGACAAGGACTATGCGCAGCGGGTAATGATCGATCAGCGCGACGAGATCGGCGACCTGATCACCGGCTTCAACGTCATGCTCAGCGAAGTCCAGCTGCGCGACCAGGAGCTTGCCAAGCACCGGGCGACACTTGAAGATCAGGTCGAGCAGCGCACCGCACAACTGCGCCAGGCAAAGGAACAGGCGGAAAGTGCCAACGTCGCCAAGTCCCGCTTTCTGGCCAACATGAGTCACGAAATCAGGACCCCGATGAACGGCGTCATCGGCATGGCCGACCTGCTCATGGAGACGCCGCTTTCAGCACAGCAACGACGCTACACCGAGACCCTGCGCGTTTCGGCCGAGTCGCTGTTGCACCTGCTGAACAACGTTCTCGACCTGTCGAAAATCGAGTCCGGTCGACTGGAAATCGAGCATCTGGCCTTCAGTCCACAGCAACTCGTCGAGGAGGTCGTGCAACCGTTTCGTGAAATGGCCTCGGCCAAGGGCGTGCTGCTCAGCCTGGTAATTGACCCGGACGTGCCCGCGGCTGTCAGCGGCGATCCCTACCGCATCAAGCAGATCGTCAGCAACCTGCTCAGCAACGCCGTCAAGTTCACTGAACGCGGCTCGATTGCCGTCTCCCTGACTTGCGAATGCACAGACCTTGCCCAGCCCGAGTTGGGGTCGGCAGATGCCGGGGACTGCGCCCTGTGCTACGCAGTCATCGACACCGGGGTCGGCATCTCGCCAAAAAATCGCGACAAGCTGTTCGCGCCTTTTTCACAGGCGGACGATTCGACGACGCGCAAGTTTGGCGGCACCGGTCTCGGCTTGGTGATCATTCGCGAACTGGCGCAGCGCATGGCCGGCGAGGTCGGCTTCGAAAGCGAGCCTGGACGCGGCTCGACCTTCTGGTTCCGGCAACGGGTACAGCGGCACACGCAAGTACTGCCGCAACCGGCATGGCTTTCACAGCAGGCACGCAGGCTGAGCGGACGCGTACTGCTCGTCGAAGACAATGAGGTCAATCGCGAGATCGCTGGCGCCATCCTCGACACCCTCGGATGCCAGGTGGACTGTGCTCACGACGGCGCACAAGCGGTAGTTGCGGCGCGTGCGGGGATCTACGACCTGATCCTGATGGATTGCCAGATGCCGATCATGGACGGCTTCGCAGCCACTCGTCAAATCCGCAGCGAAGAGCAGCAGACGGAGCGTGCCCGGTGTCCGATCATTGCCCTGACCGCCAACGCGCTGGCTGGAGACCGCGAACAATGCCTGGCCGCCGGCATGACCGATTACCTGGCCAAGCCGATCAACCGCGCGCAACTCGCCGCGGCACTGGAGCGCAACCTTCCCGCGACGCCAGCGCCGTGTGGCGACAGCGGTCAGCCTGCGGCCAGCGATGCCAAGTCCATCAGCCAGGTTCAGCCGGACACGCCAGCGGCTTTCGACCCCCGCCTGGTGCAGGCTCTGCCGATGGTCGCCGATGGCAGCAATCCGGCCTTCGCCGACCGCATCCTCGATATGTTCACCAGCAACGCCACCCAGATCCTCGAGGCCATCGAAGCGGCGAGCGCGAGCGGCGACGCGACCACCTTGCAGCGTTCCGTGCATACGCTCAAGTCGTCGAGCGCCACGGTCGGCGCGCTGGCACTGTCCGAACAAGCCAGGCAGCTCGAAATGCTGCTGCGCGCCGGCAGCTCGCCGGCCAGCGACTGGCCGTCCAGGCTCAGGCACGCCTATGACGAATTCGCCGACAAGCTGGCACAATATCGCATCACCAAGTTTCCAGCAGGATGACATCGCCGACAAACTTGCCGATGCGGTACGGCGCGCCGGCATTTCGGCACAGCAACCGGTCCTTGAACTAACCGAGTCCTTGCTCATGGTCGACGCCGAACGCACCATCGCTCGACTGCACAGTTTGCGCGACCAGGGCTTCAGCCTGTCGCTCGACGATTTCGGAACCGGCTAGTCGTCCTTGAGCTATCTCAAACGATTTCCGATCGATGAACTGAAAATCGACCGCGCCTTCGTCAACGACGTCGCCTGCGGCGGCGAGGTCGCGATGCGGCCTTGAGGCAGGAGTGCACGACGCTCGCCGGTGGAGTGAATCCCTGATCAACAGCACTTCGCAAGGAGGTCGTGCCAGCTCAGCCCAGCGCCCACCTGCCGCCAGTACTCGCGGCGTCTGGCGACGCTCGCCTGGCGATCGATCGGCACTTCGATCAGCGTCGCACCACCGCGCTGCAGCGCCCGCTCGACGCTGGCCGTGAATTCGGCCAACGAACTGACACGCTCGCCGGCGCTGCCGAAGCTTTGGGCGGCGGCGATCAGGTTGATGCTCTGCGGGGTCAGCCAAGCGCGCTCGAACTCGGGCAAAGCGGCGACCGGCAAATAATCGAAGATGCCACCGCCACCGTTGTTGAGCACCACGACAATGATGTCACGGCCGCTGGCTGCGGCCAGTGCGCTCAGATCGTGCTGCGCGGTCAGGTCGCCGACCAGCGCCACGCAGGGGCCATCGCTGGCGATCCCCAGCGCAGTCGACAAATTGCCGTCGATGCCGCTGGCACCGCGATTGCCGAAGAAGCGCAGCGGCTTGTCGCTGCTGCCCGAAAAGGCATCAAGGTCACGAATCGCCAGCGAGTTGCCACAGAACAGGCGATGGCCCGCCGGCAGGATTTCGAGCAGCGCCGGAATCAGCATGCCTTCGAAGTTCTCCGACGCCTCGGCAGCGTTTGCGCAGGCCACGAACGGTGCTCTTGCCACGGCCTCGGCGGCGGCTTCGGCCTGCGCAAACGCGTCCCGCCAGCCGGCCGGCACGGGTTTCCCGCCGCCCGCCAGCAGAGCCTGACAAACCTCTAGCGGATCGGCCTGAAGCAGCCTGCTGGCGGCGTGCTGCGGATCCGGCCAGCGGCTGTCCGGGCTGATCACCACCTGCACCGCTGGCCCAGCCCTGCGCAACCAGTCCTGCAGGGTACGGGTGACAGGAAAGGCGCCGAAACGCAGCAGCCATTCCGGCCTTGCCGCAGCGAGCGGCGATGGCTGGCGCAGGAAGCTCTCGTAACGCACGCAGAGCCGGCTGCGGTCGTGCGCACCAAAACGCAGGTTCGACAGTGGTTCAGCAAGGATCGGGCAGTCGAGCTGCGCGGCCAGCGCGCTCACTGCGTCGGCAAATCCCGGCGGATAGTCGGCGCCACCACAGACGATCAGCCCGGGACGAGCGTTAATCTCGGCCAGCGTCTCGCTGATCGCCTGCGGCCTGGGCATCAGCAGCGGGGCGGCGACGCTGATCGCCGACGGACAGGCCGTGGCCGCATGCGTCGCGAGCAGGTCGCCGGCCGGCAACAGCGGTTCGCGGAAAGCCAGATTGAGATGCACCGGACCCGGCAGCGGCCAGCGGCTATCGGCGAGCACCCGCGCCGCCAGGCGCTGCAGGTAAGCAGGTGAGAAGTCGGCATCGGGCAGCGGCGGCGCATGGAAGGAACGCACGTGCCCGCCAAACAGCTGCTGCTGGTCAATCGTCTGGTTGGCGCCCCAGCCGAGCAGCTCGGGCGGGCGGTCGGCCGACAGCAGCAACAGCGGCACGCTGCCAAGATCGGCTTCGATGAGCGCCGGAAACCAGTTCGCCGGCGCCGAACCCGAGGTACACAGCAACGCCGCCGGCTGCCGCGTGGCCTTGGCCACGCCCAGCGCGCAGAAGGCGGCGCTGCGCTCGTCGAGGATGACCTGGCAGCGGATCGCCGGCTGACGCAGGAAGGCCAGCGCCAGCGGACTCGAACGCGACCCCGGCGAAAGCACCACGTCGCGCAGTCCGGCAGCGGCCAGGGCATCGACCAAGGTCTGCGCCCAGCGCAGGTTGAGCAGACCGCTGTCGGCGGCGGCGCTCATGCGCTCCGGCTCACCTGGCCAGGTACGCCGCGCAGGGCTTGGCCCAGGGGCTGGCGCAAGGCTTCGGCGATCACCGCCATCTTGGCTTCGGTTTCGGCGAATTCCTGCGCCGGGTCCGAGCCGGCGACGATACCCGCCCCCGCGAACAGCTCGGCTTCGCTACCCTTTATGCGCGCGCAGCGCAGCGCGACGACCGCTTCACCGTCACCGTCACGGTCGATCCAGCCGATGCCACCGCTGTACCAGGCGCCACGGCGATCGCCGTGGCTGCGCAACCAGTGCCGCGCAGCGCCGCTCGGGACGCCGCCCACCGCAGGCGTCGGGTGCAGGCACGCAATCAGGTCGAAAAGCCCGACCCCCGGCCGCACGTGCCCGCGGACGCGCGTCCGCAAGTGCTGCAGCTCACGCAACTGCAACACTTCCGCCGGTGTCGGCGATGCCAGCACAGCACAGAGTGGCAGCAGTGCGGCACGAACAGCATCGACCACCAACTGCTGCTCGTGGGTGTTCTTGTCGTGCTGCAGCGCCAGCACACTCGCTGCGCGAGGATTTGCTGCCGCCACCGGCCAAGCCGTACCAGCGAGCGCATCGGCCTCGACAAGGCCGTGGCGCAGCGAGACCAGACGCTCGGGCGTGGCGCCGAGAAAACACTGCTCGCGCTCACCGACGCCGTAGATGGTGCATTCGGGATGGCGATCGGCGAGCGCGGCCAGCAAGGCTGCCGGGTCAATGCGCTTGCTGCTGTCGACGTATACGCTGCGCGCGAGAACCAGCTTGTCGACGCCGCCGCCGGCGATCGCAGCCAGGGCGGCGCGGGCTCGCGCCAGGAACGCCCGATCGGCCAGCGCGGCGCTGCGGCGGCGCACGACGCTGGCCGCAGCGGCCGGGGCTGGCGTCCGCTCTGGCGCCCGCTCTGGCGACTGAGCAGCACGCAAAGCGCTGCGCCAGCGTTCGATGGCGCTTTCACCTTCGCGCACCGCGCAGCTGAAAGTGGCCGTGCAGCGACCCGCTCGATTGGCCAACAAAATGGCAGGCACCAGCAGGCGCGCGTTCGGCAAGTCGTCGGCGCTGTCGGCAGCGTTCCGGGTGTTCTCGGTGTTCTCAGCGAAGGCGAAACCGATATGCGCCGCGGGAACGAAACCGGTGTGCTGCCAGTCGTCGTGCTCCCAGACCGGCGCCAGACCGGAAAAAGCGGCCTGCAAGGCCGAAAAACGCGCCGCACCGGCGCTCGTGAAACTCATCGCGCTGCCAATGGCGAGGCGAAAGTCGCCGCCTGCGCCAGTGCGCTGAGGGCTGTCCCTGCCAGCCTCCGTCGGCCGCGCCCACCAGTTGAGCTGCGCTTGCGCGAGATCGACGTCCAGCCAGCGCTCATCCTTCCCTGCGCCGAGATCGAGCGTGACGCTGAGCAGGCCCCGCGCCGCCGCCGCCGCCAAGCGCGCGCGCAAACGCCGCCGCAAGAGTGCACTGCGCGGGCCATCGAGCAGCTCAGCGAGGTTCATGCATTCACTCATTCACTCATTCATTCATTCATTCATTCTTTCACCCACTCACCTGCGCGAGCTCGCGCAAGGCGCGCCGTTCGATCTTGCCCATGGCGTTGCGCGGCAGCGCATCCAGGCGCAGCAGCCGACGCGGCCGTTTGGCCGCCACCAGATGCTGCCGGCTCCAGTCGTGCAGCGCGCCGAGCTCGGCCGGACCGACGATCAGGGCAACCAGCAGGTCACCCCAGAGCGGATCGGCAACGGCGGTCACCGCGACGTCGATGACGCCGGGGCAAGCCGCCAGGCAGGACTCGACTTCGAGCGGGTGCACGTTGACGCCGCCGCTGATCAGCATGTCGTCGGCACGGCCGAGAATGCTGAGCCGTCCGTCGGCGTCGAAACGGCCCAGGTCAGCGGTCGGCAACCAGCCGTCTTCAAGGCCGTCACCGCGCTGCCAGGCCGGGTTCAGGTAGCCGGCCATGACCTGCGCGCCGTGTAAATGGAGACGCCCGTCGGCAGCCACCCGGGCGCGCAGCCCGCTCAGCAAGTGACCGACCTGGCCCGCCTGCCAGTTGCCATCCGGCCGTAGCAGCGTCGCCGCCTGCGCCGTCGACTCGCTCATTCCCCAGCTCGGGCAGATCGGCCAGCCGCTCGCCAGGGCGCGCTCGCAGAGCGGCCGCGACAAGGCCGCGCCACCGATCAGTGCATGGCGCAGACTGCGCGGCGGCGACGCGCCCTGCGCCACGTCAAGCAGGCGCGCCAACATCGCCGGAACCAGCGACAGGTGACTGACAGGGCGGGCGTGCAGATCGTCCCAAACGGCAGCCGCCGAAAAACCGTCATGCAAGAGCAGCGTCGCCGCGGCGCGCAAACACCGGCCAAGGATGGCGATACCGCCGATGTGATGCAGCGGCAGACAGGCCAGCCAAAGGTCTCCGGGGTGTAGCGGCAGGCGCTCGTTCGCAGCCGCGGCGGCGGCGTCGATATTGGCCTCGCTGAGCATCACCACCTTGGGCGCGCCCTCACTGCCACTGGTGGCAATCAGCAGCGCCAGATCGGTGGCCGCATCGGCAACACTGGCGTCATTGGGCGCGTCGCCTGCCTTGCTCCTCCCGTGCCCAGCAGCGAGCGACGGGGAAGCTGCGGGTGAAAGGTCCAGGCTATCGGGCAGCGGCGAAAGCCGCTGCAGGCGACCGCCAGCAAGCGCTTGCAGCCTCGGCCAGGCGGCCTCGGCGAGGAGCGGATCGAGCGGCAGAAAAGCCACTTTCGCCGTCGCACAGGCCAGCGCCGCGAGCGCCAGTTCGCCAGCGCCCGCGGCGATGGCCACGGCGTCGCCAGCCGCCAGCCCTTGCGCACGGAGAAAGCCACCAGCGCGCTCAGCCAGAGACGCCAATTCGTCGTAGCGCCATTCGCCGCGCGTGCTCAGCAAAGCGAGCTCCGAGGGGTGCTGGCCTGCGTTCGCATGCAGCCAGCGCACGAACGGGCTGCGCCTCTCTGGAAAAGGCGCAGTTTTTTTGTCGGCAGAAGGGAAGACGAGGCGTGGGTCACTGTGAACGGCAAGACATGGCGCCAAGATTATACGCAGCCGCCCTGGCTCCCGCCCATGCTGCCGATCAAGAAAAACGCCGCACGCGTCCTGGGCGCTACTCGGCGATGCCAGCGAGCAGCACCGCTTCGCCGCCTCGGCGGACCCTGCTAAACTCGGACCATGTGTGGACGCTATGCCCTCGATGCCCCGCGCTCGCAGCTCTCACGACGCTTCGCCCTCGACGAATGCGTCGAGCTGAGCGCCCGCTACAACATCGCCCCGACCAGTGACGTCGCGGTCATTCGCCAGTCGCCAGAGGGGCAACGCGTTCTCCACCGGCTGCGCTGGGGGCTCTTGCCGCACTGGGCGAAAGACCCGGCAATCGCTGCCCGCCTGATCAACGCCCGCGGCGAGCCATTGGCCGCGCTGGCCGCAACAGCCGCCTTTCGCGACGCTTTCCGCAAGCGCCGCTGCCTGCTTCCGGCCAGCGGTTTCTACGAATGGCAAAAAGTCGCCGCGCGACCTGGCTCGGCACGCAAACAGCCCTTCTACACCTCTCTGCAATCGGGTGAAGTGATGGCCTTCGGTGGACTCTGGGAAGCCTGGACCGCACCGAGCGGCGAAGTGATCCGCAGCTGCTGCATCGTCACCACCGCCGCCAACCAGGGCCTGCAGGCAATCCACGAGCGCATGCCGCTGATTCTTGCTCCCGAACACTGGCAGGACTGGCTGAGCGCCCCGGTCGACCAGGCGGCAGCGCTGATCCGCCCCTGCCCGGACGGCGTCCTGCAAAGCTGGCCGGTCAGCCCCCGCGTTGGCAAGGCCAGCGCGGACGACCCAGCCCTGATCACCGCGCTGCATGGAGACGAGCCATGAAAACCAGCAGCAGCACGATCGCCCGACACCGAGCTACTGGGAACGAACGGGAGGCCGCGGCGCGACGCCCTGCCGCGGCTCACAGATCATCATGCCTGAGCGGATCTTGCGCCATCGTCATCCGCCGATGACCTGCGTTTTGTAGCATAATCGCCGGCAAATGCCGGACTCGAAACTTTCTTGATCAGCTTCGTCGACCCCGAACGCTACCGTTTGATGAAGGCGACGGGCAAGCTGCCGTCGCCGAAAGGCGTCGCCTTCGCGATCATCACCCTTCTGCAACGGGACGATTTCCGGGTTACGGAACTGGTGCGACTGGTGCAGTCGGATCCGGCGATTGCCGGACGCCTGCTCAAGTTCGCCAACGCCGCCGCCTTTGGCCGCACGCGGCCGATTGTTTCCCTGCAACGGGCGATTGTCGCCCTCGGATCGTTCAAGGTCCGCGATCTGGTGATCGGGCTGTCGGTGATGCACAGCCACAAGAGCGGCCAGTGCGTCGAATTCGATTACACCGCTTTCTGGGGCCATTCGCTGGCCACCGGCATCGCTTGCCAGGAACTCGCCCGTTTCGCACAGATTTCGAGCGAAGACATCTTCACCATCGGCCTGCTGACCCGGGTCGGCGAATTGGCGATGGCCTCGCTGTACCCCGACGAGTACGCCGAGGTACTGATCGCGGTGAAGGAGCTGCATCAGGATCTGGCCACTCTCGAGCGTGAACGCTTCGCCATGGACCATCGCCAGCTTGGCGCCACCATGCTCGCCGAGTGGGGCTTGCCGGACATGCTGATCCAGGCCGCCTACCATCAGGAGCAACCCGATGTCGCCGGTTTTCCGGATGGCTCGCGTTTGCAGACGCTGACCCACTCGCTCAATTTTGCCTGCTCGCTGGCCGAAATCTGCATGGCCGACGAGGAGGCACGCTGGAGCCTGCTGCCGGGTCTGCTGACCCGGGCCGCGCGCCTGGGAGTCAGCGGTGACGCGCTCAACGAAATGGTCGACCGCATGGCGCGGCGCTGGCGTGAGTGGGGAGCGACGCTGCAGGTACGCACGCAGGAGCTGCCGCCCTTCGCCGAAATCCTCGCCGCCAGCCCGCCGAGCCGACGGGTCAGCGCCGCCAGTCCCGAACACAGCGGCAAAGCGGCTGCGCCGCGCCTGCAGGTGCAGATCCTCGGCGTTCCGGCGCCCGAGCTGCCCGCCTTGATGGAACAGATCGAAAGTCTCGGACATCTGCCAGTGCTGCTGGACAGCAGCCCCGAAGGCCTGAAGCAGGCGCTGCGTCAGCCCGCCCAGATCGTCATTGCCGACATGTCGATGCCCGGCCTCAAGCCGGCCGTCTTCTGCCGCATCCTGCGCCAGACCAGTGCCGGCAAGGAGACCTACGCCCTGCTCCTGGCATCGCCGGATAGCGAGGGCCATATCATCGAAGCCATCGACGCGGGCGCCGACGACGTACTGGTCAAACCGCTGACCGTCCAGACCTTGCGCGTGCGCCTCAATACCGCCACGCGCATGATCCTGCTGCGCGAGGAGATTCAACGCGAGCGCCGCGGCATCATGCGTTCGACCGGCGAGTTCGCCGTCGCCCACAAGCGCCTGCTGCAGGAGGCGCTGACCGATACCCTGACGCAACTCCCGAACCGACGCCACGGCCTCGACTTCCTGGCTTCCGAATGGGCATTCGCACAGTCCAACGCGCTACCCATGGCCTTCCTGCTGCTTGACATCGACCACTTCAAGCGCATCAACGACAGCCACGGACACCCCGCCGGCGACGCCGTCCTGCGCCAGCTCGCGGACCTCCTCAAGCGCACCTCACGTGGCGAAGACCTGGTTTTTCGCTACGGTGGCGAGGAGTTCGCCGCGGTGCTGCCCAATGCCAGCGTGCGCGCCGCAGCGCAGATCGCCGAACGCATCCGGGCCTTCGTCGAAAAGTACAACTTCCTGTGGAACCATCAGACTCTGCCAGTCACCGTGAGCATCGGCGTAGCGTCCGCCAGCGCTTCCGACAAAAACAGTCAGGCGCTGATCCAGGCCGCCGACACAGCGCTCTACCAGGCCAAGAACGAAGGCCGCAACCGGGTCGTCGTCGCCAGCTGACGCCCAGCTCAGGGGGCGAGCAAGGCCAGGGCGTGATGGCGCAGGTGATCGTCGATGAAGCTGGCGATGAAGTAGTAGCTGTGGTCGTAACCAGGGTGCACCCGCAGGCGGAGCGGATGGCCGGCAGCCGCGCAAGCCTGACGCAACTTCTCGGGCTGCAGTTGCGCGACCAGAAAACCGTCGGCCGCGCCCTGATCGACCAACAGAGGCAGGCGCTCGCCGCCTCGGGCGATCAGTTCGCAAGCATCCCACTCTTTCCAGCTGGCTCGATCTTCACCGAGGTAAGCGGCGAAAGCTTTCTGCCCCCAGGGGCTGTCGAGGGCGTGGCTGATCGGTGCAAAAGCCGACAGCGAGCGATAACGGCCGGGGTTGCGCAGCGCACAGATCAGCGCACCGTGGCCGCCCATCGAGTGACCGCTGATGCCGCGCCGCGCGTCGATCGGCAGCAGCTCTTCGAGCAGCGCCGGCAACTCCCAGACCACGTAGTCGTGCATCCGATAGTTCTCGGCCCAGGGCTGTTGCGTGGCGTTGAGGTAGAAACCGGCGCCGTGGCCGAAATCCCAGGCGCCTTCCGGATCGCCGGGTACCTGCGCACCACGCGGGCTGGTGTCGGGCGCGATGATGGCCACGCCCAGTTCGGCCGCAAGGCGCTGGGCGCCCCCTTTGTGGACGAAGTTCTCGTCGCTGCAGGTCAAGCCGGAGAGCCAGTACAGCGCCGGCACCGTGCCCAGCTCGGCCTGTGGCGGCAGATAGACGGCAAACACCATCTCGCAGCGCAGCGTCGCCGAGTAATGCCGATAACGGCGCTGCCAGCCATCGAAACAGCAATTGGCAGCGATCTCTTCGAGCGCCCCGGCAGTCACCGTCATGGCCGTCAGAAGTGGATCACCGAGCGGATGCTCTTGCCGGCGTGCATCAGCTCGAAAGCGTGGTTGATGTCCTCCAGCCCCATGGTGTGCGTAATGAAGGTATCAAGCGGAATCTCGCCGTTTTGCGCGCGGGCGACATAGCCGGGCAGTTCGCTGCGGCCACGCACGCCGCCAAACGCCGACCCCCGCCAGACGCGGCCCGTCACCAGCTGGAAGGGTCGCGTCGAGATTTCCTCGCCAGCGCCGGCGACGCCGATGATCACCGCTTCGCCCCAGCCCTTGTGACAGCACTCGAGCGCCGCGCGCATGACCTTGACATTGCCGATGCACTCGAAGGAGTAGTCGACGCCGCCATCGGTCAGGTCGACAATCACGTCCTGGATCGGGCGGTCGTAATCCACCGGATTGATGCAGTCGGTCGCCCCCAGTTGCCGGGCAATGGCAAATTTTCCCGGGTTGGTGTCGATGGCAACGATCCGCGCCGCCTTGGCCATCACCGCACCGATCACTGCCGACAGGCCGATACCCCCAAGGCCAAAAATCGCCACCGTTGCCCCCGGCTCGACCTTGGCGGTATTGACCACCGCACCAATGCCGGTGGTCACGCCACAGCCGAGCAGACAGACCTTCTCCAGCGGCGCATCCTTGGCGATCCTGGCCAGCGAGATTTCCGGCAGCACGGTGTACTCGCTGAAGGTCGACGTGCCCATGTAATGGAAAATCGGCTTGCCCCGGTGCGCGAAACGGCTGCTGCCGTCGGGCATCAGGCCCTTGCCCTGCGTGGCGCGAATCGCCTGGCAGAGATTGGTCTTGCCCGAGGTACAGAACTTGCATTGCCCGCACTCGGGCGTGTACAGCGGAATCACGTGATCACCGACCGCGACCGAAGTCACGCCGGGCCCGATGGCCTCGACGACGCCGCCGCCCTCGTGGCCAAGAATGCTTGGAAAAATCCCTTCGGGATCGGCACCGGAGAGCGTAAACGCATCGGTATGGCAAACGCCGGTAGCGACGATGCGCACCAGCACCTCGCCACTGCGCGGCGCCTCGACGTCGACTTCGGTAATTTCCAGAGGCTGTCCCGCCGCCCAGGCAATGGCAGCACGTGCTTTGATCATCGACAACTCTCCTCAATCGTTAATGTGATAGTCGCGCAACAGCTTGCCATCGGCCGTATGTCAGTGCAGGTCTTTCACTTTCAGGCGCGGCAAACGGAGGACTTCGACCCCCTCCTCACGCAATGCCTCATATTCCTCGTCGCTCGCCTGCCCCCGAATCGAGCGCTCCGGCGTCTCCAGGTAGTGGATCTTTCTGGCCTCTTCGGCGAAGTGCTCGCCGACGTCCTCGCAATTGGCAAGCAGCATGGTCGTCAGTTGTTGAAGGGAGGAACGCGCGCCGGCACGCGGATCGATCGCCGGCGACGACGGAACGGGAGCGGCGACGGTCGCACTTGACGCGGCTGACATGGGTGGCATGGGTGGCGGAGCCACTTCCGAACTCTTCGACTGACGACCCACATGCAGCGCCGACGGCACCCGACGAACCTGCAGCGAACCACAGTCCGGGCAGCTGATCAGCGAACGCAATGACTGGCTGTCGAAATCCTCGCGCGACTGGAACCAGCCTTCGAAGCGATGCTCGTGCTGACAGGAAAGATCGAAAATGATCATCGGGAACCAGCGCAGAAAGCCTGCAGTAAAGGGATCGTGCCCGGAGCCGGGATCGAACCGGCACAGCCGCAAGGCCGAGAGATTTTAAGTCTCTTGTGTCTACCTATTCCACCATCCGGGCGATGCAAGCCATTATACCTGCCCCGAAATGAAAGAAAGGGAAAGTGCTTTACGCACTTTCCCTTCGATATCTGGAGCGGGAGAAGAGTCTCGAACTCTCGACCTATACCTTGGCAAGGTATCGCTCTACCAACTGAGCTACTCCCGCTTGGAAGCATTTCTGGTGCCGCTCGACGCGTCGGGAAGACCCGCTACGAATCGAAAGATTCGCGACCACCAGCGCCGCGCATTATCCGGATGCTTGCGGCTGCTGTCAACCCGCAACTCGTTTTCGACGACAGCGCCCTGCACTTTGCCAAGCGCGGCTGTCCAGGCTGGCAGCAGGCCCGCAGACCCACCGGCTAGGGCGTCGGCTCGGTCACGAAGGCGATTTTCACCAGACCCGCACGCTGCGCGCCGGCAAGCACCTCGGTGACGCGCTCGTAGCGCGTTCCACGGTCGGCGCGCAGATGTAGTTCGGGCTGTCCGCCAGCGGCGTTGATGGCCAGGAAGCGCGCCGCCATGTCGCTGCGCTCGACCGCCTGGCCGTCGATGAAAACGTCACCGGCAGCGTCGATGGCCACCGACAACACTTGCGGTGGATCATCGAGCCGGCTGGCATCGACGCGCGGCAGGTCGATCGGCAGGGCTTCGTGAAAGAGCGGTGCGGTGATGATGAAGATCACCAGCAGCACCAGCATCACGTCGACCAGCGGCGTGGTATTGATTTCCGCCATCGGCTGGCTGCTGCCACTGTTTTCGAATGAACCGAATGCCATGCTGCCCTCCCCCTTGTTCAGGCGCTACGCCCGGCACGAACGGCGCCCAGATCGACCAGCTTGTCACCCGGCCGGCCACGCAGACCGGTGGTCAGGTAGGCGTGCAGGTCATGCGCAAAGCCGTCCAGGCGCGCCAGCGTCAGGCGATTGCCGCGGGTGAAGGCGTTGTAGGCGAGCACCGCCGGAATCGCCACGAAGAGGCCACCGGCGGTCATGATCAGCGCCTCACCGACCGGGCCGGCGACCTTGTCGAGGACCACCTGGGTGGCGCCCGAGAGACCGACCAGAGCGTGGTAGATACCCCAGACAGTCCCGAACAGGCCGATGAACGGCGCCGTCGAGCCCACCGAAGCCAGGAAGGTGAGTCCGGATTCGATGCTCGCCTGTGCTTCAACGATCTGGCTGCGCAGCGAGCGCGTGACAAACTCGCTGACGCTGACCCCGGCGCCGATGCCGCGATCGGAGTGCTGGTGGTGCAAGCCGGCGGCGTTGGCACCGGCAACCGCCATGCTGGTGAAGATGCCGGTGCGATCCTCCAGCCGGATCGCCTCGATCGCCGCCGGCAGGCTAGGCGCACCCCAGAACGAAGCCAGTGCGCGCGCATGACAACGCTTGGCCTGCCAGACCGCGTAGGCTTTGCTGGCAATCACATACCAGCTGAGCACTGACAGCAACACCAACAGTGTGGCCACCGAATGCGTCACCACATCGCCCTGTGCCCAGAACTGCGCCAATCCCAACTCCATTCGCATAGTCTCTTCCACTTCCCTGTTCAACCCTTGAGCGTGAATTGTAGCGGTACCAGCACTGACGACTCGATGGCCGTCGCGCCGCGCCTGGCGGGGACGAATCGCCAACGTTCGACAGCCGCCCTGGCCGCTTCGTCGAGGCGTCGAAAACCGCTCGCCTGTTTGATCTCGACGCTCAGCGGCAGGCCCTCGGCGCTGACCATGACGCGCAGAACGACACGCCCTTCCTCACCCATTCGCCGCGAAGCCGCCGGATAGACGGGAGGCGGGTTGCGCAGATAGTCGGCGTCGAATCGCGCCCCAACCGCTGGCAGAGGCGCCGCAAGCGCCAGCGGTGATGCCACTGCCGCCGACGCTGCGGGCGGCGCGACGGCGAATGGAGTCGCCGCAACTGCCGTAGGCGCCGCCGTCAGTAGCGCCGGCGGCGTTGGCAATAGCTTCTTCGCAGGCACCGGCAATGCGCGCGCCGCCTTCTGCTGGTGGAGCTTTCGCGGCGCTTTGACGGGTGCTGGCAGCGCCACCGCGGCTGGCGGTTCAAGCGCCTTGGCCACCTTTGGCGGTTCGACCGTCCTGCTTTCTTCGACTTTTGCCCGCGCCGGGGCGAGTTCCAGGACGCGCACGGTCAGCACCGGCAAGGGCTCCGGAGGGGTGTGCCCGCTGACCATTCCAAAAGCGAGAAACAGGCCGCTGAGGTGCACGCCCAGGACCAGCAGGACGAGCACAGCCAGCCTCCAGAAAGGCGGCCTGCGCTCTTCCGGCAGTTCGAAGTACCCTGCTGTGCCATGCACCTGGCCCGACATTTCGCCCAACTCCGCCAACTCTGCCTAGCTCAGTGAGCACTGAGCGGTGCTCGAAAGGGCGTCATTGTAAGCCGCCCCAGCAACATCCGGATGCGGCATTTTGTCTCGGTAGAGGCGCTCGCCGTCCGGGAAAGCCAGTGCCGGCAGCACTTCGTTTGCCGGCAGCCGCCATTGTGCCTATGATTCTGCTTCGCGACGTCGAGAAAAAACGAGTGCCTTGCCGGCCGCCAGCGAGGCACGGAGAAAATGAACCAATGCGGGGGGAAGCAGGCGGATGCAGAAGCTGGGCCGTATGCCAGCCTCCTGAACGTGACGCCGCCCGCCCTGTTACGACGGAGCAAGAGCAACGGCGGGGTTTTTCCCTTCGCAAGTGTCTATAGCGTGATCGAAGGACGAAAAGAGGTCAAAGTGCAGGGATCGAGTGAGATGTTGATCCGGGGAAACGACTATCCGCTCAAATCCGCCGAGCGCTCCTTCGAGAGGCAACACAACGCCAATTCCCATGTCCGTGGACGCCTGTTCGCGCTGATCGATTACCTCAACCGCATGCAGCAGAAGTAGGCGCTGCACTGCCACTTGCAAACGAATCGCCTCGCTATGCCGCTCGCCACCCACCACTCCACGTATGGGTACCGGCCGCCGACGTTGCGGAGCCATGCTCGCGACTTGGCAAGCGCAAAGGGTATGAAATCCTGCACAATGCCGGCCTTTCCCCCCGGGCCGCGACGACTTCGCGGCAGGAAGTGCCAAAATGTCGCACCGCCGTGCTGTTGCTCTGATGGTCCTGGCCACGCTGCTGTGGAGCATCGCCGGCGTTGTCGCTCGCCAGCTCGATAACGCTGCCAGCTTCGAGATCACCTTCTGGCGCAGCCTCTTCGCGGCGCTGGCTTTGAGTGTGGCGCTGACGCTCATGCGCGGGCCGGGAATGTGGCGTGGTCTGGCGAAAGCGCGCTGGCCGGTCTGGTTCTCGGGCCTGTGCTGGTCGGTGATGGCCACCGCTTTCATGCTCGCGATAAGCCTGACCACGGTCGCCAACGTGCTCATCAGCATGGCCATCGCCCCGCTGATGACCGCCCTGTTCGCACGCATTTTCCTGCAGCACCGGCTGCCGGCCAGAACCTGGGCGGCAATTGGCGTGGCTGGCGTGGGCATCGCCGGGATGTTCTGGAAGGATGCGGGCACTGGCCTGTCATTGACCGGAAGCATCGTCGCGATGGCTGTCCCGCTGGCCGCCGCGCTCAACTTCACGATGCTGCAGCACGTCGGCCAGGGCCAGGGCGAACCGGCAAATGGCCCGCGCCACGACATGTTGCCAGCGGTGCTGATCGGCACCATCCTGTCGGCGGCGTTCACCTTGCCACTGGCCTACCCCTTGCAGGCGTCGGCACACGATCTCCAACTGCTGGCCTTGCTGGGCAGCGTTCAACTGGCGCTTCCCTGCCTGATGGTGGTACGCCTGTCGCGCCAGCTAGCGGCACCCGAGATCGCCCTGCTCGGCCTGCTCGAAGTGCTTTTCGGCATCAGCTGGGCGTGGCTCGGTGCCGGCGAAACGCCGCATGCGAGCACGCTGATCGGCGGCGCACTGGTCCTCGCTGCGCTGATCACCAACGAGGCGCTGGCCTTGCTCGGTCGCGGCGCGCAACGGGCGCGCAACGGTCATGCCAGGGAGTGAAGTGCCTGATCAGGGAAGTCAGGGAAATGACTGGCGGTCGGCAAGCGCATATTCCGCCGCTGTCGTGGCGTGAATGCGCGTCGTGTCGAAGAGCGGTACGGCTGCATCCGCAGCATTGACCAGGAGCGAAATCTCGGTGCAGCCGAGAATTACCGCCTGCGCGCCCTTCGCCACCAGCCGGCTGATGATGCGCCGGTACTCGTCGCGCGACGCATCGCGCAGCTGGCCGGCGCACAGTTCGTCGTAGATCACGCGATGGACGATTTCGCGGTCGGCCGCGTCGGGCAGCACGACATCGATCCCCTGCCGTTGCTGGAGCCGTTCCCGGTAAAAGACCTGCTCCATCGTGAAACGCGTGCCGAGCAGGCCGACCCGGGAAAAACCCGCACGCTGGATTTCGTCTGCCGTCGGGTCGGCAATATGGAGCAGGGGCAGTGCGACGGCAGCCTCGATGGCCGGCGCAACACGGTGCATGGTGTTGGTACACAAGACGAGGAAATCGGCACCGGCCGCGTCGAGCGACTGCGCAGCTTGCGCCATCAAGGCGCCGGCCGCGCTCCAGTCACCGCGACGCTGGAGTTCCTCCAACGGCTGGAAATCAACGCTGCAGAGCAGCAGCGGCGCCGAATGCAGGCCACCGAGTCGTTCCTGCACGGTTTCATTAATGATCCGATAGTAGGGAATCGTCGACTGCCAACTCATGCCGCCGATCAGGCCGATAGTTTTCACGCGATTTCCTCCAAACTCCCTCCAGCCTCTTCATTCTCAACAGCGGCGACTCAGATCGCCATCGTTGCCGGTAGTCCACAAGTTCTGCTGCCGATCCCGGCTGAGCCCATTGTCGCCGGCCTGGCGACGAACCGCCATGTTGAAGCCACCGCGAGAGCCCGTTCGCGGCGACGCGGCGGGAAATTTCCTTGAGCTGCTGCTGCAGAATGACCGACAATGATTAACCTGAATCAAGGCAACAGGCCGGCGCGCTCCGGACAATGCCAGCCTGAGCGCAGGATGTCGGCCACGGCGGGCGACGATAGACAAGCCGCTTGCCGACCGAAAAACCGCCGCGCCAGCCGCGCCGCCGCCGCCGCACCCACGGGCGACGAACAACTGGCCAACGCCGCCCTCTTCACTCTGCACAACAGACTTTCGCGACAAGCAAAGACGACCATGAAAATCCTTTCAACGCTGATCCTGTCCATCACCCTGCTGCTCTCGGCGTGTTCTCAGCCCGTGGCTTTCAAGTCCAGCGACATCACCGGCGTCGATTGGGGCAAGACCCTGAGTTTGACCGACCACCACGGCAAGCCGCGCCAGCTGGCGGATTTCAAGGGGCAGGCGATCGTTCTCTTCTTCGGTTATACCCAGTGTCCCGACGTTTGCCCGACGACACTGCTGGCGATGCGTGACGTGCTCAAGCGTCTCGGCGACAGCGCCAGTCGCGTGCAAGTCCTTTTCGTCACCCTCGACCCGGAGCGGGATACCGCGCAACTGCTGTCCGGCTACGTCACCGCCTTCGATCCGAGCTTCATCGGCCTGCGCGGCGACGACGCCGCCACCGCTGTCGCCGCCAAGGAGTTCAAGGTCTTCTCCGTCAAACAGGCCGGCAGCACGCCCGACACCTATTCTATCGACCACAGTACCGGCAGCTACGTCTTTGACCCGCAGGGCAAGCTACGGCTGCTGGTCCGCCACGGCGAGCCCGCCGACAGCGTCGCCGCCGACATCAAGCGGCTACTCGATGGTCAATGATCGTTCAGGAAAAATGATATGAAACGCCTTCTCGCGCTACTGCTCCTCACTTTTCTATCACTGCCGCTCGCGGCGGCACCGCCCAGCGCGGAGATCAATCTCGATATCGGCACGCCGCCGGTGATCCTGGTCAAGCACACCCTCGCCCAGCGAGGCTCGCGACTGGTCTATTTTTTGGATCCCGGTGTCATCGGTCTGGGTTACGACGGCATGATCAAGGTGCGTGACGACAGTAGACTCAACCTGCCGCAACTCCAGGTCGTCGGAAAACTCATTGACCAGGAAAACCCGGACCGCAATTCGCTGATCTACGCGATCGCCGAAGGCCACGGCGGCCAGCAGTTCGAGCCGGCCGTGCGCGCGGCGCAGATCAAGCGCTGGAAGGCGCAGTTCCACTCGGGCTGGTGGATCGAGGACGAGCAAGGCAACTGGAGCCAGAAACCCTGATTCCTTCATGCCGCGCCTGCGGCATCTTGTCGCATGAGGCAATACGGGCCGCCACTTATAATCAAGGCCTTTGCATGATGATGAAGGAGTACGGCTTGAAAGCAACACGAACTCAACTGGCGATGGCCTTCCTGTTCAGCCTGTCCGCAACGGCAGCGCTGGCCGCCGATGTCGAGGTCAAGGATGCCTGGATACGCGGAACGGTAACCGGCCAGCAGGCGACCGGCGCTTTCCTGGAAATCACCAGCAAGTCGGACGCGGCGCTCGTCGGCGCCGCCAGCCCGGCCGCGGCAGTCAGCGAAATCCACGAAATGAAGATGGACGGCGGGATCATGAAGATGCGCGCCGTCACCCGCCTCGAACTGCCGGCCGGCAAGCCGGTACAGCTGGCACCCGGCGGCTACCATGTGATGCTGATGAAACTGAAGCAGCCGCTGAAGAAAGGCGAGTCGATCCCGCTGACGCTACAGGTCGAGGGCCCGGACAAAACCGTGCAAACGATCGAAGTTCAGGCCGAAGTACGCGACCTGACCGCCAGCGGCTCATCGGCGAGCGAACACAGCAAGCACTGAGCAGCCGCCCCTGAGTGTTTGCTGGCGTCGGGCGCAAGGCCGATCGGCGCGGGACGATGTCGCTGGACGGCAGCGTTGACACTTCGCCACGCGCCTGGCCCTCAGCGCCGCAGCAAGCTCACTAGGGTAGCGAGCAGTACGGCCGCGCAGCAGGCATGCGCGACCGCCAGCCACAGACTGAAGCCGCTGATCACGGTCAGCGCCCCGAGCATCACCTGCGCGGGCAAAAGCAGCAGCAGCGCCATGGCTGCCTTGCGCGTCGCGCCATCGGCGAGCGCCTGCCAGGCAGCGCCGCCCAACAAGAGCAGCGTCAGCAAGGCACTCCAGCGGTGCAGCAGATGCAGACTGATCCCCCCGGCTTCGCCCGCTGGCGGCGGCCCATTCAACGCCGCAAATACCTGCATGGCAGCCCAACCGTCTGCTGTCGGCCACCAGTGGCCCATACAATCCGGCAAGGACAAACAGGCCAGGGCTTCGTAACGGGCGCCGATCAGCGCACCGAGGATCAGCGTCAGCGACAGCGCAGCGCTACCGAGCTGTAGCAGCCGCCTTGGCGGCCCGGGTCGCGCCTTCACCGCCCTGCCCAGCATTGCTTCCGGGCGGCTGGCGAGCGCCACTCGCCACGAGAAACTCACCAGGCCAAGGCCGCCGAGGATGTTCAGGAAAGAAACCAGCACTAGCCGTGGATCGGAACTCCAGAAGCCGAGCACCGCCAACGCCAGCACCAGCAACACCAGGGCGCTTGCCGGACGTGCCGGCGACGGCAGCGACGGACGACGCCAGCACAGCCACGCCAGATGGCAGACCAGCAGTAGCGCCAGCGAGGCCGTAGCGCGATGCAGCAGGCGCAGCGGGCCGAAAGCCTGCGCCGGCGGCTCGCTGCTCAGCAGCTGCGCGTAGCAGGCGGGCCAGTCGGCACAGCCGAGACCGGCCGCTGCAAGGCGCAGCCAGGCGCTGAGCAGCACCACCAGCAGCGACAGCGCCGTCAGCCAACAGGCAATCGTCCGGATTTTCTGCAGTCGCAAAGCCTGGCTGGCAATCAAGCGGCGCTGCCCGCCACCGGCTCTACCCGCAGTTGGTGATTCAACCACAGCAGCAGGCCGAGAACGATCATCGCGCCCCCCTGATGTGCGGCGCCGAGGCCAACCGGAACCGCCAGCAGCAAGGTCGAGATCCCGAGCACGATCTGCAGGAAGACGGCTACCAGGACCAGAGTTGCTGCCAGGCGGGCACTACGGGAAAGCGCGGCCGCCCTGATCTTCCACCACAACCAGGGCACCAGAAAGGCCAACAGCCATGCCCCCAGGCGATGGTCAAACTGCACCAGCGCCATGTTGTTGAAGAAATTGAGATACCAGGGATCGATGATGAAGCTTTCCGGCGGCAGGAAATGCCCGTTCATCAGCGGAAAGCTGTTGTAGGCCTTGCCGGCCCGAATGCCGGCGACCAGACCACCGCTGACCACCATGTAGCCCACCAGAATCGCCAGCCAGAAGGCGAAGCGCTGCAAACCCTTTAATGTCGCGTCGGTGGTCACGCGCACGCGCTCGCTGAGCAGGCCGAGCGCCAGCCACATCATGGCCACGAAAATCAGGAAGGCCAGCGACAGATGCGCCGTCAGGCGATACTGGCTGACGCGCGGATCATCGACCAGGCCACTCTTGACCATGTACCAGCCCATCGCGCCCTGCAGGCCCCCGAGCACGAAGATGCCGAGCAGCTTGGGCATCAGCGGCGGGTCGATCTTGCGTCGCCAGCAAAAATAGAGGAAGGGCAGCAGGAAGACGACACCGATCAGGCGTCCAAGAACACGGTGCCAGTACTCCCAGAAGAAGATACCCTTGAACTCCTCGAGCCCCATCTGGTGGTTGACCTTGTGGTACTCCGGCGTCTTCTTGTATTTCTCGAAAGTCTCGTCCCACTCGGCCTGGTTGAGCGGCGGAACGATGCCCACGATCGGCTTCCACTCGACGATCGACAGGCCGGAATGGGTCAGGCGGGTGACGCCGCCGACGACCAGGATTGCGAAGACCATGGCGCTGCAGATGAACAACCACAGCGCAACTTGCCGGCGAGCGACTTTATTCATACGATGGATCCGGGAGGGAAGAGGAAAGCGAAGCGAGGAAAGCGAAGCGCGAATTATAGGCCTTCGGCGGCGGCCTTGAGCGCTCCAGGGGCTGCGACCGGCGGCCGCATGAGCATGCCTGCAAGGCTGATGATTGCTGGCTTTGCCGGTCATCGCCGTCTTTCCCCGTTCTTGACGTGCATCAAATCACAAGCAGGGCAAGAGCAGGTATTCTTCGCCCAATTGTGCCCGACAAGCCCAAGGAATTTTACCTTATCGGCAACTTATCAAGCGCCACGAGCGCCAATCAGCGAAGGAGGATTCAACCATGGTCGACGACAAAGACGACGACATCCCGTTCATGCAGAAGCTGCTGGACAACCACTTTCTGCTCCTGTTTCTCGGTGTGGCGTCACCAGGGCTGATCTACATCCTGTGGGGCATCATCGACATCATGAACACGCCGGTCGCCAAATAAAACAGCCAGTCACCTCAGGGAGAGAGAAATATGAGTGCAATTCTGCCGCCGTCAGATCGGCTATGGTGGAAGCAACCCATCGACAAGGTCGAATGGGCGTGGATAGCGATCGCCTTCGTATGGGGGATGATCATGTTCGGGATGATGATCTACTGGCACATATACGGTAAGCAGAACCTGTCCAACGAGGCCTACAAGACCACCCCGGAACTGTTCGCCGCCAAGGCCGAGAAGTTCATCGCCGAAAACACCATCCGCACCGAGACCGACCAGGACATCCCGGTGGTGAGAGTCCCGCCGGGCGGCGACGGCTACCTGATCGCCCGCCTCTGGGCCTGGTACCCGATCCTCGAACTCGAGGAAGGTCAAACCTACAAGATCCATCTCTCGTCGATGGACTACAACCACGGTTTCTCGCTGCAACCGGTCAACATCAACATCCAGGTGATCCCCGGTTATGAGCACGTGGTGAAGATGACACCAACCAAAAAAGGCACTTATGCCATCGTTTGCAACGAATTCTGCGGCATCGGCCATTCCTGGATGCTTGGCCGTATCTACGTGAAATAAGGGGGAGTAAATAGATGGCAACCACGTACCGCACCTGTCCAATCTCGGGAATGCAGTTTGAGGACCAGGCCGAGAAACTGATGCGCTGGAACGCCGTCGCCGGCGTCCTCTGGCTGCTGGTAGGCGGCGTCACCGCGCTGTTGGTGATCCTTACCCGCTGGCCGGCGATCAAGCTGCTGCCGGCCGACCAGTTCTACCTGATTCTCACCGCCCACGGCATCGACATGCTGATTCTGTGGATCCTGTTCTTCGAAATGGCCGTTCTCTACTTTGCCTCATCGACATTGCTGCGCTGTCGACTGGCGGCACCGAAGATCGCCTGGCTCGGCTTCTGGCTGATGGTCGTTGGCGGCATCATCACCAACGTCGCGGTTTTCCAGGGTGAATCAAGTGTCATGTTCACCTCCTATGTGCCAATGCAGGCGCAGCCGCACTTCTACCTGGGCATCATCCTGGTCGCCGTCGGCGCCCTGCTCGGTACCTGCGTCTTCTTCGGCACCCTGGTCGTCGCCAAGAAGGACAAGACCTATCAGGGCTCGCTGCCGCTGGTGACTTTCGGCGCCCTGACCGCGGCGATCATCGCCACCTTCACCATCCTGTCCGGTGCCGGCATCCTGATCCCGACCTTCTTCTGGTCGATGGGCTGGATCAAGGAAATCGACGCCCAGTTGTACCGCATGATCTGGTGGGGCCTGGGACACTCGTCGCAGCAAATCAACGTTGCCGCGCATGTCTCGGTCTGGTATCTGACTGCCGCCGTGCTCTTCAACGCCAAGCCGCTGTCCGAGAAAGTCTCGCGTTTTGCCTTCCTGCTCTACATCCTCTTCCTGCAACTGGCCAGCGCGCACCACCTGCTGTCCGACCCGGGCATGAGCGCCGAGTGGAAAGTGCTCAACACCTCGTACTTCATGTACTTCGCGGTGATGGCCTCGATGATCCACGGCTTCACGGTCCCTGGCGCAATCGAAGCGGCGCAACGGCGCAGAGGTTTCACCAACGGCATGTTCGAATGGCTGCGCAAGGCACCCTGGGGCAACCCGGTGTTCTCGGGCATGTTCATCTCGCTGGTCAGCTTCGGCTTCCTCGGCGGCATCTCTGGTGTCGTCCTCGGTACCGAGCAGATCAACATGCTGATGCACAACACCTTCTACGTTCCCGGCCACTTCCACACCACGGTTGTCAGCGGCACGACGCTGGCCTTCATGTCGATCACCTTCCTGCTGGTTCCGGTGCTCTTCCGGCGCGAACTGATCCTGCCGAAGCTGTGCCAGATCCAGCCCTACCTGTACGGCATCAGCATGGGCATTCTCGGCCTGGTGATGATGGGCGCCGGTACGCTGGGCGTTTCCCGCCGGCACTGGGACATGGCCTTCTCCGGCGCACCGTTCCAGTATGAATGGCCGGGTGCTGCCTACCTGATGATGGGCCTGACCGGTATCTTCGGGGTCATCGCCGTCATCGGTGGTGGCCTGTGGATCCTGCTCATCGTCGGCTCGCTGCTGTTCGGCAAGAAGCTCGACGGCGGCAAGGTCTCCGACAAGCCGACCCCGATCCCGGGCAACACGCAAGCGGCCTCGGCCGTCGCGCACGGCAGCGACCACATACCGGTCCCTGGGACCGTCGTCCTGGCCTTGCTGCTCTTCGTGTCCTTCGTGCTCTACTACTTCGTCAACTGGAAGTACCTGTCCGAAGTCTGGCTGCTCAGCTGATCGAGCGCTCCCCCACGCCCCTGGCGTGGGGGCCTGCCTCAATCGGGCCCGGGACAATGCTCCAGGCTCGATTCAAGCAGGTCTGACCCTTCGCCCCCGGGGCGATTTCGCGCCAACTCCTGCCTCTTCTTTTCCCTTCGCTGCGCCACCGAGACTCATGCACTCCACGCTCCCACCGAACAGCACTTCCGGCTTTCCTTTCCGTGCCATTCTGGGCCTTTTCAAGTTGCGTATCGGCGTGGTCATCACTTTTACCGCCCTCGCCGGCCTGGCCGTCGGCGCCGGCCCCAGCCTGAGCCCCTTGCAACTGCTGGTGTTGACCCTCTCGGTACTCGTCTCCTCGGCCAGCGCCGGTGCCTTCAACCAGTATTACGAACACGACAGCGATCACCTGATGGCGCGCACCAGCAAGCGCCCCTTCGTCACCGGCGAACTGCGCCATGGTCCCATCTGGCTGCTGCTGATTGCTGCCTTGATGGTGCTTTCGGTCGGCGCCGCCTGGATCGCGCTCAATGCCTGGTCAGCGCTCTTCGTCTTCCTCGGCGCCTTCTTCTACGCCATCGTCTATACCGTCTGGCTCAAGCGCCGCACCTGGCTGAACATCGTTTTCGGCGGCCTGGCCGGGAGCTGGGCAGTCCTCGCCGGGGCGACGGCGGCCGACCCGCAACTCGGCGCCGTGCCTCTGGCGCTGGCGCTGGTACTCTTCCTGTGGACGCCACCGCACTTCTGGAGTCTGGCCATCGCGTTCCGTGACGACTACGCCGCCGCCGGCGTGCCGATGCTGCCAGTGGTGGTTGGTGAGCAGCGGGCGGCGAAAACGATTTTCTTCAGCACCCTGGCGCTGGTCGCCGCCTCCTTCATTCCACTGGCTTTCGGACTCGGTGCGATCTACTTCGTCGGCGCCGCCAGCGGTGGCTTCCTGTTCATCCACAAAGCCTGGCTGCTGACTCGCGACACCCACCGCAAATCGGCGATGGCCTGCTTTCACGCTTCATTGATCCAGTTGACACTGGTGCTGCTGGCCGCCATCGTGGACAGTCAATTTGCGTCCTGACCCTGGGACGCCCTGACCTTCTGATCCACCACTGGCATGTTTCGATGATTGGTCCCTGTTTTCGCGCCCTCCTGGCGTCGCTTCTCTTTCTGGCAGCCTCCCCTCTCGTCGCCGATGAAGCCGCGGTCGAACAGCCCAAGCTCACGGCTCGGCCGCAGGGGCTGCTGCGCGGCGACCTGACACTGACCGCGCTCGACGAAAAAGCCGCTTACACCTTCTCGCAGGCCGCCATTGGCAGGCCGCTGGGGGACTTCGTGCTGCTCGACCGCAACGGAAAGCCGGTCGAACTGTCCCGTTATCTGGGCAAGCCGCTACTGGTCAACTTCATTTACACCGCCTGTTTCCAGGTCTGCCCGACGACCACCCGCAACCTGCAGAAAGCGCTCGAGAACACGGTCAGCGTCATGGGTGCCGATCGCTTCAACGTCGTCAGCATCGGCTTCAACCAGCCTTTCGACTCGCCAGCTGCCTTGCGGGATTTTTCCCGGCAGTACGGCATCGACCTCCCCAACTGGAATTTTCTCAGCCCGGCGACGGCAATCGTCGATGACTTGACGGCTCATTTCGGCTTTCGCTTCATCGCCACCTCGGCCGGCTTCGACCACCTCAACCAGGTGACGATGGTGGATGCAGAAGGCAGGATCGTGCGCCAGGTCTATGGCGAGAAGTTCACCGCCGAAGACATCGCCGAACCGCTCAAGCTGCTGATCACCGGCTCCGCCATCCCGCCCGAGACGGGCACCCTGCGGGAGATCATGGAGCGTATCCGCATCATCTGCTCGGTCTACGACCCGCAGACCGGGCGCTATCGTACCGACTACTCGCTGTATTTCATGTTCGCCGGCTTCCTGACTTTCGTCTTCTTCATGATCTACCTGTCGATCAACTTCTGGAGAAATCGGCGCCGCGACGAGCCCAAGGCGCCCTGATCGGCGAGCGCCAGCGCCGGTCCCCCACTTTTGAACTGCAAAAGCCACTCGCGGGCCAGGCAAGCCGAGCCACCGGAGCAGCCATTGAGCGCCGTCGTCCTCTTTCGACCCGAAATCCCGCCGAACACCGGCAACGTCATTCGCCTGTGTGCCAACACCGGCTGCGAACTGCACCTCGTCGAACCGCTCGGCTTCCGCTGGGAAGACCGCTCGCTGAAGCGTGCCGGCCTCGACTATCACGAGTTTGCTCGCGTTTTTCGGCACGCCGACTGGGACGCCTGCAAGCAGGCCCTGAGCGGGCGGCGCCGCTTCGCGCTCAGCACGCGCGGCGGACGACGTTTCGACGATCCGGACTTCGCTGCCGACGACGTCTTCGTCTTCGGCCAGGAGACCAGCGGCCTACCGGCCGAGGTGATGGCCGAATTCGCCGCCGAGCAGCGCCTGCGCCTGCCGATGCGGCCCGGACAACGCAGCCTCAACCTCTCGAATGCGGTCGCGGTGATGGTCTTCGAAGCCTGGCGGCAACAGGGTTTTGCCGACGGCGTCTAAGCCAGCTTCCGTGGTCTTGTGACATGTCGCAACCGTCATGGCATGTTTTGTATTTGACTCGGGTCAAGTCGCCTCCAGCCCGCAGTCTATATAATCAGCGGCTAATGATTATTCTCAACCACGCTTCAGAGGCCTCCGGCACGTGAGCTTCCACGCCGCATTGCGCAACGGCACAAAGAGCGTTTTTCTGCGTGTTGAAGAAGCCTTCGATTCCCCGTTCGGTGGCCAGGACAACCCCCTGCGCCATCTCGGCGCGATGGGTCTCTATCTGCTGTGGATCGTCGTCGGCAGCGGTCTTTATCTCTACACCGTTCTCGATACCGGCATCGACGCCGTCTATCACTCCATCGGCTATCTCTCCAACGAGCAGTGGTACCTCGGCGGCGTCCTGCGCAGCCTGCATCGCTACGCCTCGGACGGCTTCATGCTGGTGATGATGCTGCATCTGCTTCGCGAATGGTCCTACGGCCGCTATTACGGCTTCCGCCTTTACTCGTGGATGACCGGCATCCCGCTGATCTGGCTGGCCTATATTGCCGGAATCGGCGGCTACTGGATCGTCTGGGATGAACTCGCGCAATTGTCGGCGACCGCGACCACCGAACTGCTCGACTGGCTACCGATCTTCAGCGAGCCATCGGCGCGCAACTTCATGTCGCCGAGCGCGATCAGCGACCGCTTCTTCACGGTCCTGATTTTCATCCATCTCGGCGTGCCGCTGCTACTGATCCTCGGCCTGTGGGCACACGTCCATCGCGTCGCTCATGTCGATTACCTGCCGACGCGTCGCGTGATGCTGGCTACCGCCGCCGCCCTGACCCTGCTCGCCCTGTTCCGACCCGCGCTGAGCAACCCGCCCGCCGATCTGGCCAGCGTTCCCGGTGAACTGGCTTTCGACTGGTTCATCCTGTTCATTCATCCGCTCACCGACCTGACCTCGCCAGCCATCGTCTGGTCGCTGCTCTTCGGCCTGACGGCACTACTCTTCGCCCTGCCCCTGCTGCCGCACCCCAAGGCGCAGCCGATCGCCGTCGTCGACCCGGCCAACTGCACCGGCTGCGACCGCTGTCATGTCGACTGCCCCTATGCGGCGATCTCGATGGCGCCGCACCCGGGCCGACCCGGCTACCAGCTGGCGATCGTCGACGCCGACCTCTGCGCCAGTTGTGGCATCTGTGCCGGCTCCTGCCCGTCATCAACCCCTTTCCGCCGTCGCGAGACGCTGATCACCGGCATCGACATGCCACAACTGCCGGTCAACGCCCTGCGCCAGCAACTCGAGCAGGCGCTGGCGCAACTCGCCGGCCGCACCCGCATCGTCGTCTTCTCCTGCGCGCGCGGTGCCCAGGGCAGCCCGCTGGCCGGCGCCGACACCGCGGTGATTGAGCTGATCTGCACCGGCATGCTGCCGCCGGCTTTCGTCGAATATGCGCTGCGCGGTGGTGCCGACGGCGTCGTGGTTGCCGCCTGTCGCGGCGGCGGCTGCGATTTCCGCCTCGGCGAACGCTGGACCAGCGAGCGCCTGCTCGGCGATCGTGAACCGCACCTGCGCCCCAGCGTACCCCCCTCGCGACTGCAACTACTGCTCGGCTCGGCGCACGACAGCGGCGCACTGGTCGCTGCGGTGGCCGAACTCAGAACCCGGATCGAAACCCTCGGGGTTGCGACCGACCGCCTTCCACCCTACCTGCGGAGTGCTTCACATCATGCTTAAACCCGCCGCCATCGTCGGCCAGGTGATCCTCTACGGCGCTTTTGCCGCTTTCATCGGCTATTTCGCCACCTCGCCGACCTACCACCAGATTCCCGAAGACGTCGCGCTGATCAAGCTCTCGATCAGCCACCTCGGCGACCGCGAGTGTCGCAAGCGGACACCCGAAGAGCTGGCCAAGATGCCACCGAACATGCGCGCACCGATGGACTGCCCGCGCGAGCGCTCCGACATCAATCTCGAAGTAGACCTCGACGGCGAGCCGGTTTTTCGTACAGTGCTGCACCCCACCGGCCTCTACAAGGACGGCGTGTCGACCGTCTACAAGCGCTTCGAAGTCAAGGCAGGCACGCACCAGCTGGCAGTCCGGATGAACGACAACCTGGTCGTCCCCGGCTTCAACTTCGTCCAGGATGAAGAGATCACCCTTGCCCCACGGCAGGTAATGGTCGTCGACTTCAACCCGGATCAAGGTGGCTTGTACTTCAAGTGATCACCGCCACTGCGCATAACTCCAGACGCTGCCGCCGACACAGGTCCCGGCCAACAGGTACGCACGCGAGTTCCACATCAAACAATTTCCCGAGCTGACATCAAAAATGGTCAAAATCATTCAACAAGTCATCCGCTGGCTGTTCATGCGCATCGAGAATGTGTTCAACGTCGCCTTCGGCGACAAGATGAACCCCTTCTACCACCTCGGCACGATCAGCTTCTGGCAATTCTGGTTGCTGCTCATCTCCGGCCTCTACCTCTACATCTTCGCCGACACCGGCGTCCATGACGCCTTCGAGTCGGTCGAGAGCATCACCCATGACCAGTGGTGGCTGGGCGGCATCCTGCGCAGCGTGCACCGCTACGCCACCGACGGCATGATCCTGACCATGCTGCTACACATGCTGCGGCACTTCGCCTACGATCGCTATCGCGGCTTCCGCTCGTTTTCCTGGCTCACCGGCGTCGTCCTGCTGTGGCTGATCTACATCGCCGGCGTCAATGGCTTCATGCTCGTCTGGGACAAGCTCGCGCAGTTCGTGGTCATCGCCACTGCCGAGTGGTTCGACATCCTGCCCATGTTCAACGGCACCCTGATCCGCAATTTCCTGTTCCTTGAAAACGTCAATAGCCGCCTGTTCACCCTGCTCGCTTTCCTGCACATCGGCATCCCGCTGATCATCGGCATCGTGATGTGGGTGCACGTGCAGCGCATCCCGCGCGCGCACATCAATCCGCCGCGCCCGATCGCCATCGCCGTGACCCTGATGTTCCTGGCGCTGTCGCTGGTCAAGCCGATCCTCAGCCAGGGTGGCGAAGCCGATATGGCGGTAGTCCCGACCGGCATTGCCTTCGACTGGTTCGAGTTGCCGGTGCTGGCGCTGGTCTACGTCACCAACCCCCTGCACCTCTGGTTCTGGGTCATCGGCCTCACCGTCCTGCTGATCCTCGTGCCCTGGCTGCCGCCAAAACGACTCGGCTCGGCCAAGGCATTGACCTCGATCACCTTCCAGCCCGATCACAGATCGGTCAGCGCCCGCTTTGGCGAAACCCTGCTCGACGCCGGCCTGCGCCAGGACATCAACCTGCCCTACGAATGCCGTAACGGCGGCTGTGGGGTCTGCAAATGCACCGTCCTGCAAGGCAAGGTCGACCCCGGCCTGTACCAGCCGAGCGCGCTGTCCGACGCCGAACTGGCGCAGGGCAAAGTGCTCTCCTGCTGCGCCACCGCCCTCGAAGACGTGATCGTCGAGTACCAGGCCAGTGCTGCCAGCAGCCGCATCCCGGAGTACACCGCCCGCGTCGTCAAAATGGAGAAGCTCACCCATGACGTCATGCGCGTCCTGCTCAAGTTGCCGCAAGGCCAGCAGATCAAGTTCAAGGCCGGCCAGTACGTAAACATCATCCTCGACGACGGCCAGCGACGCGCCTTCTCCTTCGCCAACCCGCCGCACGAACCCGAGTTCGTCGAACTGCAAATCCGTCTGATGACTGGCGGCAAATTCACGACGCACGTTTTCGAAGCCATGCAGGAAGGTGACGAGATCCGCTTCGAAGGCCCGATCGGCGACTTCAGCCTGCGCGAATCCGAGCGCCCGATCGTCTTCGTCGCCGGCGCCACCGGCTTCGCCCCGGTCAAGAGCATGGTCGAAGACGCTTTCAAGCGCGGTCTCAAGCGCCAAATCCATCTCTACTGGGGCGTCAAGACTCTGAAAGATCTCTACCTGCCCGAACTGCCGACGCGCTGGGCGCAGGAACACGACAACTTCCACTTCATCCCCGTGCTCTCCGAGCCCGAGTCCGAAGCCACCTGGAGCGGCCGCACCGGCCTGGTCCACGAAGCCATCCTCGAAGACTTCCCCGAACTCAAGGAACACGAAATCTACGCCTGCGGCTCGGTGCGCATGGTCGAAGCCATCTTCCCCTTCCTCAAGCAGCACGGTGCGGAAGACGGCGCGTGCTTCTCCGATGCCTTCAGCGTCTCGGCCAGGTCGATGGCTTTCCAGCCCAGGCAGGGGTCGTAGCCTGGGCCTGGAGTAAGACGCTTCCAAGCCCCTCGCCCCTCGTCGGAGAGGGCTTGGGGAGAGGGGCAGCAGCCAGTCGACCACCCCCCCGCCACCCAGGATCACCACCACGCCAGGAGAAGCCCATGATCACCGTCATCGTCGAATTCAAGCTCCCCCACACTCTGTCCAGAGAACAGGCCCAGGCCACTTTCCGGAGCACGGCGCCAAAATACCAGGGCATGCCCGGCCTGATTCGCAAGTACTACTTTCTTTCCGAAGACGGCAAGCGCGCCGGCGGCATCTATCTCTGGAACATGCGTGCCGACGCCGATCGGGTCTACACGCAAGAATGGAAAGCCTTCGTCCGCGGCAAATACGGCAGCGAGCCGTCGCTGACCTTCCTCGAATGCCCGCTGGTCGTCGACAACCTCACGCAGGAAATCATTGCCGACCAGGCAGTTCAAAGCGAGATATCGCCCGCCACTCGGTAACGCCCACGACTACAGAAAGGAAGCAAAAATGCCCGACAAAGCTTTTCAGGATTTTTATCCGGAGGATTTCAGTCATTGCTACGGATGCGGCAAAAGCAATGAACACGGCCATCATTTGAAAAGCCATTGGGATGGCGAGACGACCGTTGCCCGCTTTACGCCGCAGCCCTATTACACCGGCGGCGTCCCCGGCAATGTCTACGGCGGGCTGATTGCCTCCCTGCTTGATTGCCACGGAGCCGCATCGGCGGCGGCCGCCGCGTGCAAGGCAGAAGGTCGCGAAATGGGCGGCGCGCCGCCGATGCGCTTTGTCACCGCCTCGCTCAAGGTCGACTATCTCCGCCCGACGCCGATAGACGCCGAACTGGAAGTCCGCGGCGAAATCGTCGAAGTCAAAGCGCGCAAAGTCACCGTCAATCTGTCCTTGACTGCCCATGGCGAGGTTTGCGCGCGCGGGCACATGATCGCCGTGCGACTGCCTGATGCGGCAGCGAAAAGGCAGTAGGCAGGCCGCGACGACGGCGTAGCCAAAACCTTGGCCGGCTTAAAGGGAAGCCCTGAACCGTGCAGGCTGCCAGCGAAAAGCGCCGAAGCGGGGGAAGTCTCCCCCGCACCCCCTCCAGAGTCAGCGCACCCGAGCTCCAGAGTCCAGAGGAACAGAGGACAGGGCTACTCAACAGGGGAAGAACGCAACACCACCCGGAAACCGATGAGGGAGTCACGGGAGCGGGGATCGGACCTGAGGCGATAGGCGCAGCGCGCGTAGCCACGAAAGAAGGGCCACGAGGCGCCGCGAACGACCCTTGGAACGTCGTCAGCCGCGCGCAGATCCTCGCGGCGACCGTCAGGTTGATAGGGATACGGCCTGAAAAGGCTGCGCGTCCATTCAAACGCGTTGCCAATCATGTCGTACAGGCCGAAATCGTTGGCCGGAAAACAACCGACCGCAGACGTGTCGCCAATCCCCGAGTCAGCATAGTTGGCCCGAGCCGGGTCAACGTCATTGCCCCATGAGAAGACCGCATCCAGCAAGCCGCCACGGGCGGCTTTCTCCCACTCCAGCTCGCTGGGCAGTGCGACCCGCCACTGGCGCTGGCGCACGAGCCTGCCCGGGTCACTGTCCGCGAACAGCGGCGAAGCGGCAAGCTGTTCGTTCAGCCACTCACAGTAGGCGATGGCCTCATGCCAGCTCACCCGCAGCACCGGTCGGCTGTCCGGGTCTCGCAACGAGTCAGCATCGCCGATCTCGTAGTGCGCCGCCTCGACGAAGGCGCGGAACTGCGCGACGGTGACCGGATAGCGCGCGATAAGGAACTCCGGCGTTGGCGTCGGCTTGTCATTGATTTCGTCATGATCCACGCTGCCACCGACGATTTCCCCAACTCGCCGCGCATCCGCCTTGCGCGTCCCGATCCGGAACTCGGGGTCAGCCGCAATGCGTACAAAACCGAGCATCTCGTCGGCCGGCAGCCAGAAGCGCTCTTGGTCAAACCGCGGGTCGCCCAGCGCCGAGAGCACATCGCCCGCACGCGCACGAACAACCGGCATGGCAGCTCGCAGCGTCGACTCGTCTGCCAACAGTTCAACGATCCTCCGCGCGCAACCGCCGCGGGTCGCTTCGCCGCATTCGCGCCATTCCAGCGCCGCCGTGCCCGCCAGTTCGGCTGCCGAGAACTGCGCGTTCGGCTCGCCACCGACCCTGGCCAGCGCTCCGAGAAAATCGCGCGCCGACTTGGCGGCATTGCTCGCCCGGTAGCCAGCCAGCAATAGAATCGGCTCGCGCCACCACGGATCGTCGAGGCGGTCGCCGAGCACGGCAAGGATCGCGTCACGGCCCTCGTCGCCGGTGACTTCGCGCAGGTAGCGCGCCACCAGGAATTCCTGAAAGGCCAGATGAATGAAGCGATAGGCGCCCTGTCGCTCCTCCAGCACGCTGCCGCGCTGACGGGCGTGGCTGAGGAAGCGGTCAATTTGCGGCCGAAATTCGGCCTCCTCACGCAAGACCTTCTGCAAGGCCCGCTCACCGATCTCGCGCCCCTGGTCACGCCCCTGCTGGTGCATGTGAAAAGCGAGATGCTGCGCCATGTCGCGAAACGCCTTCCAGTCGCTGGCCAACTCGCGGATGTCGGCCTGCTCGCGTCCGTAGTCGACTTGCAGCAAGGCGCTGATCGCCTTGTCGAAGAGCTCGGCGCGCCCGTCAGGAAGCGTGCGGTTGTTCACCTGCACGATCAGCAACAGGCGCACCATCAGCGGACTATCGACCAGCACCTGCGCATCGTCGCCGAGGCGCGTACGGCGGTCGTCCTCGAGCCGCCGAATGCCACCCAGGAGTTCCTGCACCCGCTCGCTGCGCAAATCGGCGTCCTGCGGGTGGATACAGGCGTACGCCTGGCGCACCATCGGTACGACGTGTTGCTCGAAATCGAGCGGCTGCACGGCAATCTCACGGAACCTCACGCCCAGCGCAGTACCGCCGCTGCGGTAGGCGATGGTGCGACAGGTGACAACGACGCGCATGCGCTCCTGGCCACTGACCAATTCCTCGACCGACGCACGCACTTCGGCGCGCTCTTCTTCATTGGCGACCTCATCGAGCCCGTCGAGCAACAGGATCACCGGCCGCCCGTCCCTGAGGAGTTGTACGAAGAAATCGTCGGGCAGATCGACGTCGGCCTGCTTCCCGATCAGGTGATAGGAGATGAAGTGTGTCAGCGTCCTCTCGCGTGCCGGTGCGTTGGCCGGCAGCTCGCGACGGAAGCGGGCGAACGACGCGAGCGGCACAAAGATCGGCAAGGGCAGTTCGCTGGTAGCGACCACCGCCAAACCGAGGCGCGACTGCGCCGGCTCCGCCTGCCCGGTGAGCAGTGAAGACGCCAGCGCCCACGCCATGTGCAGCAGTACTGTCGTCTTGCCCGACCCTGGCCCGCCGATGATCACCAGGCGATTACCGAGACCGAGCACCTGGTTGAGGTCAATATCGCTGTCGCGCTCGCGCTCATCGGGTTCTGTTTTCTCGCCAGCGTCACCGCGGCTGCGGGGGCGAGGGAGAGACTGCGCTGCCATCTTGTCCTGCGCGTCACCGGGCCGCGGGATCGGTCGGGCACGCAGCGGCACATAGGCCGCCTCCAGCGGCAGGGACACCACCAGCGCGCCCCCCGCACGTTCGATGCCGCGCAGCTCGATGGACTCGGTATGGCTGCGCAGCCAGCGCAGATAGCCGTCGACCGGGTAGGCCCTGCCGGCCGTCGGGCCAGCGTCGACCTTGGGTGACTTTTGCGACTGCTCAGGCTGGTGCGACGCGACTCGGATCGAGCCGCTTGCAAGCAGCTTATCCAATTGTTGATTGAACTCATGCTTCAGCTGGTCGGTGTTCGTGTAACGCGTTGGGAAGTGCTCCACGACCTTCAGCTTGTCCTCGAACGCCCACAGGCTTGCCATATCAGCCCGGTTGACACTGGCAGAGCTGATCTGCACGTCCTTGAAATAGGTGAAGATCAAGGGCCTGCCGGTGGCCTTGAATTGCGCGTGGGCGGTCTCGAATTCTTCGTCGGTGTAGCGACCAGCCTTGCTCCCGACCAACGTTACAAAAAGGTCGCATTCGCGAATCGCCTGGTTGTACTCGTCCTGCAACCGGGTCTTCGACATGGCATTGAGGAAGTCTTCCCAGAGCACCACCTCGATGACGACACCCCGCGGACGTAAAGCCTTGTTCTTGCGGCTGATGCAGAGCTCAAACTCCTTCCGCTCCTCGCAGAATTCGGAGGACGAGGCAAGGAAGAGCTTCGTGGTGATCATCGTGACGGTTTCCAGAAGGCGTGTCGCCGAACAGTATAGCCAAGCGTCCGCGAGAAACAGCGGCAACGCCGCCCGCCCACCCGGCGCTGCCGCTTTTGCCGTCTGGAAAGCACTCCCTTACCAAGCACGCTAAATCGCTGCGTCGTGAATCAAGGACAACGGCCATGGATCGCCACACACCCGCAAGCACGGCCAAACTGATTACCAGGATAATCGCCACAAGCTGCACCCCGGCACCCCGGACGCACGACACGGTGAGCACAGCCACGCGGCCCCGCCAACACGCGAGCAGCATGTTCGCCACAGCAAACCGACCACGCCGAAAGCAGCACTAGCCCCTCGCCCCTCGTGGGAGAGGGGTTGGGGAGAGGGGGAGAAAACCAATGCCCAAGCACGACTTCGTCAAATCCCTACGCCAGAACATGACCGACGCCGAGAATCTCCTCTGGCGCCACCTGCGAGCGCATCGCCTGGGCGGCGTGAAATTCAGGCGCCAGCAGGCGATTGGCCCGTACGTCGTCGATTTCGTGCATTTCGGTGCTCGTGTCGTCGTTGAAGCGGACGGTGGACAGCACAACGAATCGCTGCCCGACGAGACACGCGATGCCTGGTTGACGGCTCAGGGATTCCGAATAATGCGCTTCTGGAACAACGACATACTGACTGACACCGCGGCGGTTCTGGAGGCGGTGATGGCGGAAGTTGAACGTGCTTCCCCCTCTCCCCCAGCCCCTCCCCCGCAAGGGGGGAGGGCAGCAGGCAGGTAGCGAGCGACGGCGGGCGCGATGGCCTGGCCGCGCCCTGGTTTGACTATCTGCCCGACGCTGCCGGGGACCCGTTCGCGAGTGCTGTAGTCGAGGCTGGCCAGCCATTCGTCGGGAACGAAGCCGATGATCAGGTCGCGCACCAGCTCCGGAGTGGAGAAGAGAAACTTGTAGCCGCTGTCGTGATCCTTGCGCATCGGCGGATGGCAGCAAGCCAGGACCGGTCGGAAACATCGACCAGAAGTGCCACGGCGAATCGTCGCCTTGAGCGGCTGATGCTCAAAGCTGATACTCCTCCCCCGGCCGCGCACCGGCAATGGCCATATCGACCGCTTTTCGCGTCAGCTGCGGCGCGAAAAGCTCAATGAAGTCGTACTCGAAGCGACGGATGTGATTGCCACGCCGCAAGCCGATGCGCGTGGTGTTCGAGCCAAAGAGATGTTCGGCAGGCAGCGCCTGCAGGCCGGCGTCGCGGGTGGCATCGAAAGCCATGCTGGCGATGATGCCGAGGCCGAGGCCGAGGCTGACGTAGGTCTTGATGACGTCGGCGTCGATGGCGGTGAGCACGACGTTGGGGGTCAACCGGGCGAGTTCGAAAGCCTTGTTGATGCGCGAGCGACCGGCGAAGGCCGAGTCGTAGGTGATCAGTGGCCAGCGCGCCAGGGCAGTCAGGGACAGGGGCTTCTCGCCGAGGATGGCATGCCCGTCGGGAGCGATCACGCAGTGCACCCATTGGTAGCACGGGAGCATCAGGAGCTGCGGGTACTGGTCGAGCGCTTCGGTGGCGATGGCAATGTCGGCCTCGCCTTTCAGCGCCCATTCGGCGATCTGCGTCGGATGCCCCTGGCGCAGCGACAGCCGCACCCGCGGATGGCGGTCGACGAAGCTCTTGACGACGCCGGGCAGCGCGTAGCGTGCCTGCGTGTGCGTCGTGGCGATGACCAGGCTGCCGGAGTCGCCACCGGCGTACTCCTCGCCGACGCGACGGATGTTCTCCGCGTCGCGCAGGATTCGTTCGGCGATTTCGAGCACCGCCCGGCCCGGCTCGGTGACCGCTGTCAGGCGCTTGCCACTGCGCTCGAAAACGATCACCCCCAGTTCGTCTTCGAGCAGCTTGATCTGTTTCGAGATTCCCGGTTGCGAGGTGTACAGCGCTGCCGCGGCTTCCGAAACGTTGAGGCCGCGCTGCGCCACTTCGACGAGATAACGCAGTTGCTGGAGCTTCATCGCCACCCTTAATCACCGTTGGTTATAACAATCTAACTGAATAGTCTTTTTCGATCAAACTCTGTGCTGCTACCATGCGCGCTCATTTTCGCTAGAGCGGATCCTTGATGGACTGGATGTTCACCTTGTCGGGCTTTGTCGTTGGCGCCATCGTCGGGCTCACCGGCGTTGGTGGCGGCTCGCTGATGACCCCACTTCTGGTGCTGGTCTTCGGCATCCACCCGGCAACGGCCGTCGGTACCGATCTCCTGTATGCGGCAATCACCAAGGCTGGCGGCACTTTCGTGCATGCCAAGAAGGACCATGTCGACTGGCGCATCACCCGTCTGCTGGCGACGGGCAGTATTCCCGCCGCGCTGCTGACCATCTGGGCGCTGTCCTTCCTGCCCAAGCAGAGCGACGAGGTTTCGCACGTGATCTCGGTCTCGCTGGGCATCGCCCTGCTGCTCACCGCCGGGGCGATCATTTTCCGCCACAAGCTGCAGAACCACGCGCTGGCCCACGCTGATGACAGCGCCCATACGCAGCTGCGAGCACCGATCACCATTGCCGTCGGCGCACTGCTCGGCGTCCTGGTCACCGTTTCATCGGTCGGCGCCGGGGCGCTCGGCGTCGCCGTGCTGTTCTACCTTTACCCGCGGCTGCCGACACTGCGCATCATCGGCAGCGACCTCGCGCACGCTGTGCCGCTGACCCTGGTCGCCGGCCTCGGGCACTGGCTGCTTGGCAGTATCGACTGGTCGCTGCTTGGCAGCCTGCTGCTCGGCTCGCTGCCCGGAATCTGGCTCGGCAGCCACGCCTCGGCGAAAATCCCGGACCGTATTCTTCGCCCCATCCTGGCCTGCATGCTGCTCGTCATCGGCGGCAAGCTGATCGCCCAGTAGATGCCCGTGCCCGGCCTGATCCAGGGAATGGCAGGCATGACTTCATTCTTATAAGGAGCGACCCATGTATCGCTACGACAGTACTGACCAACAACTGATTGACCAGCGCGTGAGCCAGTATCGCGGCCAGATGGAGCGCCATCTGGCGGGTGAACTCTCGGACGACGAGCTGCGTCCGCTGCGCCTGCAGAACGGCCTTTACATCCAGCGGCACGGTCCGATGCTGCGCATCGCCATCCCCTACGGCATGCTCTCGTCGGCGCAGCTGCGCAAGCTGGCCGAAATATCGCGCCGCTACGACCGTGCCGTCGGGCACTTCACGACCCGCCAGAACATGCAGCTCAACTGGCCGCAGTTCGAGGAAACGCCGGAGATCCTGGCCGAGCTGGCGAGCGTCGAAATGCACGCCGTGCAGACCTCGGGCAACTGCATCCGCAACATCACCAGCGACCACTTTGCCGGCGTCGCGCCGGACGAACTGGTCGACCCGCGCCCGTACTGCGAACTGCTGCGGCAATGGTCGACTTTCCATCCGGAATTCGCCTACCTGCCGCGCAAGTTCAAGATCGCGGTGAATGCCGCGGCACAGGACCGCGCAGTGATCCGGGCGCACGACATCGGACTCGAGGTGGTCAGCGACGAGCGTGGCGAGATCGGCTTCAAGGTCCTCGTCGGTGGCGGTCTCGGGCGCACGCCGATCCTCGGCAAGGTGGTTCGCGAGTTTCTGCCGCGCCGGCACATCCTCTCCTACCTGGAGGCCATCCTGCGCCTGTATAACCGCTATGGTCGCCGCGACAACATGTACAAGGCGCGTATCAAGATTCTCGTGCAGGCGCTCGGCAGCGAGGAGTTTGCGCGCCAGGTCGAGGCCGAGTGGGCGCATCTGCGCGACGGCGAGACAACGGTCACCGACGCCGAGTTCGATCGTATCGCCGGCCACTTCGAGCCGCCGGCCTGGGAGACGCTGCCTGCCGAAGACCCCGCGCACAACGCCCGCCTGACTGCCGACAAGGCTTTCGCCAACTGGGTCAAGCGCTGCGTGCACCCTCACAAGACGCCGGGCTATGCCGCCGTGACGCTGTCGCTGAAAGCGCCGGGAGTCGCTCCCGGCGACATCAGCGACACGCAGATGATCGCCGTCGCCGACCTCGCCGACCGCTTCAGCTTCGGCGAACTGCGCGTCAGCCATGAACAGAACCTGATCCTTTCCGACGTCAAGCTCGGCGATCTGCACGAGCTCTGGCAACTCGCCCGCGGCCAGCGCCTGGCGACCGCCAACATCGGTCTGCTGACGGACATGATCTGCTGCCCTGGCGGCGACCTCTGTGCTCTGGCCAATGCGCGCTCGCTACCGATCGCCGAGGCGGTGAACGACAAATTCGACGACCTCGACTATCTCTACGACATCGGCGACATCTCGCTCAACATCTCGGGCTGCATGAACTCCTGTGGTCACCATCATGTCGCCAACATCGGCATTCTCGGCGTCGACAAAAACGACGAGGAGTGGTACCAGATCACCGTCGGCGGCCAACAGGGCAACAGCGCGATCATCGGCAAGGTCATCGGCCCTTCCTTCTACGCCCAGGAAGTGCCGGAGGTCATCGAAGCCCTGATCGCCGTCTATCTCGAACAGCGCACCGCCAGCGAGCGCTTCATCGACACCTGGCAGCGCGTCGGTATCGAGCCCTTCAAGGCACGCGCCTACGCCGGCCGCGACCGGCGCCGCACGGCCAAGGTCGCCGGCAAGGAAAGCCAAGCAAAGGAAATCGTCAATGCCTAGGATCATCAAGAATACGCAGATCGTCGAAGACCACTGGCAGGTGCTGACGCTGGCCGAAGGAGAAACACCGGAAGCCGTCGCCCTGCCTGCCGCGCCGACGCTGCTGCCGCTGGCCGTCTGGCTGGCACGCCGGAACGAGATCGTCGCCGCAGGCCTGGCGCCTGGCGTCTGGCTGGACGCCGGCGAGGGCCCGGAAGCATTGGCCGACGACCTCGACCGATTGGCGGTGATCGGCGTCAATTTCCCGAAATTCACCGACGGCCGCAGCTACTCCAGCGCCCGCCTGCTGCGCGAGCGCTACGCTTACCGCGGCGAGATTCGCGCCCTCGGCGACGTGCAGCAGGACCAGCTGTTTTTCATGCGCCGCTGCGGTATCGACGCCTACGCCCTGCGTGCCGACAAGGACATCGACAAAGCGCTCGCCGGTTTGGCGGTCTTCAGCGACGCCTACCAGGCGGCGGTCGACCAGCCGCAACCGCTGTTCCGCCGGCGCACGGCACGCGGCCAGGAGGCGGCATGAAGCACCTCGGCACACTCGACGACCCCGCGCTGCTCGACGCGCTGGCCAGCAAAGTCGCTGGCGCGCGCCGCCTGTTGCGCGAAATCGCCGACGATTTCTCGCCGGCCGCTTTTGCCAGCAGTCTCGGTGCCGAAGACATGGTGCTCACCGATCTGATCGTCACCGAGCGGCTCGACATCGAGATCTTCTCGCTCGACACCGGCCGCCTGCCGGCCGAGACCTACGCGCTGATCGCAAAGGTCAAGAGCCACTACGGCCTGGCGCTGCGCCTGTATTATCCGCGCCACGATCTGGCCGAGGCATGGACGCGTGAGAACGGCATCAACGCTTTCTACGAGTCGGTCGAGCTGCGCAAGGGCTGCTGCCATTTCCGCAAGGTTGAACCTCTGCAACGCGCGCTGGCTGGCCGCAAGGCCTGGATCACCGGCATGCGCGCGCAGCAATCGGCGACTCGTGAGGACCTGCCGCTGCGCAGTTTCGACGTCGGCAGCGGTGGGCTCGAGAAATTCAACCCGCTCACAGCATGGAGCGAACGCGAAGTCTGGGCCTACCTCAAGCAGCAGCAGGTACCGTACAACGCCTTGCACGACCAGTTCTACCCGAGCATCGGCTGCGCGCCCTGCTCGCGCGCGATCACGCCGGGAGAAGATGTACGCGCCGGCCGCTGGTGGTGGGAGAATCCCGACTCGAAGGAATGCGGCTTGCACCTCAAGCGCACCTGAAACCCGCACCGACAAACAACCGATGAATCACACAGGTCAATCATGAGCAGCACAGCACTTTCTAGTGTCACCCTTTCCCATCTCGACTGGCTCGAATCCGAGGCCATCCACATCATGCGCGAGGTTGCCGGCCAATGCAGCAACCCGGTGCTGCTGTTCTCCGGCGGCAAGGACTCGATCTGCATGCTGCGTATCGCCGAGAAAGCCTTTCGCCCAGGCCGTTTCCCGTTCCCGCTGATGCATATCGATACCGGCCACAACTACCAGGAAGTCACCGACTTCCGCGACCAGCGCGCCGCCGAGCTCGGCGAGCGGCTGATCGTGCGTTCGCTCGAGGACTCGATGGCGCGCGGCACGGTGGTCCTCAAGTCCGCCGACGAACCGCGCAACAAGCACCAGTCGATAACCCTGCTCGAAGCAATCGAGGAATTCGGTTTCGACGCTTGCATTGGTGGTGCGCGCCGCGACGAGGAAAAGGCACGCGCCAAGGAGCGAATTTTTTCCTTCCGCGACGAATTCGGCCAGTGGGACCCCAAGAACCAGCGCCCCGAGCTCTGGGACCTCTATAACGCACGCAGCTTCAAAGGCGAAAACATTCGCGTTTTCCCGATCTCGAACTGGACCGAGATCGACGTCTGGCAGTACATCGAGCGCGAGCGACTGGCCCTGCCATCGATCTACTTCGCGCACCGCCGCCCCATCGTCCGGCGCAGCGGCGGCATGCTGCCGGTCACCGCGGTGACACCGGTCAAGCCCGGTGAGGTGGTGGAAGAAGTGATGGTTCGCTTTCGCACCGTCGGCGATATCACCTGCACGGCGCCGGTCGAGTCAGACGCCGACAGCGTCGCCAAGATCATCGCCGAAACGGCAATCACGACGATCACCGAGCGTGGCGCCACCCGCCTCGACGACCAGACCTCGGACGCGTCGATGGAGCAACGCAAGAAGGAAGGCTATTTCTGATGTCCGCAATCGACACCATTGAACCCATGCAAGCACTCCCCCTCGAAGATGCCCCCGACAACGGCCTGCTGCGCTTTCTGACCTGCGGCAGCGTCGACGACGGCAAGAGCACGCTGATCGGCCGCCTGCTCTACGACAGCAAGACGATTCTCGCCGACACCCTGCACGCCATGCAGCGCACGTCCGAAAAACGCGGGCTGGATGTTGTCGACCTGTCGCTGCTCACCGACGGCCTGCAGGCCGAGCGCGAACAGGGAATCACCATCGACGTCGCCTATCGCTACTTCACCACCGGCACGCGCAAATACATCATCGCCGACGCCCCAGGCCACGAGCAGTACACGCGCAACATGGTCACCGCCGCGTCGACGGCCGACCTGGCGATCATCCTCATCGACGCCCGCAGGGGCGTTCTCGCGCAGACCCGCCGCCACTCGTACATAGCGCACCTGCTCGGCATCCCGCAGGTGGTAGTGGCCGTAAACAAGATGGACCTGGTCGACTACTCGCCAGAAATCTTCGCCCGCATCAAGGCCGACTATCTGGCCTTTGCCGGCAAACTGGGGATCGCGAACATTCGCTTCATGCCGATGTCGGCGCTGCACGGCGACATGATCGTCGAGCGCGGCACGCGACTCGACTGGTACACCGGGCCGAGCCTCATCGAAACCCTCGAAACGGTGCCGGCAGTCCATAGCGCACACGCCGAGAAATTCCGCTTCCCGGTGCAATATGTGTGCCGTCCGCAGGATTCGGCCAATCCGGAACTGCACGATTATCGCGGCTTCATGGGCCGTGTCGAGTCCGGCGAGCTGGCCATCGGCGACGCGGTGACGGTGCTGCCCTCGGGGCTGGAGACGCGCGTCAAGGACATCCAGGTGCTCGCCGAGTCACTGCCCTGTGCCACCGCCGAGCAGTCGGTGACCCTCCTCCTCGAAGACGAGATCGACATCTCGCGCGGCGACATGATCGTCAAGAGCGGCGAACTGCCGACGCTCAGCAAACAGATCGACGCCATGCTCTGCTGGCTGGCCGAAGCAGCGCTCGATCCACGCCGCAAATACCTCATTCGTCACACCACCCGCGATAGCAAGGCGATGCTCGCCGGCATCGATTACCGGATCGACATCAACACCATGGAACAGCAGGCGTGCGAGCGGCTGGTGATGAATGACATTGCCCGCGTGCGCTTCAAACTGGCGCAGCCGATTTTTGCCGACCCCTACGCGGAAAGCCGCGGCACCGGCGCCTTCATCGTCATCGACGAATCTTCGAACAACACCATCGGCGCCGGCATGATTCTCTGATCGGCACGGCCTGCTGTGGTCATGGATATTCACGGAAAGCCAATCGCCGAACGCATAGCCTGGCTGTTCGGCCTGGCCGAGCGCCATGCAGCGATGTACCGCAGCCCGGAAGCCTGGCTGGCACGCCAGCGCTATCAGGCCGAGCACCCGACGGCGATTGCCGTCCTCAAGTGCATGGACGGGCGCATCAACATCCCGGTGGCGACCAACACCCCGGTCGGCCTGCTGATGCCTTTTCGCAACCTCGGTGGGATCTTCGACCTCGGCTGGCCGCACCTCGGCGAAGTGCTCGCGCACCATGTGCAGCGCGTCGTCAACGCCGGACGGCATGTGCTTTTCCTGGTCACCTACCACTACTCGCAGGGCGAGCCACGGCGCGGTTGTGCCGGCTTCGACTACGACACGGCGGCAGCCATCGCCCATACCTACGAGATACGCCGCCAGGTCGAACACATCTTCGGCAGCGACCACGGTACCGTCTATCCGCTGGTTTGCGGTTTCGAAACCGACGAAGACGCACTGGTGATCCACGGCACCACTGGCGAGCAGTTGCACCTGGCGAAACTGACCGCCGCCGACCGGGCAGCGCTCGAACAACGCCTCGCCGCCCTGCTGCCCGACATGCCGGCACAGATGCGCGCCGATCTGCTGCCGCTGCTGCACGGCAATCTCGAACATATCGAGAGCGTACGCTCGCAGATCCGCAGTCGCGAGCGCCTGCTGGACATCGAGCACCGCGAGTGGACGATTTGTCTCGGGCGTGGCTTCGATTTCCTGCACACGCCCAATGTCGCCTTGATCATCGGCCCCTACAGCCCCAATCTCGACGTCCCGATCCGCAAGGCGGCCGGGATCATCGAAGCGAACATGCAGGCCGGACGGATTCCGGATGATGGCTTTCTGCTCCTGGCGTCGGTACCGTACGAGGAAATCGGCGTAGACCGCGCGCGGGCGGAGCTCAAGTCGAGCTTCCTGTCGAGCTTCGCCGCCGACGTCATTCGCCGCGAATTTCCCCGCCTGGGCGAGCAGATGACAACGCGCACGGCGGTCCTCGACTGGCGCTCGCGAACCCTGGAGGCGATCGCCAGCAAGCAGTAGCCGCGTGCGCCAGGCACCTGGTGGCAGCCAGCCAAGCGACAGGGCGTGGCGGCAAGCTGTTAGAATCGCGCCCTCTATCTACCGGCCTTGCCTATCATGTCCCAGAATTCACGCCTGATTTTCGGCTTCCATTCGACGCTCGCCAAACTGCGTCACGACCCCGGCGCAATACGTGAAATCTACGTCGACGCCGCGCGCCACGATGCTCGCCTGCGTGATCTGGTTCGCCAGGCGGAGTTCGCCACGGTGCGCATCCTGCCGGTGGACGGCGCGCGACTGCAGGCCATGGCGCCAGGCGCCCGGCACCAGGGAGTGATCGCCACGGTCGATGCGACGCCGCGGCACGTGACTCTCGACGACGTTCTCGACACCCTCGACGAACCAGCCTTCCTGCTGATCCTCGACAGTATTCAGGATCCGCATAACCTCGGCGCCTGCCTGCGGGTTGCCGATGCCGTCGGCGCGCACGCGGTCGTCGCACCCAAGGATCGTGCCGTTGGCTTGACACAGGCGGCCGTGAAAGTGGCCAGTGGTGCCGCCGAGACCGTCCCCTACGTCACGGTCACCAATCTCGCCCGCACGCTGCGCGAACTGAAGGAAAGGGAAATCTGGATCGTCGGCACCGATGCCGACGCCAAGGACGATCTCTACAGCGCCCAGTGGCCCACGGCCTGCGCCTGGGTACTCGGCGCCGAAGGCGACGGCCTGCGCCGCCTGACGCGCGAGACCTGTGACCAACTGGTCAACATCCCGATGCTCGGCTCCGTCGCCAGCCTCAATGTCTCGGTCGCCACCGGCGTCTGCCTCTACGAGGCGCGACGACGGCGCGGGCCAGCCAGCAATTCCGGCAATTACTAATCCTTGTACGAGTAGCGGTAGACGTAGCCTTTGTAACCGTAGCGGTAGCGCTGGCGGCTGACATTGAGGTCGTTGAAGACGAAGCCCTTGACTTCGACACCAGCCTGATTGAGGCGCTTGACCGCTTGCTCGAGTTCGCGAATCGGGTGCTTTCCCGAGCGGGCGACCATCAGCGTGGCACCGACATGACGGCCGATGATCGCCGCATCGGAAACGGCCAGCACCGGCGGCGCATCGACGATGACCGTGTCGAAGCGTTCGCCGAGTTGCGTCAGCAAGGTGACAAAGCGCTCGTGCATCAGCAGTTCGGAAGGATTGGGCGGGATCTGGCCGGTAGAGATCACCCACAAGTTGGCGACCGAAGTCGTTTTCAGAATCGCGTCCAGCGAAACCTGCCCGGCAACGTACTCCGAGATTCCCGACGCACGCTCCCTGCCGAACTCTTTGTGGATATGCCCTCGGCGCAGGTCGGCATCGACGATCACCACGCGCTTGCCGACCTGCGCCAGCACGACACCAAGGTTCTTGGAAATGAAGCTCTTGCCGAGGCCGGGGCTCGAACCGGTGATCAACAGCGAGTTGCGTTTTGCGTCGAGCAGGGCAAAGTGCAGCGTCGTGCGCAGGCCGCGCAGGCTCTCGACCGCGTCGTCTTCCGGAAACCCGACGGCCAGCAGCTCGCCGACACCTGATTTTGCCTTGCGGTGCAAATCGACTTCGGTCTTGCTGTGCGGGACCGTTGCATAGACCGGCAGGCCGAGTTGCGACTCGATGATCTCGGGATCTTCGACAACCACACGCAGCGCCCGCAGCAGCCAAATGATGACCATGCTCAGCAATACGCCGAGAAGCAGGGCAATACCCAGAATCGCGGCCGGCCCGGTGCCGACGGGTTGGCGAGCGACTGCCGCCGAATCGATGATGCGCACGTCGCCAACCGTCCCGGCCTTTGACACCCGCAATTGCTGGGCGGTATTAAGCAACTCGGTATAGAGCCTGTTCGAGACTTCGACATCGCGCGCCAGACGTAGAACCGTCTGCTGCGTATCAGGCAAGGCCGCAACATCGGCGTCAAAAGCCTTGCGACGCTCAGTGAGACGCTGCAACTTGTTATCCATCGCCTGAATCCTGGGATGCTCGGGAGTGAAGCGCTGGCGCAATTCATCACGCTCCTGCTTGAGCAACACGGCGGCGTTCTCGACCTCGACCAGGGACTTCAGCACGCCCTGTGTCTCCAGGCTCAAGTCGAGCGAACCACGGCTTTGACGATAGTTGTTGTACGCCGCCTCGGCGCTATCGACCTGTGTTTTGAGAGCGGGAAGCTGGGTTTCGAGAAAGGCCAAGGTCTTCTCGGCTTCGGCCGAACGCCGTTCGACGTTCTGCCGAACATAGGTGTTCATGATGTCGTCGAGAACAATACCAATCTGCCCGGGATCTCCTCCCAAGAGGTTAAGCTCCACGAGGCTGGATTTCTTGCCGCGCTCCTTGACGGAATAGTTCTTGCGCAAACTGGCCACGGCTGTTTCGGCGGAAAGTCTCATCAGCCGAAACTGTGTTCCTGGCCGCGCCTGGAGCTGCGCGACAAAAATCGAGTAATCCTGGTTACTGGCACGCGTCCCCGCTTCACCCTTGAGGACCGGCTGATCCTCCCAATCCAGCACTTCGAAAGCGCCGTCGTCACCCGCGACCAAGGTGAGCCTCTGATCCAGAGCTGGTCGCGGAACGTCGAGCGAATCGACCTGAATGCGGTCACCACCCCATGCAAAACTCGACAGGCCCAGCCATGGCGAATTCGGTTCATCACCTTGGTAGCGCCGGCTGACCGCACCGCCAATCAAGGGCAGGGTTCTGGGAACGGCCACAATGTCCAGCTTCAGCTTGCTGACCACCCGTTCCAGGACCATCCGCGAGCTGAGGATTTCGAGTTCGGCTGAGACCGTTGTGTCGTCACCCAACAGCGGCTGCAGGGCCTTGAGGGAACCCATTCCGGAGCTTTTCTCCTCGACTTGCAAGAGACCATCGGCCCGGTAGACCGGCTTCGCCACCACCACCCAAGCCAGGCCAAGAACGAGTGCCAACAGGCTCACCGCGGCAATCAACCAGCGGTAGTCAATGAGCACGGCAATGATCTCGCCAAGCGCCAGGCCCTCGTCCTCATCTTCCGAGGACATCTGCTGCATCGGCTGCGCTTGCGCCTGAGCGTCTGACCGGCCGGCGACACCGGGCGCGTTGAAAGAGGTCTGTGACTGGTCGTTGTTCATGGATCGTCCGTGATTGCCGCCGCCAGAGTCATGGCTGGGCGGCTCAGCGTGTTAGGCAGGCGTTTGCGGGGGAGCTTAGCCGGCGGCTTGGTCAGCCCCCGACAGGCCTGCGGCGGAAAAAAACTCGTCGAGATCAGTACGGCGGTTGTCTCGCGCCGAAAAGCGGATACTGCGTCTGGCTGGTAAGATTAAGCATCGTCGCCGTCGGCAGGATATTGGAGATCACGCGCTGCCAGCGAACGACTGCCGCCGCATCGACATAGACAACATCGCGCGGCCGCAGCGGAAAGCGATCGGCGAGCAACATTGCGTCGGGAAGACGGGAATCCAGATGGAAGAGCTCCGGAGTCTCGGTATCGCCGCGCATGACATAGATCCAGCGTGGGTCGGCAGTCGTCTGACTGATATAGCCAGCGTCGCTGAGCGCTTCGGCGAGCGTCGAGCGCTTCTTGTTCATTACTTGCGAACCCGGCCGAACGACTTCGCCGAGCACGAAGATCTTGTTGTAGCTGCGGTCCGCGACATTGATGATGTCGCCGTGCTCCAGCAAGGCATTCTGTGCCGTCGCACCGTAGTCGTACATTGCCTGGATATCGACCAGGTAGGTGCTGCCACGACGAGTCAGCAGCACTCGGCTGTAGTCGGCCTCCGGAGTGAAGCCACCGGCGCGGTTGACCGCCTCGATTACCGTCATCGGAATATCGGTCACGGGCTGGATACCCGGTTTGCTCACCTCGCCAACGACATAGACCTGCTGGCTGCGAAAAGCCACCATGCGCACGTCGAGCTGCACCTGCTCGATGAATTTTGCCAACTTTACCGACAAAATCCTGCGCACTTCGCCGGTCGTCTTGCCCTGGACATTGACCACTCCGGCGTACGGAAAGTAGATCGTTCCATCATCGGCGATAACGGTGCCCGCCTGCTCAGCGGTACGGAAGCTGCCGGCCGGGATGGTCAGCTCGGGGTGATCCCAGACGATGATTGAAATGATGTCGCCCGGCCCAAGCTTGTACTCGGGCGTCGGTCCGGAACCCTTGCCGCCGGAACGCGGCGCGCTCTCCGTCGCCTTCCTGGCAACGCTGGTGCCGTCACCGATGGGCGGTCGGGCTGCCTTGAACATGTCGACGATCAGTTCGGCAGTAATCGGCTTGATCTTGATGTGTTCCGGTACCAGAGCGTCTCCCTGCTGGACCGGCAACATCACCGCAGACTCGTCGCGGTCGCTGTAGCTCTGGTTACCGGGCACAAGGCTGCAGCCTGCCAGAGCGCTGACGGCAAGAGCGATCAAGAGGTGCCGGATTCGACCAGGCACCACAGGCGACATTTCCATACTTAGCTCCTCGTTTTCCATTCGTTCGTGCTCTCGTCAGCGTCCCTGGGGAACAAAACGCCAGGAAGTTTACATTCCGAACACAGGCACCGCAAATGCAGCCACCCGCTCGGCACCGTGCATAGCTATTGGAGACGCCACGGCCCTTTACACAACACGGCGCCGGAAGTGTTCTTGGTGCTGTGGGAGTCGCGAATCACACCCGCACGATAACGCCGCTCGGGGCGATTGCACGTGCGCTATTTCACGCCCCCGCGCAATAGCGAACGCGGCTTCTCGGCTAGTTCAGCCGAGCTTTTCGACCCAGGGCTTGACCTGCGGCTTCGATCAGGCGCAACGCTTCCGCGTGCGCTTCGTCGCCGCGCCGATAGGGGTTCAGGGATTTCGGTATTCGTCCAGTGCCCGAGCAGGAAAGGTCCTTGCCGCGGGGCAGCGGGGTCCAGCGCCAGCACCGCGTCGCGATGATGCTGTTCCATCACCAGAACCAGCTCGGCCCCATCGCAGGCGCTCACGGACCAACTGGCGGCCGTCGGTGCGCACTGAGGTCGACGCCGCGCGATTGCATCATCGCGCAGGTCGTGCTCATCGGCGGGGTGGGTTGACCAGCGCCACCGCTACCCGCTGACTGTTCCAACCGGTCGACCGAGGGCTTCAATCCTTTTGCCGAAGAAAAAACTCGGCCGCGGGGCTGCGACAAATTTTTCCCGTGGCACACGTGAGAAGTTCTGTTGAACATCTCAGCGCTCCCTCACGTCTGAGGCACGCTGACTTCGAGCCCACTGCGCGCCGTTCATCACCCGCCGCTCGCTCCATGTAGTAGATCAGTGTCTGCGCACGCTACGCCGCTCGTCGTGCCGACGTTGGTGCCGATCGTCCCCGCTTCGAGCACGCATTGGAACTTAAGTCGTTCTCGTCCGACGGCGTATGAAAAGGGCGAAACATCGCTACACCGTGCCGCCGAAGGAAGTGTTTCTTTCAATTGCGCCACATCCCGCGGCACTTTGCCGAATCAGGTGCCATCGCCGTTCGCCGGCATTGGCACCCACATAGACGTTTGCGGCCCCTCGGTCCGCCGGGGAGCAGTTCAGTTCGGTACCCGCTCAGAGCTGGTAGTCTAGCGGCTGCCACCCCAAGCGCGCGCCTATCAAGCCAACAGATCAGGAACTTCTCCACGCACTTATCCACAAAAATTCCTGTGTACATTAACCGATGAAGCGCCAAGCGCACGATTGATCGGGCGCGTTCGGGGGCACCACCGCCATGGGCGCAGAATCACAGCAAATAAGCCCCAAAAACGATGCAGGAAGAGCCAGAAATCAGTCTTCGGGAACTCCCCGCAGCAGGCAGCGACACCGATCATCCCTCCAGGTAAGCTGCGCGAGCGGCGTGGGGGGGCAAAAAAAAAACAAGCGACGATGTCACAGACCCGATTCCGGCACGCACTGACAAGGTTGGTGCAAGTGGTGACGGTCGCTCGAAAGCGACTTGCGCCGCCAGATGCCCGCAGCATGACGCCAACCGTATCCATCCAGCGGCAGCGCAAACAGCCACAAGCGGTCCCGTGTGGTCTCGCCGCGAGTCCCCTGCGACAGGGCTATGAACAACCAGGGCGAAACACGAAGCCCACACCATGCTGCCGTTTATCACCGAGAAAACACCCGCGCCGACAATTTCCCGCATAGCGCAGGTTGTAGTACAGGAATCCTGCCAAACCGGACGCCCAGCGCAAGGACGACTAGAAACGACTACGCCACCCTGGCCCGCG
>NZ_CAJQUC010000026.1:0-54409 GCF_907163155.1 Candidatus Accumulibacter sp. ACC012
GTGTTGGTTGGCGACCACCGGCAGTTGCCCCACCTGCTGGAACCGGAAGTTGAGAGCGAAGTAGTGGAAACGCACGGGCTCAGTATCGACCAGCGAAGCGCCTTTAGTGAAAGTCTGTTCGAGCGGTTGTGGCGCCAATTGAAGGATCGCGAAGCTGCGGACGGGTTCCCGCGTGTAGTCATGCTCGACACTCAGTTCCGCATGCACCCAGTGCTCGGTGAGTTCGTCAGCAAAGAGTTCTACGAGAAAGAAAAGTTGGCGCCGTTGAATCGGTTAGGCCTGCTTGCGAATTCATGGAAAAAATCCGGGTTACGAGGACAAGGTTTGTGCCTGGCTCGATGTGCCCTTGGTCGATGGTGCTGAAAACCGCCCCGGGACCAGTCGGAGTTGGAGGCGCCAGTCGGAAGCCAAGTACATTGCCCGGGAGGTGGCTCGCCTATTGAACGCTTGCGGTCAGAGGTCAGCATCGGTGTCATCACGTTCTACAGTGCCCAGAGGGACGAGATATTTCGGCAATTGGCCCATCATCCCAGCATCACGATTCGGGATGAGGAAAGCCGAGAGTGGCAGATCACGGAGGAATGGCGCAGGACACCGAGTGGCATCGAACGCCTGCGCATCGGCACGGTGGACGCATTCCAGGGCAAGGAATTCGACATCGTGCTGCTTTCCGTGGTTCGCTCCAACGCCATACGACTCCCCGCTGATAGCCGAGCAGGCGATCTCTTTGATAAGGCCGCAAACCGCAAGTACGGCCACCTGCGTTTGAGCAACCGCATGAATGTGGCCATGAGCCGCCAGCGCAGCCTCCTGGTAGTGGTGGGTGACCGGGCCATGGCCAGGGGCCGAGAGGCGGAGGAAGCAGTGCCGGCGTTGGCCACGTTCCTGAAACTCTGCGAAGGGGTGCACGGCCTTGTTCGCTGATCGCTATCTTTTTGTTCCACCGAAAGCCCCGCTGGATCACCGACAGAATCTTTTATGGCCCGTGCATGTCTGGAAGGTCCTCTACCCATCAGAGGACCAGCGCCTGGGGGCAAATGTGTTTCAGGAGGCGATCCTTGGCCTGATGCGCGCCGGGATCCGCGACCTGAAGGTGGTGGCAGAGTTCCTGGCGCTGCATCCTGAACTCGTACAGTTCATCGTTGCTACCCAGCTGCAACCCCAGGGCTGGCTTGACGCAGCGTTCAAACTCACGCCTTCCGGGATGGCGGTTCTGGATGAGGCCGAAGATAGCCGGCTTGAATTGAGGGTCGGCTATGGTTTTCAAGACGCCATCAATGGTGCCTGGCTTCCTCGTTTCGTTGCCAATTTGCCGGAGATTTCTCCGTTGGAGCATAACCGCCACAACCGGCCGGTTTTCCTCCTGGAGCGGGAGCGAGGGCGACCAGAGACGCCGTTTGTTCTTCCCCATCTTGTTGCTCCTTCTGTCGATCCAGTCGCCCTTACCGCCGCGTATGCGGCTTACCGGAAGGACCTGGGAGCGGCCAGGCGGGACGATCGTTCTAGCGAATCCGGATTTCACCTGCAAGCCATCGAGAGCATCGCCAGCGATGCAACGCCGATGTACCTGTGGTGCGAGCTCTACCGAGATGAAGGCCAGCCTCAACCCTGGTTGGTGAGCGATCCCTTTCGGTTGAGGCGAGCAGCATTTTGGCTGCGCAAACCCTTGCTCGACCTAGCGCCACGAAACACGGGGTTGATCAGCAAGATGCAGAAACTTGTACCTGACGTGCCAACCGACAATTGTTCAGCAGCCGAATGGCTGTGTCAGGTCGAGGAATGCGTGTCGTTCGAACTCTTCGGAGACTACCCTTTCCTGGATGGTCAGGAACTGATCCGCGAGCACTTGGGGCGAATCTTGCGACAACGGAAGAAGATCGAAGGCCGTGAGAAAGTCCATAGCGAGGAACTCGGCACCTTGGCAGGAGAGGTGAACAATCTATTGGAGGCGGTCCTCAAGTGGCTGCTGCGAGAATGGCCAATCGATACTCGCTCATGGCCAAGCAAGAAGTACTGGAGCAGAGATGAGGCCAAAGACGTCTTCAGGAATCTTAGGCTACCCGGACTGAGCTCACGAGTCGTCGATCAATTGGCGGGACAGCCGTTGGGAGGCATCGCCGATGCTATTCGGCAACAGAACCGTCCTCTTAAGGCACTACTCGCTGGAGCGGTTTTCTGCGCTGCAGAGCGCTCAGATCACCCGTTTCGACATTTGGACGCGAATGATCTTGCCCTCGACCGTCTCCCGGTACTCGCGGACGATCGGAACAAGGTGAGTGGCCATGCTTCGGGGGTGAAAGGGGATCGAGACCAGGTCCTGGAATCATCCCACTTCGCCATCCAATGGATGGCTCAGTTTCATCACTGGTACTAAATATGGCCAAGAAACCTAGACCCCCATCGCAAGCACAACGGCCGCAAACAAACGGAGCAGGAAGTCCCGCAAGAAGGCCCAGTGGCGTCTTGGGAAATCTGATGTCTGCAGTAGGGCAGACAACGGCTACCTTGGGTGTTGCCAAGCCGGAGTGGGACGAACAACTGCTTAAGGATTTGCACGAGGCACTACCGGCAGAGCGGAAGGCCGAATTCCAAGGCTGCGTGACGCAATTCAATGAACTCGGCAAGCTACTTCAGTCTGCCATCAAGGAGCATGAGCAAGGGCAGCTTCGTGCCGAAAAGTCCTGTGCTGAAAGCGAGTACGCACGAACACAACTGGATGAGCGTGAACTGGAGCTGCGACAACGGGAAGATGAGTTGATCCAGCGAACGAGCGAGCTGGAAAAGAGACTGTCTGAGCTGTCTTCCCGTGAACTGCGACTCGATGAAGCGCAGATCCAGAAAGAATCACAACTTCTCAGCAGAGAGCGTGATCTAGAAGCGCGAGAGGCCAATGCCCGTGCCGGGTTTGCGGAGCAAAACCGGACGGCATTGGAGCAGTTGCGTGCCGAGATTGATGGGCTTGAAAAGCAACGACTGAGCCTGCAGTCGGAGAGTGAGCAGAGGCGCAGAGCGGTGTCCGAGGATATCAGACAAGAAGCACAGAGACTTCGGGACGATCTCGAATCAAGGCGACGGGAAGTTGATGAAGCGGAGGCCGTACTCGCTGCCGAGAGGGATCTTCTGGATCAGCAACGGCGTCGTCTCGATATCTCACAGCGTAGTCGTGAGCACCTGGAGGTGCTTATTCGCAAGCAAATCCAGGACGCAAGCGCTGCCGATCTGGAAGCCAGGCAGGAAGAGATCCGAAAACTAGGAGAACGCGGTCAGCGGCTTGCCGCGGATCTGGATGCGGCAAATGATCGCCTCGACGAGCATGCAGAGATGGCCGCCCAACTGAAAGGAAGGTCGCCGGCGAAGGTTCTGGAGGAACTCGATGATCTACGACGCGACGGCCGGGAGAAGGACTTGCGCATCCAGGAACTTGAGGAGGCCCAGGCACGTGATGACTCCGTAGCCGTGCGCTCTGAACGCGACCGCCTGGTCGATGAACTGAGGAATCTGCGTCCAGAGCTCGAGGAGCTGAAACAAAGAGACCACTTGAGCAGATTGGGTGTCCTGGAAAAAGAACAATGGGCGACCGAAAGACGTCTCCTCGAAAGAAACAAAGAACTTCTGTCTGCTCATCTCAACGACCTCGAATCGCGAATCAAAGGGCTCACCGACGCTCAGCAAAACCAAGGTGCCTTCCCGGAGCTCGGCCGGATGGATGTGGAATCCAGATTCCAGACCCCTGCATCGGTTCATCCCGTGGGAGACCTCAAAACGTTTACCGATGAGCTCCAGCACCGGATTGCCGCGACGCAACCTCAGAACCCTCTGTTCTTCCGGATTGAAGATTTGCAGTTGTTCGTGGGCGGCTTGGCCATGAGCCAGTTGCATGTGCTGCAAGGCATCAGCGGTACCGGCAAGACCAGCCTGGCCAAGGCGTTTGCCGAAGCAGTGGGTGGCGAATGTACCGATATCGCGGTGCAAGCGGGGTGGCGCGATCGGGCCGACTTGCTGGGGCATTACAATGCCTTTGAGAGGCGCTACTACGAAAAGGATTGTCTGCAGGCACTATATAGGGCGCAAACACCCTATGCCGCGGACAGGCTCAACGTCATCCTCTTGGACGAAATGAACCTGTCCCGACCCGAGCAGTATTTTGCGGATTTCCTGTCCGCTCTGGAGAAGAAACCCGGACATCGAAAGGTAACTCTGCTCGAGTCTGCCCCGCTGAACCATCCCAGGAATCTATGGGAGGGCCGAGAGATTGAACTGCCCGAAAACGTCTGGTTTATCGGGACGGCGAACCAGGACGAGACAACCAACGAGTTGGCAGACAAGACCCACGATCGTGCCTTCGTCATGGAGCTACCGCGCCATGAGAAGAATTTCGCGGTCAGGAAAGGCCTCGAACCGACGAGATACGATTTCCGGACTCTGAAAGAACTTTTTTCTCAGGCTCAGAAGACAGAAGGCGAAGAAGTATTGAAAGCACTCCATTTTATCGGTCAAAGCGAACTGACGAAGGTACTCGAGGAACGTTTCGACCGGGGTTGGGGAAATCGCTTCGAGCGCCAAGCCTTGAAGTTCCTTCCAGTGGTAAAGGCGGCAGGAGGATCATTTGCAACAGCACTCGATCACCTGTTGGCATCTCGGATTTTCCGGCTAGGCAAGGTGACTGGCCGTTACGACATCAAAAAGGATGATCTTGAAGCCATCGCCAAGGCTCTTGTCGAGACCTTGCATCGAGCGTTTCCCGGGATGGAGGCTAAGCGTTGCCTAATAGCCATTGAAAAGGATATCAAACGCCTGGAGCGTGGCGGTTGAGGGTCTTTGACCGCTACCTCGGCAGGGAAGTCGCTCTACCGTCGATTGTGGAGCCCGGGCGGTACCGAGTGATTGCTCCCTCCTGCGTTAACGGCGACATCCCGCTGAATGCTCGGCAGGCCATTCTCTCCGATGGCCGAGCGCAATGCCACATCGGTGGCGCGAACGGTGCTTTCCTGGAAAGCGGGCGCTCGGAATCGGAAGTCGCCGAACACGACTTGCTAGCGCTTTCACTGGCGACGCTGGTCCAAACCGTCATGGAAGAGGGGGGGATCAAGTTTTGTCCGTTGATGCCCGCCAGGTTGGGGGAGCTGGCTGAGCTGACGGACCTGGATAAAGCCCTTGTAAGACTCATGAAGCATCTGCACGAGATCGCCCGTCGCCCAAGGTCCAGCGTGTACTACTGCTCGGAGGTGTCGCCCCTGTCGCGCGCTACAAGGGTTGCACCTGCTGCCGAGATTCGCTTGGCTGCCCACTCGGAAGATTGGCATCGGCGTACCCTTTCTGGAGTCCAGCCCAAGCGGATACTCGCCTTGTTCAGCGAAGATGAATGGGCGATATACGAGAATTGTGTCTTTGCCCGTCTTCTTGACCGACTGGATTGCTATCTGCGGAACAGGGTTGCGATGGTAGAAGCTCTCACGAGAAAATATCAGGCAGCGCAGAGACTCCTTAACCTCAAGTCTGAGCATCTTTACCATCGTTTTCGGACTTCCCTGTGCGAACTTTGGGAAGAGGCCCTGTCCGAGAGAGAAACTGAGCTAGCTATCAATAGAGCGGATAGTTCGATGGAGGTGATTAGCAGCTTGGCGAAGAGAATCAACGTACTACGACAAAGCGAGTTGTACGGTCGCATTCCGCGCAATACCCAAGTCCCTGAGCAGCTCAGAGACACGAATATTCTTCAGCACGATCAGCATTATCGGCACCTGCGCGAACTCTGGTTTCTATACCAGAATCGAGCTGCCGAGATGCGGGCGGCCCCGGCGGAGGTTTACGACCGGAACCAGAAGCTATTCGAGCATTACGTCCTCTATGTCGGGATGCTGGTACGCCGAGTACTGAGCGAGATCCGCCTCCTGAAACTGGACGCAGGGAAGTCAACCATCCATTTCACCTTCGCCGGTAATCAGGGGAAAATGGTCCGGCAGAACGATGAATGGTTGCTAACCTACTCGGGAGCGAGGCTGATCATCGTTCCAGCCTTGTATCCACTTTCTGACGGTGGGAATATTGGCCTGCCTGCCGACCGGATCCGAGTGTATTGTCATTCCCGAGGCGCTGTCCAGGAATCTGTGTCGCCCGAACGCCCCTGGGGCTCATCTGGCCCGGTGATTGTCAATCCACTAGAGTTTTATGGACTGGAGCGAATTCGCGTTCTGATTGAGCGCTTCTTGTGGAAACCCTTGTTCACGGGCTACGGTGATCCGCTCCCCACCCTTCCAGACGCCGCTTCCCAATGGTTAATCTCCGTTGGAATCGCGACATCGGCCTCTTCCACTTCCACTTCCAGGTTGGCAATGGCAACGCCTCTCTCCGACGCCAAGCACAAGCAACTGGAAATTTGGTTGAATTCCGAGCAGATCAATGACCAGTCACGGTCTGAAATCCGACGTAGGGACGATGGACTGACCGTGCTGGCAACTTGTAGACACTGCGGCAAGTCAGCCTTCGCCAGCTTCAAGCCAAGGACCGGTGGCTTCTTGGCAGAATGCTCCCAATGTCTTACGAAGTGGGGCATCTTTTCAACGAAGGATCAACGGATTGCGAAGTTCATGGTCAGCGGGGTTCAGGGTGCGTCGTTCGAATCTCACGGTGCCTGGAACTTAGAGATCGCGTTGTGAGCCCACGAAGCAGAACGCCCCCATTTCTTGTAATGACGATTATTCCGGGGGCAGACCACGGTTCCCCGCTCAAAAACGACGAAACGGCAGCCGTGTTACGTCCCGCACGAATCTGGACTTCTCGGTCCAAGCCAATCGATGTCGAAACGACGGGCGTTTCACACGGCAGACGCAAGCGCCATCTTGATGCGTTGCAGGCCTTCATCAACGCTTTCCGCCAATTTGATAGCCTCGGGATCGGTGGAGCGGTTCTCGGTTGTCCATTCGCAGAAGGACGCCATCAACGCTGCTCTTTCGGCGGACAGCTTTGAGTCGGTCAAGCCGGCCTCGATGATGGGGATAAGGCCAGCCGCCGCCCGAAGACGATTGAGTTCCGGGGTTGCGGGAGAAATCTGTTTCGACATCTCGACATTCTAGCGACGAGCGTCGCAACCCGATAGGCTAGCCGCTCCCGAGAGCCAGCCACAGATTCCCGTCGCCACTACGATGCGCGACCAATCTTCCGTCAGCCAGCACGTCACGCTCAACCAGGTTCGCGAGCGCCCAGGGGAACAGCCAAAGAGGCTTGTCAGTCAGCCTCACCGATCGATCGGCCGCCGCGACTGAAGCCTCGATCAGCCATAGCGACACGGCCACTGACTGAATGCTCGTGGGCGGCCCAGCGCTGAAGCGTCTGGCCTTGGCGTTCTCGACCTTGATCACGCTCCACCCGACCAGCGTTTGCAACACCGCTTCTGCTGCCCGCAGGATTGATGCGCGATCACCGTATTGTTCCTTGAGCCGGCGCGTGATCTGGGCCGAGGTGAACTCACCGTGAAGGTTCAGCAGGCGACCGATCGACTCGGTTAGCGACGCAAAAAACGGATGCGATCGCAGGGCCATGCCCCAGTGCAGGGAAAGTGTATCCACCTCCGGATGGGCCTTATAGATGGCGACGCCGGCTGCCGCATAGTCACGCAGCGATGGATGCGTCGATAGCCACATGCGGTTGAGGATGATCGATGTCTTGCTGCGTGCCTCGACGCCGACGATGTCCTGTTCCAGGAGCGCGACAAGTTCGGGCCGCTCGCGCTGGCCGGCGGCGATGTTGAGCGCCAAATCCAGCCAGGAGCGGGTAATGAATCGATCGAAGCCGATGTTCGGTAGAGGCTTCATGCTGCGTGACCGTCCTTTTCCTTCTTGTGCTTCTCGCTTGAACGAACGCAAATGAACGGTACCACCAGTTCTTCGAGCGCCCGCCCGCCGTGCGCGACGACCGAGCTTCCCTTGGTCACGAAAGCTGTACGACCTGCGGCATAAACCGGGAAGGTGTTACCGGGCAAACCTGCCGTTGGTCCGGGCTCGGCACGGTCACCGAGTTCACTGATGGTCTTGTCGCAGAGCACCTTGTCTTCGTAGATCCGCACCCGCTCACCGCGGGTGTCGGCGAGGATGCCTTGCATCACCTTGCCGCAACCGCGTGCCTCGATATTGCCGTGGTCAGCAGTCACGAAAACTTCGAACCCAAGCCCCAGCAGACGATTGAAGAGTCGTTCGAGTACGCCTTGCTCGGCCCAGGTGGCCACCTGCTTGTGCAGGCCGCGCGTACCGAGAGTCATGCCATGCATGATTACGTCAATCGCGTCGACGACGATACCGAGTGCGCGAATCTGGCTGCCTGCGGTCAACTCATCGACTTCGTCGAGTTGGTCGACGCGCTGGATACCCTTGATGTAGCCGACCGCTTGCGACGCAAGCCCATGCGATGTCCAGAACGTCGTCCACGCTGCGGGTTCGCCCTGGGTCGTCCCGATGTTCTTGAGATAGCGCGGTACCATCCCGGCAAAGATCGCTTGCCGTGCAATGCTGGTCAGCGTTGGCATCCACGCGAACATCCCGCCACGTTCAACCTGGATGCCGCGACCTCGCTGTTCGAAGTGACTTTCGAGCACCAGCCACTGATCCATGGCCATGCCGTCCATGATCACCAAGGCCACTCTGGCGCCAGCTGCGACTCGCCGATTCAGGTACGGCGCGACGTGATGCCCCATGACCGGGGCGGTGACCGCCGGCAACGAAGATAGTTGTCCGTAGCGAAGCGATAGCCAGTCTGAAAAACGCTCATCGATGGACGCCTGCAGCTTGCCGAGCTCCTTGTCGATATCTGGTCGGAAATCCAGCGGCATGGCATGCCACTGATGAAGCAGCTCTGCGAAGGCCCATCCGAATTTCACCCAGTCCCCGTGCCTTGCCTCGGACGCAGGCAAACTCTCTTCAAGTCGTAACTTCAGATTCAACAACTGCTTCGAACGTAAACGCTGATCGTCGACCTGCACACCCATCAGCATCCATGGGGCAAGCTTGGGTCCATCCCCATGTACGCGGAAGCGCGGCAAATGTCCTTCGGTGAAGAGGTTGTCGAGAATGGCACGCACGGAGTCGTTACCGAAGGGCAGGGTGGCCGGCCCCGGAACGAGGAGGTAGGGCGGACCAGGGCTTTCCTCGAATCCCGGCCTGACGGCTTGCTCTTCGCCGCCCACCGCGATCCGCCAGCGCTCTTCGATGAACAGCAGGAAGCTCGCCCGGTCCGCAAAGAGCTGCACCAGCGGCCAGGCCGCAAATCCCGGCTGGACAGACAATTGCGCCGCCAAGCGCATCACCAGGACGCGTGGCAATTCGACGCGACAAAAGTGAGTGTCGAGCAACAGCTTGAGCAAATCTGCGTCGGTCTCGATCATTACGTCGGCGATCTTGAAGACGTTCAGGAGGATGAAGTCCGCAGTCGCGTTCGCGCCGAGGCCGCCGGGTCGCTGGAGCAGGTAGCGATCAAACAGCCGGCTGAGAAGCTCCACCGGCATGGCACGGACCACCGAAAGCTCAAGGTCGGGGAACAGTTCGGCGAGCGACAGTCGATGCAGCACCGCCGCATGCGTTACATCCCAGGGCAAGTCATCGAGCGACTCGCCAGAGTAGTGCAGCAGCACTGCCGGCGTTTCGCCCGGCGCACCATCGTCCCAGCGGGTGCGAAACCGCGTTTCAAACTCCAGCCGGAAAGTCACTTCGTCTTGGTAGGTCAGTACGGTGAAGCCACGATCGGCCAGCGCCGACAGCGTGTCTTCGTCAAGCAGCACGATGTCCGGATCGTGCGCCACATGCAATCGCCCATGATCGGGCGTCAGCGCGGACAAGAGTCGATCAAACCAGGCGCTCATGGTTTCAGGCTCCCACCCGCAACATCATGATGGCGGTCAGAGATGGCGTTGCCGCCCGCGCCAATGCGGACTGCCGCCGCCACTCGGCGATCTCCTGTTCCAGACGCGTCAGCCGGTGCGTCCGCACCGCCGGCAAACCCACTCTTTCGATCAAGCGCCGGCGAGCCGAAAAGGCGTAGTCCATCTTTTCGGTTTCGCGGGTCAGCCACTCTTTCTGCTCGCTGGCGATCTCTGCATAAAGTTTCTCGCCATGCAGCGTTGCGACTTCCTGTGCCTTGGCAAATGCCTGGATGGCGTCTGCGCCGGCAACATCATTACTGCTCAGTTCGATTGATTCGGTCAGCAACAGGTCCCAGACCCGTCTTGCGGTGGGCAGGTAAGTGCGGCCGTCTTTCGACACAAACAAGGGAAGAAAGCGGCGCTTGTTGGCGACACCAGTGACGGCATCCGAACTCTGCGCAACCTCCCAGAGCGACCAGACTCCGCTCACGCTCGTCGGCAATCCATGAATGCGAACACCGGGGATCGACATGCCTTCCGTCCACTGTGGCAAACGCGAGGCCAGTCCGCGCAAACGCGGTTCTTCGAGGGTCAGGACGCGTTGGCGCGGGTCGTCTGCCGAAACATCGAAAATCGCTGCGGCGTCCTCGCTACCATCCACCCAGTGCAGGCGCCAACCGAGCGGGCCACGCTCAGCCGAACCGCCCTGATCACGAAGGTAATGAACGACCATCCTCTCAAGCCAGACCTGTAGGGGATGTTCCATCAGCGCCCTGGCTTCATCGGCCACCAGCGATTCTGTCGTCGGTAGCAGGTTCCGCTCGTCCTTCGAGCTAGCCATCTGCTCGCGAATCGATTGCAGCGTGCGATCGCATTCCGATCCCATCTGTTCCGGTTCGACCAGGCTCTTGACGAACAGGTCGTCAAACAGTGCTTCAGCCTCAACCGAATCCATCACGTCGGACGCTTTGTCGACGCCGAATTCGTGGGCGATGATTTCGAGCTTTTCCTCGAGTACCTCGCGAACGCGATGCTCTACGGTGTCCTCCAGGACGAAGTTGATCGCCCGAACCACATGCTTCTGGCCGATCCGGTCGACGCGGCCGATGCGCTGCTCGACCCGCATCGGGTTCCAAGGCATGTCGAAATTGACGATCACATGGCAGAACTGAAGGTTCAGGCCCTCGCCACCGGCGTCGGTCGACACCAGGATGCGGGCCGCTTCGGCAAAGGTGCGCTGGGCGAGCAGCCGTTGCTCCAATGCCATAGTGCCGTTCAGTTCGACGACCGAAATGCCGCGCTGCTGCAGGAAGTCGGTCAGCATCCGCTGCGTTGGCACAAACTCGGTGAAGACCAGTACCTTCAGGTCGGGATCCTGTTCCTCCTGCTGAAGCTTGTAGATCAGTTCCAGCAGAGCTTCCGCCTTGGCGTCCGTACCCGCGGCTTCCGTCTCGCGGGCCGCTTCGAGCAAGACCTCGACTTCAGCCATTTCGCCCCGCCAGCCGGCCAGATCGATCGCCGAGGCTACCTGTGCTTCGCCGTCCAGTTCCAGCCAGGATTCCTCGTCAAACAGACCGAGTTGCTGTCCACCCGACTGGCGCAGCACCTTCAGGCGCTTTTCCAGCGTCACCCGGATTGCCGCCGTACTCGAAGTCACCAGCCGCTGCATCAGGATCATCAGGAAGCCGATATGCTGCTGCCTGGTCTTCAGCGCCTGGTTGTAGCCGTGACGCACGTAGCCGGTAATCGCTTCGTAGAGCGTACGCTGCTTGTGATGCCGATCGGCCCAGGCCACCGGGGTCAGCCGGGTCTGACGCGGCTTGAACAGTGGCGCGCCGCTGGCATCAATCGCGGCTCGCTTTTCGGTGCGAACGACGTAAGGGCGGACGCGGTCGCGGCTGATGCTCGACTCATCCGGAAACGCATCGCGATCGAGCAAGGTCATCAGGCGATGGAAGGCATCGGTCTTGCCCTGGTGCGGTGTCGCCGATAGCAGCAACAGATACGGCGCGGCCTCTGATAAGGCGACGCCGAGCTTGTGTCGTGCCACCTGTGCCGTGGCGCCACCCATTCGGTGCGCCTCGTCAATGATGACCAGATCCCAGCCGGCAGAAACCAGGTCATCGAAGCGCTCGCGGTTGTACTCGGCAACATCTTCGGCTTTCCAGCCTCGCCGGGCTTCGATCGGCTTGACCGAATCGAGCGAGCAGATCACCTGATCCGCTGTGCGCCAGAGGTTGTCCTGGGCGTCGGCAGAACGTCCGAGAACCTGCCGCATCGCCGGAAAATCCGAAGGCGACAGGATCCGGAAATCCTCATGAAAATGCACCCGCATTTCTGCCTGCCACTGCGCTGTCAGTCCCTTCGGCGCGACCACCAAGACGCGCCGAAGCAGGCCACGCAACTTCAGCTCACGAACGACCAGGCCGGCTTCGATCGTTTTGCCGAGCCCGACTTCATCGGCGAGAAGATAGCGGACACGATCACCGCGGGTGACCCGCTGCAGTGCGTAGAGTTGGTGTGGCAGCGGCGTGACGGCGGACTGCATCGGCGCCAGGAGCACGTTCTCGGCCAGCGCATCGGCAATCCGCGCTGCCGCGGCCAGGTAAAGGATGCGGTCGACGCCGGGGAAAGCTGCATCGATGGGTTGCAGTTCATCTTCGGTGACACGGACAACCGCGTCCTTTTCTGGCAACCAGACACGAACGCTGGCCTGACCCCACAACAACAGGCGCTCGATGACCTGGCCTGACGTGGCGTGGCGCGGCAGCCAGCAGCGGTCGCCGAGGTTCCAGGACACGATCAGTTGTCGCCTTCCATCCGTGTCAGTGCCTGGTCGTACCAAAGCAGGAGCTTTTCGTCCTCCTGCAGGACTTCGTCGGGGATTTTGCGGGCGACAGCAATGATCGTTGCGTAATCACGGTTGCCCCAACAGAACTTGAACCCCGCTCGCAGGACTTCCAGACGGAATTCCTTCAGCTTGCGACCAGTGTGGGTCTTGTACGCGGCGAACTCCTTGAGCAGTGCCTTCTCACGTCTCTTTTCCAGATCCTGGCTCTTGCCGCTATCCGGCACATACCAACGGTCCATGGCACGTGCGACCAGTATCGGGTCGTCCTTTTCAAGACCGCGGAGATCCTTGAAGTTCGTGGAGAGATAACTGTGGATCTGGCTTGGCACCTCACCCGATCCCTCGTACTGCAAAAAGTTGTCAGCGAGTAGCGCCGCGAGTTCCGGCTTGGGTTCATGCTTGCGCCAGCCCGCGCCCAGCAAGCCTGTGAACTCAGGATGTGTCTCCTGATAGGTCGATGGACGTTTCTTGAGGAAGTCGATCAGCCAATCGATTGCCGACCGCTCGTCAGACACGAACAGGTCCATCTGTGGGGCTTGCGCGTATTGCAGCCGCTTCTTGTCATAGTCGCTGACCTGATCGGGCAGGAAAAACATGCCATCACGCTCGGCAAATCGCTGACGTAAACCTTCCTGGAATTCTTCGCTGGAAAGCGGAACCGGCGCGTTGTGCCGGACAAACCAGGCGATCATGCGATCGAAAATACGTCGTGCATCGCGCTCGACGACCATCTCAAGCTCGCCGTGCTTGCCGATCCTTACCCGAGAAAGCTGTCGCAGGTGAGCATCAACAAAATCCCATACCGAGTCGACACATCCGCCTTTTTGTTTGAAACGATCTTCCAAGGCGCTTTCCGGTTTGTAGGCGGAGATGACCAAATCCTGCTTCACCGCCGTCGTCGAAGTGACCTGGCGATAGCTACCCTGAACCTTGTCAAGCGCGGAGACTTCGGCAACAACGAAGCCAGCCTGCTGTAGTGCAACCTGGATTACGTTCCACACCGCCGCTTTGCTGTTTGAGAACACCACAGTCATCCAGCGCCCCGGCTTGAGTACACGATGGTACTCAGCGAAGCAGCTTTGCATTAGATGCTGATACTCTGGAAGCGCTTTGTTCTTGAACTTGTCGACGATGGCCTCTGGTTTTGCGTCTGTGGTTACCTGGTGCCAAGCTTCTACAAGAAAGTTCATGTCAGCATAGAATATGTTCTCGCCGAATGGTGGATCAGTAAAAATATAATCAATAGAATCTCTCTGTATAGACAGGGCAGCCGCAGTGCCAGTGTTTACAGCGACTGTACTTGCGTCTGATCGAAAACTTGCAAAAGACTTCACCAGACGATTTAGCTTCCCTTCATTGACGTACCACGGCGAGCACTCCGTATGAAGGGATGACACATAGCGCGGCCGTTGGCCGCAACCAAAAGGAGGTGTCGCCTCCGATACCGCCGGATTTAATTTGCGAGGACAATATCCTCAACCCCACGTAGGAGGTAGACCACCGCACGGCAAAGGAGGCGACATGGACATTTTCCTCAATAAGCACCAAGAGTCAATCCTGGGTGTGGTCGAAGGGTTCGACCGGATCATCTTCAAGGGGTACCTGACCTCGATGTTTCCGGATGGTGCGTTTGGCCGCTACCTGTCCAAGCGGGGCGTGCTGCTCAAGGATGCCGGGAAGTTCTTCGAAAGCGAAACCAAAACGCTCGTCGAACACGCGAAGACGACCGCCGAAGAGGCGGGGCGTCCCTACCACTTTCTCGCCTCCGCGCACACGCACGCCAGCGGTCGATCGAAGGAAGCGATGGCCCGGGCCATCGCCGAGCAGGACGGAATTGCCGAAGGCCTAGCAGCCTGTCGGACTTTCCCGGCGCCAGAACCGAACATGCTATAATCATACTTCTTCGAGCAACCGAGTCATCGCATGTCCAACTTTATCGTCGCTGACCGCCAGACCGACTATCTGCTGCCGCCGTCGGTGGACGATTGGCTGAACCAGGACCATCTGGCGCGCTTCATTGTTGAGGTGATCGACCAGCTGGATCTGTCGAAGCTGACGCGTCAGTACGCGGGGCGCGGATCGAAGGCCTACCACCCGGCGACGCTGCTGGCGATTCTGGTCTATGGCTACGCCACCGGTGTCTTCTCGAGCCGCAGGCTGGAGCAGGCCACCTACGATTCGGTCGCCTTCCGCTTTCTTGCCGCCAACCGGCATCCCGATCACGACAGCCTGGCGGCCTTCCGCCGACGTTTCCTTGACGAACTGAGCGACCTGTTTCTGCAGGTCCTGGAAATGGCCAAGGAAATGAAGGTGCTCAAGGTGGGGAACATCTGCCTTGACGGCACGAAGATCGAAGCCAACGCCTCGCGGCACAGTGCGTTGTCGCACGGGTACATCGAAAAGCTGGAAGTGCAGCTCAAGGCCGAAATTCAGGAACTGCTGGCGCTGGCGGAACAAGCGGATCGAGCCGATATCCCGAATGGCGTCAGCCTGCCCGAGGAACTCAAGCGTCGCGAAGATCGGCTGGCGGCCATGGCCGCCGCCAAGGCCACGATAGTCGCCCGGGCCAAGGAGCGCGATCAGCGTGAGAAGGCCGAATACGACGAGAAGATGGCCTGCCGCGCCGCCAAGGAAAAGGCCACCGGCAAGAAGCCGGGCGGCAAGCCGCCCAGGGCGCCCGAGCCTGGACCGCGGGACAAAGATCAGCTCAATCTGACTGACGAAGAGTCACGCATCCTGCCGGTGGCCGGTGGCGGCTTCGAACAGGCGTACAACGCCCAGGCGGCGGCCGATGCGGCAACGATGCTGATCGTCGCCACCGGGGTCACGCAAGCGCCCAACGACAAACAGCAAGTCGAGCCGATGCTGGCGACCCTCAAGGCGCAGGCGGTGGTGCTCGGCGCCGTGGAATGTCTGATCGCTGACAGCGGCTACTGCAGCGAGAAGAACATCAAGGCGTGTGAGGCGGCCGGCATCGATCCCCTGATCGCCGTCGCTCGTGACGAGCACCACCCGGGCTGGCGGCAGCGCCACAGTGAGCCGGCAGCCTTGCCCGACAATGCCACCCCCGTGCAGGCCATGTCTCATCGCCTGAAGACCCAGGCAGGACGGGCGCGCTATGCGTTACGCAAGCAGACCATCGAACCGGTGTTCGGGATCATCAAGTCGGTGATGGGCTTTCGCCGCTTCTCGCTGCGCGGTTTGAACAAGGTCACCGGCGAGTGGACGTTGGTTTGCATGGCGTGGAATTTGAAGCGCCTGGCCGTATTGCGCCTGCAGTAGGGAAAATGAGGGGAAAACCCTCGGAAAAGCCTGAAAACCGACGAAATCCGGCTTTTCTGTCGCGTATGGTGAAACGCGCCGGCCAGGCCGGCGGTCAGTCCGACAGGCTGCTAGTCTGCATCTTCTCGGTCATCGAACCGTGCGTCTCGTTCGCCGTCGCCGGCAATCGCAAGACACAACGTCTGGAAGTCGTTCGGCGCAATCGCCGCTGCCTGCACCTGTACTGGTATCTGATCGACCCGGTTTTTGGCTGGATGCACGTGCGTATCCAGACCTGGGCACCGTACGCCACTCAGATTTACGTCAATGGCCGGGAGTGGCTGTGTCGGCAACTGCCGCAAGTGGGTGTCGCCTTCGAGCGGAGCGACAACAAGATTCTCTGGGTGTCGGATTTCGAGGCCACGGCGGCACTTGCCGAGCAGTTCAATCACACCGACTGGCCAGCATTCCTGATTCGTCAGGTGGCCAGCGTCAATCCGCTCTTGCCGGCCATCGCCGCTGCGAAGTTCGACGGCTACTGGTTCGGCATCGACCAGGCCGAAGTGGCCACCGATATCCTGTTCAAGTCCAGAGCCAATCTCGAACGTATCCACCACGACCTCGTCCATGCCGCCATCACCGGCTTCGGCGCGACGGACGTCATGCGCTTTCTCGGCCAAAAACCTCATCACCTCTTCACGGGCGAGGTCGTCATCGACAGCAAGAAGCGGCCCGAAGGTTGCCGGATCAAGTTCCGTATCCGACGCAACTCCGTCAAACTTTACGATCATCTCAACGTCTTGAGAATCGAGACCACACTCAACAATCCGGCAGAGTTCAAAATCCTCACCTCGTCCGAAAATGCCGAGGGCCAGGTCGTCTGCCGGTGGTCGCCCATGCGCAAAGGGGTCTCGAATTTCTGGCGCTATGCCGAAGTCGCTCACGGCGCCAACTCGCGCCTGATCGACGCCTTGGCCAATGCTCCTCTTCAAGGTCAGGCGATCGAGGCCATCGATCGCCTGTGCCGGTCACAGAGCAAGGCCGGTCGGCATGTCGCCGCTTTCAACCCGGTCACCGCGGAGAACGTCGCTCTGTTCACCGCGCTGCTGGCCGGCGAGTTCGCCATCAATGGCTTCCGCAACCGCGATCTCCAGGCCAAGCTTTACTCAGCCCCTGCCAACAACCCCGCCGAAATCAAGCGGCGCACGCATCGAACCAGCCGCCTGATCGCTAAACTGCGCGGCCATGGCTTGATCGCCAAGGTCACCAACTCTCGTCTCTACCGGGTCACGCAAAACGGCGTGAAAGCAATGTGGGCCGCCGTCCGCTGCCGCCGTATCGACTTTCCAGCCGCCTTCAACATGTCAGAATCATTCGCGCAATAGAGACAAGTCCTGCGGGGGAATTTCATAGTAAACGCCCTTCATGAATCGTCCAACTTGACTTGCATTGCCATCTGCTCTGCCAAACTGAATTGGTTCATATTTGTTCATCACGGACATGGACCACAATGACTGTTCAATCCAGTAGAGCAACATAGATCGCAGCCTTGGGTCTGAGTTTTCGCTTGCCTTCTTCCATAGAAGACCAACCGCCTGCAATGCACGGGGAACAAAGAAGTGCTGGGTATGCGTGAACCCTTTAGGCGCAATTCTCGATCCGTGATACATGGACTCGATAGGGAATCGAATATTCGGAACTTCAGCCGGGATTTGGAACGACTCAACTGTTGCTGCCACATGTAAATCGTTGGCGTCTGGTTCTTTTTTGTATCTGGCGTTTCCGATTCGATAAGAAATCAGGGCGGGGGCAAGTTTGATGCGCTTCCAACTCAACTGAGTAATTGGATCCAGCCGATTTTCAAGAACGCGGTCGAGTTTTCCTTTTGTTAGCTGTGCTGCGCAATGTGGGCACTCAAAGCTATCCTTTACTCGCTTTGTTTCATTATTGAGTGCTTCATTCAGAAATACGATGTCGCCTGCACAATTGGGGCATGTGAATACTTCGCTCCAGACCATGTACTCAACCCTACCCTTGGTCTTCCCATCTGTGTGTGTCGTCTCGTACATCCAGCCAATTTCCTGCTCGACTTCCTTGAGCAGTTGCTTGCCGGCCTTCGCGAAGGCTTCAACGTCAAAGGGAAGATTGTAGTTGGCGGCGATAAAAGTGGCTGCTGGTGACAAGTCGTTCAGGATGATGCGCCGTGCGCCCCATTTGGGCGAACTCTTAGCTTGTTTCTTCCACTCAATTTCTAACTCGTGGCGGTATGCGGCAGGCGCAGATCCGCACCACTGCGCTGCAACGCCAGTCATGCCCGAACCTGAGAAGCCATCGAGCACGATGTCGCCGGGTTCGGTGTAGTGGAGTATCGAAGGCACGATCGCAAGGTGCGGGACCTTGGTGTGATACGAGTGCGCCCTGTAGAGTTGGTCCGTCTTGCCAACAGACACGTCGATGGCCAACGGCTCGCGGAGATACTTCACCGTAGGGTCATATGGCTTTCCATATTGCTGCACGAACTCCCCCAGGAATGGATTTGGGCATGCCGTGTAGTAGGGTGGATCCGACATCGCCAGGATGGCCTCGTCGGTTCCCAGCGGAAAGCCTTCCTGCGTGCGGAATGCGGGATCTTTCAGCTTCTCGCCTAGCAGATTCAAGAAGTGCTCGCGGCGCGCCTGGTCGCTCGGAAAAGTTAGGCCGAGACATTCGACGGGAGGGGTTGCTGCGCCAATCTGGCTGTGAAGCAGATCATTCATGCTTTCGGTTCCTTGTTGCTTTCAGCAAGGCGATATTTTTGTAGCCGGCTTTGCGGCATATCGGGCAGGGTCATTTCAATTCGCTGCTTGGCCAGGAGGTCGCGGATGGTCTTGTTGAGTTGGCCGGACACCTTACGCTGACCCAAGGCCCGGGATATTTCAGACTTGCCCAGCGGGGCGGTCTGTAACAGGTGAAGAACGCGCTCGGGCAATGACTCTGGCTGTGACTCTGGCTGTGACTCTGGCTGTGCGCCAACGCGTAGTGTGCCTTGTCCGATCGTCATCTCGGCTGCGGCAGCAAAGCGCTCCCGCAACCCCTCCGGTGCCTGGAAGTGGGTGTCGGACAGGGATTCCAGCAGTTGTTGCCCGATCAGATGGTCAGCGATGGCTTTTGCTTGCTGGGTGGTCGTGATGCCCAGGCCGCGAATGTCGGTGAGTGTGATTTGTGGCATTTCCAGAGCCAGGGTCAGCGCGTCGGCCTGTTCAGGTGTCAGGCCAGCGCCAATGGTCTGGCGGAAACGTTGCATGGTTTCCGTTACCAATGCCTTTTTGATCAGCACCAGCTCGAACTGTTTCCGTGCCTTGTCGTTGGTCAGTTGGGGCGGCGTGCGCCCCAGTTCGTGCCAGTTGCGAAAGATGGCTCGGATGCCAGTGCCTGCCTGGTCGGATAGACCAATGCGGCGGAAAGCTTTGACGATGGCCGGGTTGCGCACTTCCTTTTCGGTGGGGTCAAGCAACTCTGCCTCGGTCGCGAAAGCGTCGCCGGGATTCCAAAAAATCGTGCGGTCGGTGAATAGCTTGATGGATGCCTTGCGGCCGTGGTCTCCGTAATCCTGGTGGATCAGCAGGTTGATAGCGGCCTCGCGGAAGGCAACGTAATCGGGCGGATCATCGTTACGGCGCAGGGTGGCGGGGTCAAGAGAGAAGGGGTGTTCGGCGATGCGCATGTAGCGCGCTACCAGCCCTTGCCAGGTGTGGAAAATGTTCTCTTCAAAAACGTAGCGGTCGTGCCATCGTTCTTCAGGAGACCAACGTTCGAACAAGGTATCGATACGCTGGTAATCGAGCACCGGGCGCGGCAGCAACTGACGAACATACTGAGCTCGTCCAAACAGCAGAACACCCGCCCGGGTTGGCAGCAAACGGCCGCCTTGCTCAACGATGAAGTTCCAGTTGAGCAGGAACTGGCGCAAATCATTGGCTGCGCCGTGTTCGGGGTTGCGCCGAACAAACTGCTCCTGATACCAACGGACGGTGTCTTCGTCGAAGCAGCGTTCCACCGATAGATCGGTGATGGCTTCGCTGTCGTAACGTTCCTGCGAAGCATCGCGCAGGAAGCGCTCCAGCTCACTTTGGGTGCATTGCTCGTCGCCGGCGCCGCGCCGGATGTAACTCTGGCGTGGGTCTCCTTTGAGATAGACCGGCTTCTCGAAGCGCTGACTTTCCGGAACATGGAAAGCCAGAACGTGTTTGCCATCAATGTTGAATCGCTGCTCGCTTACACGAATGACGCGGTTGAGTTTTTGCCCGCTACGCAGCGTACTCAAGAAATCGTTTTGCACCCCATCAGCTCGCTCGACGCCAGTGATATCCATCCGGCCGTTGATTTCGCTAATGCCAAACACCAACCATCCGCCCGCCGTGTTGGCAAAGGCAGAAACCGTTTTGTAGGCATCCTCAGGTACGCTGCGCAGCGCTTTCTTGCACTCGAAGTCGTTCCATTCGAAGCCGCAAACCCTGGTGAGCAAGTCGTTTCGATTCATGTTTCTGCTCGATCACGATGACAAACGGTGCGACTGGTAGGTGCCAGCACCAATGGCCGCTTCGGCCACATCAAGCAGATGTTCGTGGTGCGTCAGGAACAGCACCTGCGTTCGTTGCGACAGGTCAGCCAACACCTTGAAGGTGGCCGCTGCAGCCTCGTCGTCGAACTGGATCGTGATGTCGTCGACAATCACCGGCAAGGGTTCGCCGTTGTCAAGATGCCCTTCGATTGCAGCCAGCCGCAGGGCCAGAAAAAGCTGATCGCGGCGGCCGGTGCTCAACTGGTCCATGCTCAGACGCTCGCAGTCGGCGCGCGTTGCCTTGAGGATTTGCTTGTCTTCGTCGTAGTCCACCACCACACCGGTGTAGCGGTCGGCGGTGATGGCGGCAAAGCGCTTTGATGCCTTGTCGATGAGCGGCCCCTGGTTACGCTTCTGGTAGGTATCGATGACCTGCGCGAGCACCGCCGACGCGATCCGTGACGCCGCGTAGTCGGCGCCGAGTTCGCTGATCCGTGCGGCGTGTTGCGCGGTCTGGGGTTGTAAGCCCAAACCCCAGAAAATTCCGTCAGCCAAAATGCCGGTCTGGTCGATCAGCATCATCGAAATCCGCACGCGCCATGATCGCATCCAGGCGGCCAGCGTCAGCATGACGGCCAACGCTGGCGTTCATCAAGTGTGATGGAGCGGTTGAATCGCCAGACGCAGTCCTATCGCTTTGAGCACCGCGGTGAGGCTGCGCAGCTCGGGATTGCCCTGCGGGGACAGCGTGCGATAGAGCTGAGTCGGATTGAGGTGCGCTTTCTCGGCGATGGCGGGGACACCGCCATACGCCTTGGCGATCTGGCGTAGCGCGATCAGCAGGTCGGACTGGTCGCCTTCTTCCAGAACGTCGTTCAGATACTGGGTTGCGAACGCCAAGTCCTCGCGGAAGATCTCGGCCATCGCATCATCATGTGCTCGGTCTTTCATCGTCGGGCCTCCGTTGCCAATCCTGCCAATAGCGCACTGCGCGCCCGATGTCGGCGTCCTGGGTTCGCTTGTCGCCGCCGCACAGCAGCAGCATGATGCGTGAGCCGGCCTGGGCGTAATAGACGCGATAGCCTGCGCCCACATCGATCCGCATTTCCCAGACGCCGTCGCGGCAGAATTTGTGGTCGCCGAAGTTGCCTTGCTCCACGCGGTTGACGCGCTTGACCAGTTGCACCTTGGCAATCGGGTCGCGCACCTGCTTAAGCCAATCGAGATAGATGTCCTTGCCGTCCGCAGTGAGGTAATGGCGGATTTCGTACATGCTCGATCTTCGTCTATAAACGAATCCGCGTCAATCCCGCCAGAAATCCTTGAACCGGTCTGCTGCCAGCTCGGTGTAGCGGGTCGTGTGCTGGATGTTGCGGTGGCCCAGGTAGTGCTGGATCGCTCGGGTGTCCTGCCCGTCGTTGGCCAGCTTGTAGCCGGTGGCATGGCGCAGCATATGCGGATGGACCGGGAACTCGATGCCGGCCTCTCGCCCGGCGCGGCTGACGATTTTGCGTACGGCATCGGTGGTGAGCGGCGCCTTGCGCTCGCTGACGAACACGTAGGGCGTGTCCGGGTAGTCGCGCTGCAGGCGACGCAAGGCGCGCAGCTCCGGCCCGCGCAGCGGATGGACCGAGGCGATGCCGTGCTTGCGCCGCGCGACGTGCAGCAGCCCCTGCTTCAGGTCAACCTGATCCCAGCGCAGGCTGACCAGTTCGGACACGCGCAAGCCGTGGCGGTAGGCGATCAGGATCAAGGCGGCGTCGCGCGCGCCGTGGCGCCCGACGCCTGCAGCCGCTTCCATCAGCGCCGCCACCTCCTTTTCCGACAGGTATTCCCGGCTGCGGTAGGCGGCGTTCGCCCGGCGGATGGGAACTTTCCGGTTTTCGGTGGTTGGCGGATCACGATCCGGTAGCGTAGAACCCGCATGCTTGCTCATGGCGCAATCCGATCTTTCCCGATATCGGTTATTCTACGGAAAGTTTTCCGGGGCCGGGCGCCTACGCCGACGATGGCGACCACGAACAAGCTATTGACCATCCTGTCGGACGCCGAGCAGTTCGCCCTGTACGGCCTGCCCGACCTCGACGACGGGCAGCGTTTGGATTACCTGTCGTTGTCCGAAGCGGAGCTGGCGCTCGCTTGTAGTCGTCCCGGCCTGCACGCTCACGTCTACTGCGTCTTGCAGATCGGCTACTTCAAAGCCAAGCGCGCTTTCTTCCGCTTTACCTGGGACGATGTCCAGGACGATTCCGTCTTTGTACTGGACCGCTATTTCAACGGACAGGCATTCGAGCCGCATGCCATCACCAGGCACGAACATTACACCCAACGTGCCAGGATCGCGGAGCTGTTCGGCTATCGACTGTGGTCGGCGGACTTTCTCCCGCAACTCGCGGAACAGGCCGCCCATATCGTTCGGCGCGACGTCACACCCGGCTTCATCGTCGCCGAGCTGATCGCCTACCTCAACGAACACAAGATCGTCCGGCCCGGCCACACGACCTTGCAAGAGCTGATCAGCGGGACCTTGTCTGCCGAGCGCCGGCGCCTGGGCGACCTGCTCGCCGAGGTGCTGAACGACACGGCCCAAGCCGCGCTGGCCCAGCTCCTGGTGCGCGACGACACGCTGTCCGAGCTCGCCGCCCTGAAGCAGGACGCCAAGGATTTCGGTTGGCGACAGATGGCGCGGGAGCGGGAGAAGCGCGCCAAGCTGGAGCCGCTGTACTGGATCGCCAAGACGCTGCTGCCCGAGCTCGCAATCTCGCAGCAGAACCTGCACTACTACGCGAGCCTGGCGAACTTCTACACGGTATACGACCTGCGCCGCCTCAGGCCCGAGCAGAGACATCTGTATCTGTTGTGCTACGCCTGGCAGCGCTACCGGCAGATCACCGACAACCTCGTCGACGCCTTGGGCTACCACATGAAGCAGCTCGAGGACGAGAGCAAGGCGCGGGCCGCCAAGCACTTCGTCGCCGAGCAGATGCGCCGCCAGCAGGAAACGCCGCAGGTCGGCCGCCTGTTGCTGCTCTACGTCGACGATACCGTGGCCGACGCCACGCCATTCGGCGACGTTCGCCAGCGCGCGTACAAGATCATGCCCAAGGACGCGCTTCACGTCGCTGGTCAGCGCCTCAGCGTGAAGCCGGCGAGCAAGCTGGTCATGCGCTGGCAGGTGGTCGACGGTCTCGCCGAGCGCGTCCGCCGCCACCTGCGCCCGCTCTTTGGGGCGCTCGAATTCTCCAGTGCCGCATCGGATAACCGGTGGCTCGCGGCGCTCACCTGGGCAAAAGGCGTGTTCGCGAAACAGCAGCGCCTGTCGCAGCGCCCGCTCGTCGAATGCCCGGAAGCGACTCTGCCCAAGCGCCTGCGGCCTTATCTGCTGGCGTTCGACGCGGACGGGAAGCCGACGGGCGTCCATGCCGACCGCTACGAATTCTGGCTCTACCGCCAGATCAGAAAGCGCGTCAAGTCCGGCGAACTTTACCTGGACGACAGCCTGCAGCATCGCTGCTTTACCGACGAGCTCGTGTCCCTCGACGAGAAAACGGAGGTGCTTGGCCAGATGGACATCGCTTGGCTGCGCCAGCCGATCGAGGCCCAGCTCGACACGCTGACGGCCGAGCTGCGCGAGCAGTGGCTGGCGTTCAACCGCGAGTTGCGACAAGGAAAACTGAACCATCTCGACTACGACAGCGAGACCAAGACGCTAACCTGCCGCCGACCCAAGGCTGACAACGATGCCGCGCGCGAGGACAGCTTCTACGAGAAGCTGTCGTTCTGCGACGTCGCCGACGTGTTCCGCTTTGTGAACGAGCAGTGCCGATTCCTGTCGGCGCTGACGCCGCTGCAACCGCGCTATGCCAAGCAGGTCGCCGATTCGGACAGCCTGATGGCGGTCATCATCGCCCAGGCGATGAACCATGGCAACGTCGTCATGGCGCGCACCAGCGACATTCCGTACCACGTGCTGGAGGCGACCTACCAGCAGTACCTGCGCCAGGCGTCGCTGCAGGCGGCCAACGACCGGATCAGCAACGGCATCGCCGAGTTGCCGATCTTCCCGCACTACTCGTTCGACTTCGACGCGCTCTACGGCAGCGTCGACGGCCAGAAATTCGGTGTCGAGCGGCCGACCGTCAAGGCACGCTACTCGCGCAAGTATTTCGGTCGCGGCAAGGGCGTCGTCGCCTATACGCTGCTGTGCAATCACGTTCCCTTGCAGGGCTGGCTGATCGGCGCACACGAGTTCGAAGCCCATCACGTGTTCGACGTCTGGTATCGCAACACGTCGGACATCCTGCCGACCTCGATCACGGGCGATATGCACAGCGTCAACAAGGCCAACTTCGCCATCCTGCACTGGTTCGGGCTGCGCTTCGAGCCGCGCTTCACCGATCTGGAAGAACAACTGAAAGAACTCTACTGCGCCGATGATCCGGCCCTGTACGAAAAATGCCTGATTCGCCCGGTTGGCCAGATCGACCGGCAGGCAATCGTGGACGAGAAAGCCAACATCGACCAGATCGTCGCCACGCTGGGCCTCAAGGAGATGACGCAGGGGACACTGATCCGCAAGCTGTGCACCTACACCGCGTCGAACCCGACGCGACGGGCCATCTTCGAGTTCGACAAGCTGATCCGCAGCATCTACACGCTGCGCTACCTGCGCGACCCGCAGCTGCAGCGCAACGTGCGCCGCTCGCAGAACCGGATCGAGTCCTATCACCAGTTGCGCTCGGCGATCGCCCAGGTCGCCGGCAAGAAGGAGCTCACCGGCAGGACCGACATTGAAATCGAGATCAGCAACCAGTGCGCGCGGCTGATCGCGAACGCTGTCATCTATTACAACTCGGCGATCCTGTCGCGGCTACTCACCAAGTACGAGGTGAGCCGGAACGCGAAAGCGCTCGCGCTGATCGGAAAGATTTCGCCGGCGGCTTGGCGGCACATCCATCTGAACGGGCACTACACGTTCCGCGGTGACGGCCAGGTCATCGACCTGGATGCGATCGTGGAGGGGCTCGATTTGGTGTGACGGAAATTTCTGGGGTTTGGGCTTACACCCCCACACCACCAGGTTGTCGCCGGCACGCATGAAGTCGAGTACCGCCTTCAATTCCGGGCGATCGCGTTTGGCGCCGCTGGCGGTCTCCTCGAAGACGCGCTCGCAACCGGCTTCCTGCAGCGCATCAAGTTGCAGGTGCGGTTTCTGATCGCGCGTGGAGACGCGTGCGTAGCCGATCAGCATCTCTGGATGTCCGTCCGCGCGAAGTCGTTGCCGACAAACAGCAGCGGCTCGCCGAGCGAGGCGGCTAAGGCGTAGACGGCGCAGTCGCCGAAGTTGAGCTGAGCCGGGTGTCCCTGACCTTTGCCATAACGTATGAAAGCTGCATCAGCGAGCCGCGCCTGGCGTTCATCGAACGGCATGACGACGGCGCCGATTTCCTCCAGGAAGCGCTGCAGCTTGCCGACCATGGTCGGATGTTCGCGGGCGCGCACGACAATATGCGCTTCGAGCAGGCTCACCGCCCAGAGGCGACAAACCGGGTTCGCTTCCAGCGCCGCTACGATGCGCTCGCGCTCCGGTTCGTGCTTGAGCCAGGCGAGGATGGCTGAGGTGTCGATCACCATACGCCGTGCTCGTTGTAGCCCAGTACTTCATCATCGCTGCGCAGGTCGGTCGGAACGGGCGCGGGAACCGCGTCGACCTCTTTCGCCAGCGCCGCCAACCGCTCACGCAACGGGGCCTTCCGCGTGGTCAAGCCGCGTAGGCCAGCCAGCGATATCAGGCTTTCCCGCAATACCTCGGTGACGGAGACGCCTTCGGCGACGGCGATTTGCTCCGCCAGGCGCTCCATTTGAATGTCTTCGATCACGATGGCCATGTTTTTTTTCTCCTGTTACTCGACTACATAGTGGACGTTTCGGGAGAACCAATCAAGGGATAGTTTTGGGAGACGATAGGGCCTCGACTGGATCGATCTGGAAAATCACCAGCGGACCTCCCACAAACGAGGGTTTCCGGGAGGTTATGCGGCCAGGGGTAGCCGCCGGTTCATATCCAGTTCGATCCGCCCGTACGGATTGACGTGGTGATAGATCAGCGGCGACAGCGCTCGCCAGTCGTCGGCCGTCATGCGCTCGCGCCACACCGGCTCGGCCAGTACCTCCTGGATGAAGGGGTTGTAAGCCGGAACCCCAGAATATGCGTCAATCTGAGGCGGGTAGAACGAGAAGTTGTGTCATCCGCCGGCACCTGAGCATCTCTACGCTTCCCACGGATTGATGACGGATGCTGGCGGCCTCATAGGGACTTGCGGGGGTCGTCTCAGAAAACGGAAAATAAAGCACGCTAAGGAGGCTCACTCAGTGCACTCTTGGCTGTACTCAGAGTCGCCCTGCAGGCTTGTTTCGTAGTCCTGGCCGCCGTAGAACATGGCGATGATCGAAACCTGCTCAGCGTCTGCGTCGAGGGCGACCACAAAATTCGGCAATATTCGCCAACCAAGCTTTTGTCATTTTTCGTGACGGTCTCTTAACGACCCAAAGGCGACGCACGAAACTGGAAGAGTGACCACTCGGAGTGGTGCTTCTACAGCATCAACATGTGGCTATTGTGCATAACTCACTACGCAATCCCGACACAACCATTTTCCATCATCAAAAATGCCACCGGCCATACCCTTCGTCTCGTGGCAGCCACTACACTCTGCATCAGTTCGAGGGCCGTAATACCTGAATCTTTGTGGCTCCCGATAGCCTGGGTCTGGGGGGGTTGAAAAACAGCCGCAGTTAGAGCACCAAAGGCCCCCACGATGCTCTATCGTGCTTGCTTTAACACATCGTATGCATAGGACTTTCTCTGACATTGGCGGCAGAACGTCCGAGCTGGGAATAAGTTCTGTCATGCAGGTTATTCTGTTGCATTTAAGCCCGCTTTTGTTCAGGTGGGAAAGCAGAGGGTCAAATCCCTTGTCTTTTGAAAGCACAAAGCACTCTGTTTGCGGTTCAGTTTCCATGGTTCGTCCCAGCTGAAAAGCGATGTGAAAGTCCAAAGCATTTTTTCCAGAACCTTCAATCCTTTGGAGCTTTACGCGATCAAAGGAATGGGGAGTGTCTGTCATCTTTAACGCCTTTGGCGGTTTCTGCTTAAAACCCACAAACACGATGGCACGGTAGGAGTCGTCGAGACCGGAAAGATCTATTTTAGTGATGTTCTCGTAGTCAACAAGGATGAGTTTTCTAGTCATGGGAATGGCGTTTAGTGGTTATGCCGGTCCTTACGTGTCAACTGGACTCTACCCTTGCATCACAAGACCATATGTTGATCAGTAAGCGCCGAGTTTTGTTGTTTCCTGCTGCCCGCCAGCTCCCGTTCGACGTTTCGGTAAGGCAGGCTTAAAATCTGTCGTCACTATCCTATAATTCGCAGTTTTTGAACGGCAGCGATCGACCCAGAGGCGACCTTCGTCTTGGCTGGGAACAGTGTCCAGCGACCGAAGGGGGCGAGGTTGAGCGTCATGCTAGGCCGCACCCAAGTATGGTTGGAAGAGAGCTTTGAGTTCGCGGCTTTCCTTGGCGAACCAGTCTACGAGCGCCTCCACATTCTCCTCGGCGGTGGTGTACGCACGATCAAGGGGATTGTGCTGCCCGCCCGCAATGCGGTCGACAAGCCTCTGGAGGTTCCACGCGCCATTAACGAAGGCCGTGGCCTTCTCCTCAACATCCGGCATGTCCAGATGTCCGTGCTGCTCGATTTCCCACTTGAAAGTATCGATGCGCTCCGTGAGCTCCCGGCTTCGGTTTACTTCGCCCATGTGATAAAGCGTCCAGTACGTCGAGCAGTACTTCGAGAAGTGGTGCATTGACTGGAACACCTGCAGCCGCAACGGGCGGCGGCTTTCGCGAACCGCAATGAGATTGGCCCGTTCTGCAGCTGTTCTTTGCCCGTGTGCGTAAATCGCCGATGAAACGGAGATCAGCAACGCGATGGCTGCAATGACGTCGGAGACCTTGATGTCCAGATCAAGCGGCATAACGTTATAGCCGGCGCAGCTTTGCTGCGTCCGGCGCCGAAGGTACGTGGTCGATAGTTTTGTTAGACGTCATATGCCCCCTTGTTCCACTTGGGCTTGAGGCTAGCAATCAAGCTGTCTTCAAGGCCGGCCGCGAGATTAACGTGGAATCCGCCGTAGTAGAGGAGACCGTTATCGGGCAGCGCATGCACTTTAACGCTTGCACCGCCAGAGAGAAGCGCCCCAATAAGCTTATTTCCCTTGATGTTCGTGGACTGCGTAGGCCCCGGATTCTGGTACCCATACATGCGCTTCTTCAACGAGCGCACCGTCTTTCCGACGTACATAACTGTCTCGCCTGAGACGAACGCGTAGAGGACGTTGGGCGCGGCAGCGTTATCTGTAAGAATGCACTTCAGGCGCCCTTCTTGTAGGCGCCACTCGCCGCATTCACGAAAACCCATGTCCTTCAATCTATCAACTGGGGAAGCGGACGGTTCCATAACGTCTACCAAATAGCGTTCATCTGCCGCCGCAAGAGCGCCGGACTCAACCGCTGCCAGCATCTGGCGAGCTAGGTCGATAGCATACTCCATGATCGCTTCAATGACGGGTTTGGGCAAACTTTCCCCACCGGCAGCTTGTGGCCGAATGCTGTCTGATGACAAATGGAATCCGACCGTCTCGTCACGACCCAGACGAGACGTTCGCCTATCGTTGGCATCAATGGCCACAGTCTGACCTGGACCGGCCACTCAGCGGCTCCCTGTGAACCTCGGCTCCAAGTCCAGCGCCGCCGTTGGACCAGCCGATGCTCGGCGACAACCGAACGAAGCGTGGCTGGCGACCTCTGGCCTGGAATCTTGTCTGAACGGCAGCTTCTCCACAACGCGAAGTAATCCTGCCCGCTGTTGTTGTCATTCAGGCTCAAGGTGGATCGTCAAACGCGTCAGCGTCAATCGGCCAATCCTTAGCCACGTATGGCGCAGCGCGAAGCAGCAGGAGCCGTTTCAGGCGGACTGCCCCGCGCACTGCGCGCAAGTGCCGCGCACGTCGAACTCGACCGCGTCGAGTCTGAATCCGCGCGGCAGCTTCGGTGGTGGCGGTGGCGCTGCCTTGAGGCACGAGACGCCGCCGCAGCTGGTGCAGCGAAAATGGATGTGGCCATCGTGCTGGCGGTGCGGACCACTGGCCGAAAAGCGGAACACGCCGCGCGTATCGACTGCCTTGAGTGCCAGGCCGCAAGCCACCAGCGAATCGAGGACGCGGTAGAGCGTGACGCGATCAACGTCGGGCAGCAAGGACTCGATGTCGGCGTGGCTCATCGGCTGGGTTGCCGCCTGCAGCGCCTCAAGGGAACGCACACGGCCCGGCGTAACTCTGACACCGGCAGCGCGCAGCAGATCGACAGGATTGGACATAGCGCAATGGGAACACAGCCAGCTTTATTTTGCAACCTGGTTGTATTTGCAACACAGTTGTGTTTGAATCCGCCCCCATGTCTTCGCTGCCTTTACTTGTCCAGATCACGCTCGCCTGCCTGCTTGGCGGGCTGCTTTCCGTTGCTGCGGCGGCGCTGGTGATGTTCCGCTTGCCGAAGAAGTGGCTCGGTTTTACCGTCAGTTTCTCGACCGGCCTGCTGCTGGCGACGGCGACGCTGCACCTGCTGCCCGAGGCGCTTGAATCGGGACTGACGCCACACGAAGTATTCCCGCTGCTGCTCACCGGCATTCTCGGGTTCTTCGCGCTCGAGAAATTCGCACTCTGGCGTCATGCCCACGGCGGCGGCGAGACCGCTGCCGATAACGGCGTCACTCTCTGCGACGATCACCCGCACAGCCATCACCATCGGCATGACGAGCATGGGGAAACCGTGTCGATCCTCGTCGGCGACGGCTTCCACAACTTCACCGACGGCCTGCTGATTGCCGCCGCGTTCCTCGCCGACCCGGCCCTCGGCTGGGCCACCACGCTGGCGATCATCGCCCACGAAGTGCCGCAGGAGGCCGGCGACTTCGCCATTCTGCTCGCCGCCGGCTGGGCACGTGGCCGTGCGCTGTTCTGGAACGGCGTTTCGAGTCTGACCGCCCTAGCCGGCGGCATCATCGGCTACTTCGCACTGGAACGGATGCTCGACTGGGTGCCGCATATTCTCACCCTCGCCGCCGCCAGTTTCCTCTATATCGCTGTTGCCGACCTGATGCCGCGCCTCAAGCGCGAGCAACAGGCAATCGGCTGGCACGGCCTGCTGCTCGCCGCCGGCATTGCCATCGTGGTCTTCGGCAGCGGCCATTCGCACTGACCCAAGGAGACGCTCCATGAACGCACAGGTTCTGCTCGCCGCCACCCTCATCTGCGGCATGCCCTTCGCCCATGCCCAGCACAAGCACGTGCATGGCGAAGGCCGGCTCGATGCCGTCATCGACGAGGGCAGCATCTCGCTCGACGTGGAGCTGCCGCTCGATGCGGTGGTTGGCTTCGAGCGCGCGCCAAAGAACGATAAGCAAAAGGCCGCGCTCGCCGGCGCGGAGAAAATCCTCAACGACGCTGCCACGCTGTGGCAGCCGACCCCGGCTGCCGGCTGCAGCGTGCAGTCGGTGCAGGTCGGCATGCCCAAGTTTGATGGCGAACATGCCGACATCGACGCGAACTATGTTTTTCGCTGCACCGATTTCGCCGCATTAAAGGGGTCAGCTCACGAAACGGAAAAAATCGTACGCTAAGGAATAGCTCGCCCAAGCTCGTTCCCTGCCGACGTTGCGAGACAGGTTGGCGGCAGGGCCTATCAGCGATCCTCTCGGGTGTGCCACAGCCGCAACACGTAGATGGTGGTTTCCGTAAGTTCATAGCGCATCTCGTAATGCCCCACGAGAATCCGGCGCACCTCGCGCGGCTCGAACTCCTCAATCCGTTCGCCGATGCGTGGGTTGGCCAGCAAGGCAGACGGCGCGGCCGCTAGCGCCTGTACGGTGCGCGCAGCCGCCGGTTTGTTTACCGGGGCCAGAAATTCGTATAGACGAGCCAGGTCGAAGAGCGCCTTGCTGGTCCATTTCAGTTCCATCAACGCGGCACCGGCAACGGCGTGTCGGAGCTGAGGCTATCGGCCCATGCCTGCACGGCTTGGTGGTCGATGACCCGGCCGGCGTCCACATCGGCCAGTGCCTCGCGGGTCAGGCGACTGCGCTCTTCCTCCTGGTCGACCCAGGCCGACAGCGCTTGTTTCATGATCCAGCCGCGCGACCTCTCAAGCCGAGCGGCCATCTGATCGACCTTCTCGGCCAAGGGGATGGGAACATGTGCGGTCAGCACTTTGGTTTCGGTCTGTGCCATTGCGAAATCTCCTTCGTTTGTCTGACAGCTCTGCTCATTTATGATTGCAATATAATCATAGTGATTTACAGTGAATCCTTCAAGCAAGGTGTCATCTTGAGCTATACGCTAACCTGGCGTCAGAGCACCCGGCTGCGAGAGCGTCAGAATAGACTCACCTTCCGAATTGATTGACACGCACCGTCAAGGGTCATAGATTTCTTCCTGACACATTGCCCTCAGGAGGACACCTTGCACGGTCAGCGCATCGGCTACGTCCGCGTTAGCAGCTTCGACCAGAACCCGGAACGCCAGCTTGAGCAGGTTTCGGTGAACCGGCTGTTCACCGACAAGGCATCGGGTAAGGACACCCAGCGCCCCGAGCTGGAACGGCTACTCGCCTTCGTGCGCGAGGGCGACACGGTGGTGGTGCACAGCATGGACCGCCTGGCGCGCAACCTCGACGACCTGCGCCGCTTGGTGCAGGGCCTCACCCAGCGTGGCGTGCGCATCGAATTCGTCAAGGAAAGCCTTACCTTCACCGGCGAGGACTCTCCGATGGCGAACCTGATGCTGTCGGTAATGGGCGCGTTCGCCGAGTTCGAGCGCGCCCTGATCCGCGAGCGGCAGCGCGAGGGTATCTCGCTCGCCAAGCAGCGCGGGGCCTACCGGGGCCGCAAGAAGGCGCTATCGCCGGAGCGGGTGGCCGAGCTGCGCCGGCTGGCCGCCGCCGGTGAGCAGAAAGCCAAGCTCGCCCGCGAGTTCGGCATCAGCCGCGAAACCATCTACCAATACCTGAGAACGGATGACTGACCATGCCGCGCCGCAGTTTGCTGACGCCCGCCGACCGCACCGGCCTGCTTGCCTTCCCGACTACTGACGACGACCTCATCCGGCATTACACCTTCTCCGAACCCGACCTGTCGGTGATCCGCCAACGGCGCGGCAATCACAACCGGCTCGGTTTCGCGGTACAGTTGTGCTACCTGCGCTATCCCGGTTTCGCCCTGCCGACGGATGCGGAGCCGCCCGCGTCCCTGCTGAACATCGTCGGCCGCCAGTTGCGCATTGAGCCGGACGCCTGGCCGCAGTACGCGCAGCGGCCGGAAACCCGGCGCGAGCACCTGCTGGAGTTGCAGGCATGGCTGAACCTGGCGCCGTTCGCTGCCGCCGACTACCACCGCTTCGTTCACCAGCTCGCCGAACTGGCCCAGCAGACCGACCGGGGCCTCGTGCTGGCCGAGGCGCTGGTCGAGTTGCTGCGGCAGCAGCACATCATCCTGCCGGCCATCGATGTCATCGAGCGTGTATGTAGCGAGGCGCATACGCGCGGCACGCGCCAGGTGTACGAGGCACTGACCGCGCCGCTGGCCGATCATCATCGTCGTGCGCTCGACGCGCTGCTGGCGATCCGCGACGGCACCAAGGGCAGCGGGCTGATCTGGCTGCGCCAGCCGCCCGGCCCGCCCAAGCCCAAGCATGTGCTGACCCACCTGGAGCGGCTGAAGGCCCTTCGCGACTTGGCGCTGGTGGACGGGTTGGAGCACGCCGTCCACCAGAACCGCCTGCTGAAGCTCGCCCGCGAAGGCGGACAGATGACGGCCCAGCACCTGCGCGACCTGGAGCCGAACCGGCGCTATGCGACCCTGGTCGCGGTGATCCTCGACACCCGCGCCACCCTGATCGACGAGATCATCGACCTGCACGACCGGTTCATGGGCGCGTTGTTCAGCAAGGCCAAGCGCAACCATGCCGACCGTTTCCAACAGTCCGGCAAGGCGATCAACGACAAGGTGCGACTGTACTCGCGCATCGGCCGCGCCCTGGTGGAAGCCAAGCAGTCAGGCGGCGATCCGTTCGCCGCCATCGAGGCCATCATCCCGTGGGAGGTGTTCACCGAGAGCATCACCCAGGCGGAGCTGCTGGCTCAGCCGGAAGGTTTCGACTTCCTCGCGCTGGTCGGCGACGGCTTCAACCAGCTCCGGCGCTACACGCCGGTCCTGCTGGGAGCGCTGACTATGAAGGCCGCACCGGTGGCACGCGAACTGCTCGCGGCCGTCGATGTGCTCAAAGGGATGAACGAGCGCCAGGCCCGTAAGGTGCCGGACGATGCGCCCACGTCGTTCGTGCGCAAGCGCTGGGAAAGCCTGGTGCGCACAGAAGATGGGTTGGACCGGCGCTACTACGAGCTGTGCGTCCTCGCCGAGTTGAAAAACGCGCTGCGCTCCGGCGACATCTGGGTCCAGGGCTCGCGCCAGTTCAAGGACTTTGAGGACTACCTGCTGCCGCCGCCGCGTTTCGCGGCGCAGCGCGAGCAGCGGGAACTAGGTCTGGCCGTCGAAACCGACTGCGGGCGCTTCCTGGAGGCGCGCCTCACGGTGCTGCAAGGGCAACTGGCGACGGTGGAGCGGCTGGCTGCCGCCAACGAACTGCCCGACGCCGCCATCACCAGCACCGGCCGGCTCAAGATTTCGCCGCTGGACAACGGCGTGCCCGACGATGCCGAGGCGCTGATGCAACAGTCGTACAGCCTTCTGCCGCACCTGAAGATCACCGAGCTTCTGCTGGAGGTCGATGGCTGGACCGGCTTCAGCCGCCACTTCAAGCACCTCAAGAGCGGCGCGGCGGCCGAAGATCAATACCTGCTGCTGACCACCATCCTGGCCGACGCCATCAATCTTGGCCTTTCCAAGATGGCCGAATCCTGCCCGGGCGTGACCTACGCCAAGCTGACCTGGTTGCAAGCGTGGCACATCCGCGACGAGACCTATTCGGCGGGGCTGGCCGAGCTGGTCAACGCGCAGTTCCGTCAGCCGTTCGCCGTCTATTGGGGCGACGGCACCACGTCGTCGTCGGACGGCCAGAACTTCAAGGCCGGCGGCAGAGGCCATGCCGCCGGCCAAGTTAACCTGAAGTACGGGCAGGAGCCGGGGGTGCAGTTCTACACCCACATCTCCGACCAGTACGCGCCGTTCCACACCAAGGTCATCAATGCCACGGTGCGCGACGCCACCCATGTCTTGGACGGGCTGCTGCACCACGAATCCGACCTGCGCATCAAGGAGCACTACACCGACACGGCCGGCTTCACCGATCACCTGTTCGCGCTGATGCACCTGCTGGGCTTCCGCTTCGCGCCGCGCATCCGCGACCTGACCGACAAGCGCCTGTACATCCACGGCGACGCCAAGCAGTACCCGACGCTCGCCGGCCTAATCGGCGGCAGCGTCAACGTGAAACACATTCGCGCCCATTGGGACGAGATCCTGCGCTTGGCCGCGTCGATCAAGCAGGGCACGGTAACGGCCTCGCTGATGCTCCGGAAGCTTGGCAGCTACCCGCGTCAGAATGGCCTGGCCGTGGCCTTACGCGAGCTGGGTCGCATCGAGCGCACGCTGTTCGCGCTCGACTGGATGCAGAACGTCGAGCTGCGTCGCCGAGTGCAGGTCGGCCTGAACAAGGGCGAGGCCAAGAACGCACTGGCCCGCGCCGTGTTCCTGAACCGGCTCGGTGAAATCCGCGACCGCAGTTTCGAGAACCAGCGCTACCGCGCCAGCGGCCTCAACCTGGTGGTGGCGGCCATCATCCTGTGGAACACGGTCTACCTGGAGCGGGCGATCCAGGCGCTGCGCGACTCGGGCAAGGACATCGACGAGAGGCTGCTGCCGCACCTCTCGCCGCTGGGCTGGGAGCACATCAACCTGACCGGCGACTACATCTGGCGGCAGAACAAACACGTCGAGCAGGGCAAGTTCCGGTCGCTGCGGGTGCTCGGTGAGGCTTAGCGTACGATTTTTCCCGTTTCGTGAGCTGACCCCTTAAAGGGCATCGAGACGACGCTGTTCAAGCTTTTCAAGCGCCTCTACCGTCTCGAAAGCCAGCGCAGCGGCCCCGTCGGTCAGGGCGCGCAACGGCTGACGCCGAAGAAGCCGGTGCTCGTCTGGTAAGCTCGCCAGCATGACCCACAGCGTCGATCAGGCGATCCGCATCAAGGAACTCACCTACCGCTGGCCGCGCCAGTGCGCAGACTGTCTCGCCATCTCGCACTTCGCCGTTGCGCACGGCGAGCGTGTGTTCCTGCATGGCCCGAGCGGCAGCGGCAAGAGCACCCTGCTCGCGCTGCTCGGCGGTGTGGCGCTGCCGCAGACAGGACGTATCGAGTTGCTTGGCCAGCCGCTGACCGCACTGTCCGCCCATGCGCGCGACCGCTTCCGCGCCGACCACGTCGGCTTCGTCTTCCAGCAGTTCAACCTGTTGCCCTGGTTGTCCGCTCGTGACAATGTGCTGCTGCCCTGCATCTTCTCGACCCGGCGGCGTGAGCGGGCCGGCGATCCGCAACAGGCTGCCGCCCGTTTGCTGACCCATCTCGACCTCGCGCCTGCGCTCTGGCAGAAACCCGCGGCCGAACTCTCGGTCGGCCAGCAGCAGCGCGTCGCGGCGGCTCGCGCCCTCATTGGCCAACCCGGAATCCTCATCGCCGACGAGCCGACCTCGGCGCTCGACGCGCCGCGTCAGCAAGCTTTCATCGACCTGCTGCTCGCCGAGACCGCCGCCGCGAATGCCGCCCTGCTGTTCGTCAGCCACGATGTACGGCTCGCTGCGCACTTTGACCGCACGGTGGCACTCGCGGAGGTCAATTGCGCGGCCACGGAGGCCGCCACATGAGGGCCGTGCTGCTCCTTGCACTCAAGAGCGCCTGGGCGCGTCGCCTGACACTGGGCATTGCCCTGGTCGCCATCGCCCTGGCCAGCGCGCTGCTGCTCGCGGTCGAGCGCGTGCGCAGCGACGCACGCGCGAGCTTCACGCAGTCGGTATCGGGCGTCGACCTCGTCGTCGGCGCGCGCAGTGGCGCCGTGCAGCTGATGCTCTACGCGGTCTTCCACTCCGGCAGCGCGACCAACAACATGCGCTGGGAGAGCTTCGAAGCGCTAGCGACCCATCCGGCGGTCGATTGGGCCGTGCCGCTGTCGCTCGGCGACAGTCACCGCGGCTTCCCGGTGCTCGGTACCTCGGCCGCCTACTTCGATCGGCTGCGCTACGGCGACCGGCAGGCACTGACCTTTTCCGCCGGCAAGCCTTTCGCCGAGGTCTTCGAAGCGGTGCTCGGCAGCGAAGTGGCCGCGCAGCTCGGCTACCGCCCTGGCGACCACATCACGCTCTCGCACGGCATGGCTGAACTCGGTCCGGAACATGAGGATAAGCCGTTCACGGTCGTCGGCATCCTCGCACCGACCGGTACGCCGGTCGACCGCACGGTGCACGTTGACCTCGCGGCGATCACCGCGATCCACCTCGACTGGGCCGGCGGCGCCCCACTACCGGGCCTCGCCATTCCCGCCGAACAGGTGCGCAAATTCGATCTTCAGCCGCAGGAGATCACTGCGATGCTGATCGGCCTCAAGAGCCGTAGAGACGTCTTCCGCCTGCAGCGCCACATCAACGGCTATCGCGGCGAGCCGCTGCTCGCGGTGATGCCTGGCGTGGCGCTCGACGAACTTTGGCAGACGCTCGCCACGGTCGAGCAGACCCTGCTCGCGCTCTCCGCGCTGGTTGTCGCGGTTGGCCTCGCCGGACTCACGGCCACGCTGCTCGCTGGCCTCAACGAACGCCGACGCGAACTCGCCATCCTGCGCGCACTCGGCGCCGGCCCACGCGAAATATTCATGATGCTCACCGTCGAAGGCCTGCTGGTCACCGCACTCGGCGTTCTTCTCGGCGCGGCGCTCCTGGCGGCGGGCATCGTCGCGTTGGGGCCATTGCTGCGGGAGTACGGCGTCCATCTTGCACTGCGACCGCCCACCGCGAGCGAGTGGGGACTCGTCGTGTCCATACTCACCACCGGGCTTCTTGCCAGCCTGGTTCCCGGATGGCGTGCCTGGCGCATTTCGCTTGCCGACGGCCTCACACCACGGAATTGAACATGAAACGACTACTTCTGCTCGTTACGCTGATCTTCGCGACACCGCTCCTTGCCGCCAACCCCTGGCCGGAAATCACGTGGGACCACCTGGTACCGAAGGACTGGGATCCCTCGGCCGAATTCAAGACGCTCGACCTGACGACGATGCAGGACTCCGACCCACGAGCGATGGAGGCCCTCGAAAAGCTCAAGCATGCCTGGGAAAATGCGCCCGGCGAACCCGCCATGAATGGCCGCAAGGGGCGTATCGCGGGCTACGCTCTGCCACTGGAGCGGCAAGGAGACAAAGTCACCGAATTCCTGCTTGTCCCCTATTTTGGCGCCTGCATTCACACCCCGCCGCCGCCAGCAAACCAGATCATCCACGCCAAATCCGCCAAGCCACTGGCGGGCGTGAAGATGATGGTACCGGTCTGGGTCTACGGAGAATTCACGCTGCAACGCGCGGATACCACATGGGGCATCGCTGGCTATCAGCTGCGCGTGGACAAGATCGAGCCCTATGAGGAACCTCGGGACGAAGCGAGGAAGCAGTGAGAGCCGTCGGCGGTGACGCCGTTGACAGTGCGGACAGAAACCCGCTCCAGAGGATGGCCTCAGACGAGGACCGCGGGGACTCTCGGCGAGGGCGGTGGTGCCAGTGGACCTAAAGAAGGTTTCCATGAAGGTTCCGGCGCGGAATGGAACCGGATGACCAAACCACCCCTCCGGGCTTGCCGGAGTTACCTTGGGCAAAGGTCCTGCCACGTACGTAACCGTCTGCGCCAGGGCCGCTGAGCCAAGTATGTTGGCGATGCCCTTCTGGAACCGAGGGCGGGCATTTCCACGACTCCTGCCTACCGTATGCGGCGCCGGTAGTCTTGCCGAATTGGACGATTGGTTCATGTTGCCTGGTCGGCTGGTATTGGATCGCAACGGTCACTCGAACGGCCTGTCGCGCGGAGCGTTATCTGGCCGCTCATGGCCGATCTGAGACCATCAGTTTTGTTCTCCAGCATATCCGGAAGGCATACAGTCGCACGAGCAGAACGCAATCAAGAAGCGCTTATCTGCCCGAGTCGACCTTGATACGCAGTTCTTTCCCCGCCTGAAAGTGGGGTACCGCTTTCGCTGGAACCCGCACGGCCTCACCGGTTTTTGGGTTGCGCCCAGTACGTGGCGGCCGGTAGTTGAGCCCGAAGCTTCCGAAACCGCGTATTTCAATGCGGTCCCCCTTCGCCAGCGTGTTGCTCAGCGCTTCAAGAATGGCCTTGACCGCAAGTTCAGTATCTTTGGGGGTGAACTGCGGGAAGAGGGCGGCGAGTCGGTTGATGAGTTCAGAGCGGATCATCGGCGAATTTTACGCGGCACTTCCGCTCGGGAGCGGTGGCAAACCACACAACGCCAGGTGCGACAGCATCGATGAAGCATGGCAACTTCGACGCCCTCCGGGTGCTGAGCGCCGTCAGCTCAAGCCACGGGGGGCACGCCTCCGGCGCGACCCAGACGCCTTGCCGCTCGCCGACGCGATGAGGCACGTCGGCAGGATGTCGCGGCGGAAATCAAGAGTAAAAACCCAGTTGCCGGTGCTGACTGACAAAGAACTCGAGCATTCTCTAATAGGCCACTTTGAAGGTCGGACTGTCCTCCGGCCGGGTCTTGCGGTGATCGTAAATCCGCGTGGTGGCGATGTTGGCATGACCCAGCCACTCCTGCACCTTGGCAATGTCGGCCTGGTGATCAAGCGCGTTGGTCGCGGCGGTTGCCCGCAACGCGTGCGCCCCGATCGCGAAACCCAGCGCCGTTGAGTATTGCCGCACCAGTTTGTAAACCGCGTCGGGTGTGATCGCTTTTTCCAGTGTGCCGGTGCAGTTGTTGCGGATGGGCCGGAACAGGGCGCCGGCATCGTCCGCACCATGGTCCGCGACCTCAAGATAGTCCCCAATCAAGCCGCTGGCAGCGGGATGTAGTGGCACATAGCGGATCTTGCCGCCCTTGCCGAACACCTTCAGGTGCGGCACCCCACGCCGCTCGTGTTTGAAGTCCTTGACCTTCAAGCGGCACAGCTCCTCGCGGCGTAGCGCGTGATAGAGCAGGGTGGCCAGTAGGGCTCGGTCGCGCTTGCCTTTGAGCGAGGCGCCGTCCGGCGCGTCAAGCAGCTTGCGCGCCTGGTGGTCGCCGAGGGCAGGGGTCTTGCCTTCGTAGCTTTCCACCGACGGGCGCTTGACGCCCTTGACCGGGTTGTGGGTCACGGCGTTCTTCTCGCACAGGGACTCGAACAGCGACGACAGCGCCGCCAGGCGATGCCGTACGGTCATGCCGCTCAAGGCGCGCTGCACCAGGTCGTCGCGCCAGGCGATGACATGGGCGCGGGTGACGGTGCGAAATTCCTCGGGCTTCACGATGCCGGTGAACTTCATGAAATCCCCGATGGCGTTTTCGTAGGCGCGGCGGGTGGCCTTGTTGCCGAGATTGGCGAACCATTCGATCTCGGGCGGCACGTCAGCCAGGCGCTGGAACTGTTCGGCGGTCAGGAGCCGGGAAGCAACGGCCGGGATGGCGGGGAGGGGGCTTGTGTCGCTCACGGGGTGGTCATCCAATCCTTCGACAAGATCACGCCGGGTCATAGATGGCTTTTGACATCCATGGCGTCGTGAAGCACACGAACAATCTCAAGACGCTGACCGGCGCGGCGATAGAACACCAGGTGACGTTTCACATGCAGCCGCCGGTAGCCCGCTCGGACAGGATCGTACGGCGTCCCCAGCTCGGGAAACTTCAAAAGCCCCTGGATCTCGCGATCGAGGTCGTACAGATATTGATCCGCCTGCGCGGCGCCCCATTGCTGAACGGTGTAGCGCCAGATGTCCTTGAGGTCGCGGCGGGCGCGCGGGCGAACAAGCAGTTCAAGCATCCACGGAACCGCTCTTGGCCTCCTGGCGTGCCTCCTCGATGATCGACGCCATTGCGAACGGCACCGGTTCGCCGCTCGTCTCGCCCTCGACCAGGGCCTGACGTAAGGCGCTCACTTTTTGTTCGTGCTCTTCGAGCAGCCGCATCGCGGCGCGCACCACTTCGCTCTTGGACTCGAAGCGGCCGGCATCGATCTGCTGGGCGATGAAGCCTTCGAAGTGTTCACCCAGGGTGACGCTGGTGTTTCTCGGCATGACGGCTCCTTTCTGGGCTGGTCTTGTGTATTAGATACTAATACAGCGGCGGTCTGGCGTGCGCAACAGCTTGCAGGCATTTTGCTATTGATAAAATAGGTTATCAATAGTGCTGAAGCCTTGTCGAGCCCGTTGCCAAGCAGATGTGTGCCGGCACAGCTGATACAGCACCACTCGCCTTGTTGCACTTTGTGCGGCGCGCGATGTAATGATCATGTATATACTTGGTTAGTACCCTTTGACAGGAGGCCTGATCATGTCGAAAGAAGCCGTTTTCACAATGAAGCTGGAACCCGAGCTGCGCGCCGAGTTCATGGCGGAAGCCGAAGCCGCCCACCGCCCGGCGTCGCAGGTGCTGCGCGAGCTCATGCGCGAGTTTGTTCACCGCCAGCGCGAGGCACGGGACTACGATGAGTTCCTGCGCCACAAGGTCGAGGCCGGCCGGGCCTCGATGCGTGCCGGCCAGGGGCGATCGAACGATGAGATTGAAGCCGAGTTTTCCGCACGGCGTGCCAATGTGACGAATCGCCCGTGAGGGTCGTCTGGACACCAGAAGCGCAGCAGGACCGCACCGACGTATGGGACTACATCGCTGCCGACAACCCACGTGCGGCTTCGCGAATGGATGAGCTGTTCAGCGACGCAGCCGCCCTGCTGGCTCAGCATCCCCATCGTGGCAAGCCGGGGAGGATTCCCGGCACCCGCGAGCTGATCCCGCACGAAAGCTATCGCTTGGTGTATCAGATCGACGGCGAAACAGTGTGGATACTGACACTGGTTCATACGGCCCGCCTGTGGCCGCCTGTGCGCGATTAAGAAAGGATCTTAGCAACGACAAAGCAGCGCGCTAACCGACTGCTTTCGAGCCAGACCGTGGTCGGCGGTTGCCGGCCAGGAAGAGACGGTCGAGAAGTATGCCGAAAGCAGTCACTGAGCCGGCCTAGGTGTAGGATATGAGCCTAGCCTGCGGAGTGCCGATTTTCACGATTTTCTAATGCTGTATAGAAGCAACTAATATAGGGCGCAGAGCCTGCTTCGGTGAGGCTTTCAAAGCTCCGAGCGGCGCCAAGTTAGAGACTCGGCGTCGGAGTTATGTAGCAAAACTTCTCCCGATAACAAGGTCGGGCGTTGTGTAGAGGATGACTATGAATTCGAAGCAGCAAAAACTACTTATCGGCATGATTGCCGTGGTCATGCTGATGGCTCTTTTTCCGCCATTCAGATTTATCGGAGAAAACGGAGTAATTCTTAATGCTGGCTATGGATTCGTATTTTTTCCGCCTACCTTAGGGTCCTTCGTAGCTCAAGTGCATGTCGGAATGCTTCTAACTCAATGGGTGGGCGTCTTAATTGTTGGAGGCCTCGCCTTTCTGCTCTTTCGCGAGAAATGACCAATAGCAACGACGGCCAACTTGCCGAGTTGCCGCCTTCACGGTGCGCAAGAGTGCGCCCATTTCGATGCCGAGTCATGACCACTTCGGCGACTGACCCGAGCAGCGACCCAACACCGAACCGGCCTAGTTCCGGCTTTTTCACGCTGAGGTATCTCAGCGTAGCGCCGGACGCGACAGCGCGGCTATTTTCACTACACGGAGTAGCGCCTGTCGGCCAGGAAGAGACGGTGACCAAGTTGACCCGAAGCAGTCGTTGAAGCGATCTGGGTGTACGCTGTTGCCTACATTGCGACGTGCCGCTTTCTACACGGAACGACACAACCCCCTCAAACGTCACGGAGTTTCAATGTGGACTATTATCAAATGTGCTGCCGAGAGATATTTGGCTTCCACGTCGATGGCGATAAAAGCCAAGACGACGGCACCTTTTTTTCTCTATCGGGGGAGTTCTTAGAGGCCGCTCGGGTGTTACAGGCACGACCCCGCGGTCGCATAGGTTACTCGTCGGCAATTTACTACCTGCTCGGTCACTCGGCAGAGCTCTTGCTCAAGGCGTTTCTGTACAAGCACAAGCGAACAATTAAAGACCTGAAAACGATCAGCCACGACTTGGAAACATTAGCATCTCTTGCAATAGGTGCAGGTTTGCCCGAAACAGTGAAGCTTGAGCAAACCCTTCGACTTTCGGCTGCCTATAAAGAAAAGGCTTTGGAATACCGAACGAGGAAAGGAAAGACATTCCCGGCCCTCGGCCTCTTGACGGAGGAAATCGAAAAATTGCAGTCAGCCGTCTTTGACAAGCTGTAGGAGTGAAAAATCTAACACTGCGCTCCAAGGGAAGCTGCGCGATAAAGCCGCACAGCGCCGGTGATTTCAAACGTTGGGCGTCCGCTTTCCAAGACCTCGATTGTCCGCATCGGGTCGTGAAGAGCCTCTCGATGCATGATGCAAAAGTCATCACGAAGCGGCACGCTAAGCAATCTTGGGGTCTATGTCGTTTCGTGTGGAACGGACGACGACCGACCTGTGGGGCTGCGCAGGCATGGCCATCCCGAACAGCGGCGTTGAGGGCGCGGTCAAGGGCGGGCGAAGCCCGGCGGAGCGCACCCTTGACGGCGTCAGAAACGCCAGTACGCTCAAGGGCTTGGGGCTGGTTGCGGCTTTTCGCGGCCGGCCCCCGAGCCCGTCCGGCGGCGAGGACTTCACCGCCCTTGGGGGCGGGGCTAGGGGTGGGGGCGCCCGCAGGGCTCGGCACAGGCATCGGCTCCGTTCCACACGAAACGACACAAACCCCAATCTTGGCGTATGCTATTAACCTAGCTTCGGAGGTCTCAGCAGCGGTTGAGCTGGGCGCTTTCGGGGCAGCAGATAAACGCTATTCGTAGCGCCAAGAATTCCGTGAGATCCACGTGTCCCGTGACGACTTCGCCCGCTTGACTGTTGAAACCCTCGCGAAACGAGTGGGCGTCCGGTGCTCAAACCCCGCGTGTCGCAAGCAAACTGCAGGACCGAGAACCTCTGCCTCAGAGGCAGTAAACATCGGAGTCGGAGCGCATATCACCGCAGCAGCGCCCGGAGGGCCACGTTTCGACGGGCGCCTCTCCTCTACACAAAGACAGTCGATAGAGAACGCGATCTGGCTATGTCAGAACTGTGCAAAGCTGATCGACAACGACACCGGACGATACACGGTCGACATTCTGAAACAGTGGAAGCATCGAGCGGAGACCGCTGCACTGGCAGCGATTCAAGGCGAGAGTCAGGGCGGACTGGAAAGCTTCTGTCCTGATTCAAATGGCGATGGAGGTAAAGAGCTAGCCTGTGCATTCTGCGTCGGCACCGGGAGCGATCCGTTTGCAACCACACCTTGCAGCATCTGCAAGGGCAACGGAGTATTGACGGTGAGCAACGTGGATCGCAAACAGTGCCGATATTGCAAGGGGACCGGGCGCGACCCGTACGAGCAGGCCGTCTGCAAAGTTTGTGACGGCTTGGGTCTTATCTTGAGAGGAGAGCCGCCACTGGGCTCGGTTCGGCGGTGACAGCCTGCAGTCGGCCAGGAACGGACGGAGAGGATGTTATTCCTATAGCGAACATGCTATCGAAAAGTTTAATTGGTCTAGCTACGATGGACCAAGAATATAATCGCCTTTGTACTGATATTATTCCTGACTTAAAACTAACTGCGAATCAAGTTTAGTGTCAGGACGTCAACTTACAAGTTAGGCATAGTCACACCTAGTATTGATACAGCTAACCCATGACAAATCAGAAAACAATCTCTCACCGGATGCGCCGCTTCGTGCAAGAGGTCGAACCTTGGGGGGTCATCGTCGCGGCAGCATCTTTACTTCTAGCTGTCGCTATATCATGGTTGAATCTAGTTGAGGCGGTAGAGGATAGAAAATTTCGCGCTTGGCAATTGATACAAGCTCGGGTACCAGGAAACTCTGGGAAAGCTAGCGCCCTGGAATATCTCAATAGCCCGGATGGCCTATTCTGTTCTAAAATCTTTGGCGGCACGCTAGAGTCATCGCTATATCAAGGTACGAAATCTTGGTGCCTTTACAAAATAAAAGAAATCACATCCCTTCTGGGTGTCAATTTATCTTCTAGAGATCTCGATCATCCACTGTGGTTAGGCGGCGCAAAATTGAAAGGAGCCAATTTAACTCGGGCGGATTTCGAAGGTACTGAGCTTTTCGTGTCGGATTTGTCCTATGCAAACTTAGCCATGGTAAGTTTTAAAAATGCCGGACTGCAAGGTTCAGATCTAAGTTACTCCACCATTCGTTATGCAAACTTTGATGGTGCCACATTGCTTGGTGTGAATTTCGAGGGCTCTTTACTGGGTCACGCAACGTTTTCTGGAGCCAACTTAACTGACGCCAAGTTAGACGGAAGTCATCAATTGACAATTGAACAACTGTCTGGGGCATGTGGAAACGAACGCACATCGCTTCCGCCAGGTTTTGAAATAGCCATGTGTGAAAAAGAACAGCACACAAAAACAGAAGGAAAATTAGGCGTCCATTAATATGCGAATTTGCCTAGTTAAAAAGAATCGCAATTGCGATAATATATTGCCCAATAAGTTGTTCCAGCAGACTTCGAACACTCCGCGGCATTCTGCGAATGCCTTCGGCAGTACGTCGCAGAATGCCACTCCATCTTTTGGCGCCGCTGAACCAGACGTTGAACGTCTGCTTTCCTTCGCGCCGGTGGTCGGTTATGGGTCGATACCGGAAATGCAGTGTTATTGACAGCAGACGGTCATGCACATCGATCTTCGTGCGAACGCCGAACCTGTCAGATTCAAGCCTAATGGTCATTGCGTGAGCAAAACCATTGCTGAGTGGTCATTGTCAGCCAGCGAGTTCGCGCAAGCGATCTCGCCGTCTTGGGGGGAGCCTAGCGGCGGGGGTCTGCCGTAGGCAGTCCCCCAAGAGCGAGCTGCCGCTGAACACCTTGATGCCTTCTGAACCCCCTCACACACCGAGCACGAGCAAGCCAAGAACGCGTCATCGCAGCGCAACCTACGATGACGCCATATCTATTACCCCACCTTCACCGCCCTACGTAGCCGCTGCTCCCGTTTCTCCAGCTGCTGCTGCGGCTCGACACTCTGCGCCTGGTAACGCTCGATCACCTCATCGACCACCGAACGAACCTGCCGCTCGATACCTTCCCGTCCCAACACGCTCTTGGTGGCCAGATCATTGAAGTCGGTGAAACCCTTCGGATTCGCCGTTTGCTCGCCAGGCGCGAAAATCGGTAGCAGGGCTTTTCCGCCAACCGCCTTTGCCGCTTCCTCGGCCTTGCTACGGCCGGGATTTATTCCCTGCGTGGCTTCGAGGTGTCGATCGTCGTCGCCGGCGATCAGGATGGGCTTGTCCGGGAATTTCGCGTGCAAGGCCTTGGCGACGGGTAGCAGGTTGCCCGAGTCGAAGGCGGCGACGGTCGCAAAACCCAGCGTCTGCTGCAAGCTGCTGGCCGTCGCGTAGCCTTCGCCAATGACCAGGGCAGGGGCCTTGGCCAGGGCGTCCAGGCCGCCGATTGCATGGAAGCAGCCTTCCTTGCGGCTGTCCTTGGCGAAGCGCTTGGTGCCGTCTTCCTGGATGTATTGCATCGTCCATTGCTTGCCATCGGTGTCGGTGGCCGGGATGTAGGTTCCCCGGCCTTCCTTGTCCGTGAAAACGCCCGCCTGCGGTTCGATTCCCTTGGTTTGCATGTAGGTGGTCGGTGCGATAACCGGCAGCAGGTGCGCCATCTGCTTGGCTACCCGCTGCGCCGTCTGCTCTTGCAGGCGCTCCTGCTCGGCAGTGCGCGCTTGCAACTTGTCGGCCGCTTCGGCCTGTAGCCGGGCTTTCTGCTCGGGGTCGAGCGCGTAGCCTTTCGACTTCCACTTCATGTCGACGCCGGTCTTGTTGTTCTTCACGTAGCCGGCCGGGTGGCCGTCTAGGTGGCCCACGTAGAAGCCCGAGCCGGCTTTCTCGCTGAGTTTCTCGCCTTCGACGCTGATGCGGTGTTTCTTGCCGTCCATCATCGGGTGCTCGCCGCTCACCACACAGCCGATCGAGCGCAAGGCCTCGGCGAACTCGTCTCGCGGCGACATGGCCGGCCCTTGCTGGCCAGGGACGTTTTCCGGCAACCAACGTTGCAGCCGGCTCTTGTCGGCCTTCGCGCCGGCAAACCAGGATTTCGCGGCCTTGTCCCACAAAGCGCCGGCGGCCTTGGCTGCGGCGCGTTCGCCATAGGGAACGGCGAGATACTGGCGCTCCTGAGTGCGCTGCTTCTCGGGCTGGGTCGGACGTTCCGGGGCCGCGGCATCGGGTTGCCGTGCCCATTGGGCGAAGGGAGCAGTGTCCTTGATACCTCCCGGAAGAAACCAAGACTGTTCCTGACGATCCCAGCGCGCACCCAGCGCCTTCGCTTCGTCTTTCTGGTGGTACGGCACATCGAGATAGGTTTTCTTCGCCGGCTCGGCGTCGTTCACCGCCGGCGCCGGCGGCTTCTCGCTCTCGATCTGTGCGACGCGCCGCTGGATATCGGCGTCGTTGAGCACGACGGCCAAGTCGGCCGACTTGCGCGCCTCTCTCGCAACGGCAATCTGCTCGTCGGTGCTGTCGGGATCCTGGCGAACCCGTGCTTCCTCGAGGCGCGCCAGTTCGGCCGCCTGCTCGTGCGCGTTGGCTTCGCTCTGCGTCAAGGTCTGCATGCCTGCCTCCTGATTTTCGCTGTCGGAGATCACCGGCGCGATCGGGTCCTGGCTTTGCTCGGTGCTCTGTTCCTGAACCTGCTTTTGCTCCAGAGCCAGCACATAGGAGTGGATCTTCTCGGCGTCCGCTGCCGCGCGAAAAACTTCGAGTGGATCGTCTTTCAGGACCTTGATCCACGTGCCGACATAGGCCGCGTGCTGGCCGGGATCGTGACCGATTCCGAGCTCATCGCCCATGATCATGCTGGCGATTTCCGCCCGCAGTTCTTCCTTGGCGTAGGCCTCACTGCCGAAAGGATGCTCCAGGTCACGAGCAAGGCGTGACGGGTGACCTGTCCAGTGGCCCAGTTCGTGCAGCGCTGTCGCATAGTAAGTGTCGGCGCTGGGGAACTGACCTTTTTCGGGAAGGTGGATGCTGTCGGATCCCGGCCGGTAGAAAGCCCGGTTTTGCGGGCCGTGCTGGATCAGCGCACCAGAGGCCTGCAAGATGTGTTCAACTCGTTCGAGGGCATTCCATTCCTGCTCCTTGCGCGGCTGTACCGGCGGCAGGCCGTCGATCTGCTCAGCATTGAACACGGTGGCAAAAAACACCCTGGGCCGTTCCAGACGAACATCGTCTTTCACCGGCTGGCCCTGGGCATCGAGGACCGGCTTGCCGGCCTCGTCGGTCTTGGTCTGTTCTTCGCTGAATTTCCAATACTGGATCGGCGTCCCTTTCTCGCCCTTGCGCACCTGCGCGCCGGCTGCCGCCGCCTGCTTGTAGGTCATCCAGCGCTGATCGGTACGCCCCTGGCCCAGCAACTGGATGGCGTTGATGCCGCGATAGCGCTTGCCGGTCGTCGGGTTGAGCGGGATGAAGGATCCCGGCTCGCCTGGATGCCATGGTCTTTGCCAAGGCGCGGTGCCCTGTTTCAATTGCTCGATCAGTTGCTCGGCAACCTGTTCGTGAAATGCTTTCTTGGTCTCGGCCATCGTCCTTACCCCTTCGCCTCGGTGGTGGCAGCCGGCGCCGTGGCATCGACCAGGTCAATGTCGCTCTCGACGGCGTCCTGTTCGCTCAGGGCATCCTCGACGAAAGCGCCGGCCTGTTCGGCCTCTTCGGGATCGAACTCGGCTTGATAGCCAGGAGTCATCGCGTCGGCGAGCTTCTCGTACAGCACGGCGGCGGCGTTGGCCGTATCGGTGGCAGCACTGTCATTGGCAGCCTCCGCGGTGGGCAGAACGGTGTTCCGGGTAGTCATGGTCTCTACTCCTTGAATTGGCTGTAGGCGGACCTGGCCTTGGCCAGGCCGGGCTTTCCTGCGATGAACAAGCTCATGAATTCCTCCTCACCACGTAAAAACGGGGCGGATGACGCCCTTGATTTGCGAACGATCGATCGGACCGAAGTAGCGGCCATCGAAGGAGATACCGCTGACGTCCGACATCAACAGCAGTTCGGAACCGCTCAGCGTGAAGCGCTCGGCCTGAAAACGCGGCAGGGGCCGGCCAGCCAAATCGGCCTCGATCGGGGCGCTCAATGGCAGCAGTTCGCCATTCACGCGCACGCCTTCGGCGGTGATGCTGACGGCGTCGTTTTTAGCGGCTAAAACGCGCTTCATCATGTAGCCGTACTCACCGGGGCAGAAGCCGGCCCCGATGTAGCCCCTTGCCTTGGCCTCATCGAAGACGCCGGCTTGCGGCGGGCAGAAGATGACGTAAGCGCCTTTGACGACAGGGTCGCCGCTCAGCCAGTACACGCCGACTGGAATGCTCCGCGTGCTGTTCACGCGCGCACCGCTTGCGTAGGCCATTGCGCCCAACAGCAGCACGGCACCGCCGGCAACGGCAGTCGCCACGCTGACGCGCTTGAGGAGGCGGCTCATATCGTGATGGCCTCTGCTGCTGGCACCGTGTGCACGTGAAGCAGCTTGTCGCTGTTCTCCGGCGCAGGGATGGCGGCGCGGGCCTGGAACAGTGGATCCTTGAAGTAGAGCGGTTGCTTGCCGTAGATGGCCGGATAGCCGGCCACGTACACCACCATGTCGCCGGCCTCGTCGATATCGCCGTTGGCGTTCTTGATTGCGCCGGGCATGCGCAGGCACTCGTCGGGAGTGAGCAAGGGCCGCTGCACTTCCTGGATGGTGCGCGAAACCTGGCCAAGCAAGGCGCTCGTGCGACGGCCACTGGTAGTGACTTGCTCCTTGGCGACGGTGGTTTGCCCGGTCAGCTTCGAAAGGTGCTCGGCCGTCTCTACCCGGTTCGGCGGGTAGGCGGTTTGAACGTGACAATTGGAGGTGATGCTTTCGTCGTGCCCGTAGCCGGTTTCACGGCTCTTGAGCTGGTTGATGTCCTGGCAGATCAGGTAGCACTTGATCCCGTAGCCGGCCACGAAGGCCAGCGACTCCTGCAGGATTTCGAGTTTGCCAAGGCTGGGGAACTCGTCCAGCATCAGCAGCAAGCGGTGCTTGTAGTGCGCGACCTGGCGGCCGTCCTTGAAGTCCATCTTGTCGGCCAGCAGGCGCACGATCATGTTCACCATGATGCGCACCAGGGACCTCAAGCGAGCCTTGTCGTTGGGCTGGGTGACGATGTACAGGCTGACCGGCTGCTCGTGGTGCATCAAGTCGCGGATATTGAATTCCGATCGGCTGATGTTGCGGGCGACGATGGGATCCCGGTACAGGGCCAGGTAGGACTTGGCGGTGGACAGTACCGAGCCGGCTTCTTCGTCGGGGCGATCCATCATGTCGCGAGCGGCCGATCCGACGGCCGGATGGTTCTCGCCGCCAATGTGGCCGTAGGTGCGCATTTCCATCCACAGCTCGGCGATGTCCCGATCGGGATCGGCCAGCAGGGCATCGACGGCCGGCAGGGTCGCCGCCGTTCCCTCGTTCCTGGCCTTGTAGAGCGCATGCAGGATCACGCCGACGAGCAACGCCTGGCCGGTTTTCTGCCAGTGCGATTCAAGCCCCTTGCCGTCCGGATCGACGATCAGGGTCGCCAGGTTCTGCACGTCGCCGACCTCGTTTTCGGTACCGGTGCGGATTTCGTCCAGCGGGTTCCAGCAAACGCTGCCGTTGGCGGAGGCCGGCTCGAAGCGCAGCACCTTGTTGTGCGCGTGCTTCTTGCGCCATCCGGCAGTCAATGACCAGAGCTCGCCTTTGAGGTCGGTGATGACGGCGCTCTCGCCCCAGGAAAGGAGAGTCGGCATGACCAGGCCAACGCCCTTGCCGGAGCGCGTCGGCGCGTAGCACAAGACATGCTCCGGGCCGTTGTGGCGCAGGTAACGCTGCTTGCCCTGCTTGTCCAGCCAAGCACCGACATAGACGCCAGCGCTTGTGGGCAGCGCCTTCCCGGAGAGGAGCTGCCAGAAGCTACGTGGCCGGGGCAACAGCCCGGAAGCCTCGATATCCTTCACGTTCGCCCAGCGAGCTGAACCATGCAGGTAGGGGTTGAGCTTGGCCGAGTTCGCGAGAACCATCTTGGTGACGGCCAGGCCGAGCAAACCCGCTGCGCTAACGGTCATGCCGATACCGCCGGCACGCATGACGGCGTCCGGGTACTGGCCGTACCACGTACTGACCCAACCCAGGATCGACCACGGCGCATACACGTGGTTGAGGTGAGGACCAAGGACCGCCTGGTACTGGAAATCGTGCGCAAAGAACTGGGTGGCGGACTGCAGGCCCGCAACCAGCGACGCAACACCCAAGGCTGGGATGATCTTGTCGGCCTTGGCTTTCGGTGCGCGTACCTGCGGACCGACGGCGTTGTTGAATTTGTCTTTCACCTGCTTCGCCCTTTTGTCTTGGTTGAACCCGGCTGAGTGACGGTGACGGCATCACCGACGACAACGCGCTTCTGGCGTTGTGCGGACACTTCGGCAGTCGGCACCCCCTGCATTTCCTCGCCGTGTTTCAGCAAGGCCGGCGATTGACCCTCGCCCTGGTGGGTGCCGGCGGAAGTATCCGCCCCGCTTTTATGATCAGTATATCGTATATTGTTCTTTATATCGAAATGCGGAGAAGGCCCCTGGGCACGCTTTTTGATGTGTTCCCCAGTCAACGCCATGGCTGGCGACACCACTCCTGTCCGGGAAAAATCCGGCCGCAGCCCGTGATCCGACCGTTCTTCCTGTTGCTCCGGGCGAGCACGGCCCGCCATGCCTGCTTCGCTCAAGAGCACTTGTCGACGCCGCTCCAGGACGGCGTCTTCAAAGGTGAGCGGAAGATTCCCGAGCGCAGCTGCGCCGGCGACCTGCTCCCGGAATTCGGCGGTGCCGTTGACCGTGATGCGGTTCCCGTACCGCTCCATCGCCATGCGCAAGGCTGCCTGCAAGCCGTCCTGCGTGACTCCCCGAGAGACTTTCAGCTTCTCGCCGTCGTCCCTGACCGCCGACGAGCCAAACCGGTAGATGATGGTCCCCGTCTTGGTGATGCTGTCCGGGCGCGCCTCGGCTACTTGGTTTGCCTGCTGCCCGCCTGTAGCTGCCAGCGTGTTTCCCTTGAGACCCTGCGCAGCATCGCGTGCGCGCAGGGCGGCCAGTGCCTCGCGATCTCCTTCGGTGGCCTTGCGGCGCAACCAGTCGGCCCAGCTCTGACGCTGGCACTTCTCGTGAATGGCTTGTCGATCCTTCAGGTACTGCTTGTTGATCTTCTCGATTTCGTCCCGGAGCGTCTTGCTTGCGAGCGCATAGAGTGCCTTGCGGCCAACACCCGGGTCACCCAGTAGCTTGATCGCGGCGCGCTTCAGGCGACCGCTCCGCTTGGCGGCTTCAATCAAGCGATTCTTCCGGTCACGCGCCTGCGTCCAGGCAAGCGAACGCGAGGCGCCGATGTCCTGCTGCTCGGCTTTGTACCTGGCGTACAACTCAACCGTATCGACCCGTGTACGAATGGGGCGCGGCTCGTACTGCCGTGCCGGCTTCGCCGCCTGGTTGGCCGTCCACTCCGCTGAAGCTTCGAAAGGACCAAGCCGAGCTTCGAGCTTGCACTTCGACAACTCGCGGGCAACGGAACTCGCCTTGACCATCGTCCCCGACTGGTCGGCAATGATCAAACCGTTGCCGCGGGCCCGCAGTTTCCAGGCCGTTGTCGCGCATCACTGCATGCAGGTCCGCCCAGGACTGCGCGGCCTGGATCTCCTTCAGGCATTCGCGCTGGATCCAGCCAAGCAGGCTTTCGACGCCTGCATGACGTTCCATATCGGCCGCGCGATTCTCCGCGCCGCGCTTCTGCGCCTGGTGGTTGTCACGCTCCAGGCCGTAGTCGAGTTCCAGCCGCTCGCAAAGCTCGCCCAGGATCTTGTGGTCGTTGTAGGGCGTGTGGATCGAATAGCGGGTGGGGTGAATCTTGTTGATCGCAATATGGATGTGCAGGTTGTCGGTGTCGTGGTGAACGGCACTGACACGCTGGTGATCGCCGTAGCCGAGCCCCTCGCAAATGCGCGCCTCGATAGCATTCAAGGTGGTTTCGGTCGGGCTCGTCGCCGCGGAAGCTGACAATCAGGTGATAGGTCTTGTCGGACTCGGCGCGGGTGTTCTGGACCTGGGTGTTGATGACCTCGAAAATCGCCGCGTCCGGCCGGCCTGACTGGCAATTCGTGACAGTCACGCCACCAACGCGCTCGGCTTTCTGCTGCGCGTTGGTGATGTACTTCACCAATTCGGCGAAGTCGCTCTTCTTGACCGACTTCATGGGCACTTGCTTGACGATCATGCCTGCCCCCCGGCGTTTTAGCCGCTAAAATTTTTTCAGTCAGCCCTGGGCCTGACCACCGTCCCCATGACGTGAATCATCTGGTCCTGCGTGGACTCGATCCGGGACAGCACCGCCCGGATGGTGGCCTCACCGACCGAAGCCAGACGAGCGTCGTCGGTCAGCCAGAGCTTCAGCAGGCCACCGAGTCGGCCCAGGTCCCCATTGATCCTCGCCAGCTCTTCCACCTGCTTGTTGTCCACGATGCCGCGCACCTGATAGCCAATGCCGACGTTCAACAAGAAGGTCGACAAGCTCAGGCCAGTCGCGGCCGCATTCGCCTGAATCTGGTGCCGCTCTTCGGGCAGGCAATACACCTTGATCGGCGGACTGCCTTTGCGCGTTGCCTTGTTTTCCTTCTCCATCGTTCCCCAGTTGTGGCGGCGACAGCCGGCTGCCTCGCAGAGCAGGATGTCCGTTGAGCACGAAGTGCGAATAAGGGCTTCGTGAAGAAGGACGACCCGCCTGCGGGTGGGCCTACTTCACATATCCTGCCCGGCCCAACAGCGTTGTTACGCCAGAAGTGACAAGACACAGCGCGTTGCCGGGGCGTTGCTGCAGCGTTGCTCTGCCTTGCATTTCGATATATCGTATCATTGTTGAAGACAAAACCCGACACGCAGCGGCTAAAGCGCGGTTTCAAATCGGTGCGTCAGGCAGAAGAAGGACGGAACAATGCTTACGAAACGGTCATGACGAAGAACTTGTCGGTGCGCATCGCAGAACGCGCAGCCCAGAAGAAGCCGTCCCGTAACGGACAGAACCGGGCGACCTTTCTGGCCATACGGGGGGATGTCAAACAGGCCCTCGATGACGGCTGGCCAGTCAAGACCATCTGGGAAACGCTGCACGAGGAAGGCAAGGTTTCCTTCAGCTACCAGGCATTTCGCGGCTACACGAACCGCCTGCTCCTGTCCTCGTCAGCGAGCAGGGCAACAGTGTCGACGCCGATGGCCGTCGACTCACGGATCGGCAAACAGCGCGACCCGGCAACAGCCAGGCGACCGAGAAAAACCCGGAGGGGCCGACGACAAGCGGCTTCACATTCAACAGAACACCGAAGAAGGAGGATCTACTCTAATGGCCAAAATTCACATGGTCTTGCAAGGCAAGGGCGGCGTCGGCAAGTCGTTCATCGCGACGGTGATTGCGCAGTACAAGATGAGC
>NZ_CAJQUC010000027.1:0-60863 GCF_907163155.1 Candidatus Accumulibacter sp. ACC012
GCCCGGCGCCGAAGAGGATCGACTCGTTGGCTTTCCAGCGGATCGAGACCGCGACCTTCTCCGGCAGGTAACTGGTCAGCGCGTTGGCGTCGTCGAGCAACTCGTCGGTGGTCGGGACCAGCGCCATCAGTTTCTTCAGGCGCAGGGTGGCCAGTCCCAACACCGGCTTGGTGGGGGTGCCCGAGGCCGCTTCCCCCTGCCAGTAGGCGCGGATGCCGTTGGTCCCCCAGGGCGTGGTCTCGTCCTTCGGAAAGGCCATGCTGTTGCCGCTGATCTCGACGTTGTCGGTGAGCGGCAGCAGCGAGTCCTCGCCCAGCGACAGCCTGAAGATCTCCTGCGAGAACTGCGGCGGCACTAGAAAGCCGCCATCCTGGCCGACGGCCTCGTTGCCGTAGTTGCTCGGTGCGGCGGCGCCGATGCCGCCGAGCAGCAGGCGGGCGTCGATCGACTGGCCGGGCTTGTCGGCCTGGTACACCGCTTGCATGAATTCGCCGACGGAGCCGAAGCCGCGCCGGGGATCGGCTTCGCGGTTGTCGGTGACGATCGGGCCGATGACGTGGTCGACACCGATGCGTGCTTCGTCGGCGATCAGGGCGGCTTCGCGATCGATGGCGGCCGAGGCGGCGTCGATGCGCGCGCGCAGGGCGTCGAAGGCGGTCACTTCGTCGTCGGTCAGGTCGCGGCTTTCCGAAGCGGCGAGGTCGGTCAGACCGCGGGCCTCTTTGACCAGGGTGGTCTTGCGAGCCTGAAGCTCGCGCAGTTGCTTGCTCATGTGGTTCTCCAAAGCAAAAACCCGCACGAGGCGGGTTCGATGGACGTAAAAAAACCGCCGGGAGGCGGTTTGGGTGGGGGACGACCGACGGGTCGTTTCAGGGCGGGGCGAGGGTCAGGGGAGCGGCGCCGGAAGACATAGCAGTGAGCGGAGCAAACATTCAACGAGGAAGTTCAAGCGGCACCTGCAGCGTTGTGCGGTCAGCCCCATGGGGTAGAGAAGGTCAGCGGAGAATCTGGGCACTCCGACGACGGCTCCCAATCCCGAAGGCTAGTGCGCCGATGGCCAGCAAAGCATTGGTGGAAGGCTCAGGAACCGCACCGTTGACTTCAACTCGCAGATTGTCTAGCCCCCAGCCCTCATCAAACACGCCCTGCAACCCGTTCATGGAAAACGACATTGCTACGGCAGACCCAGCATCTGGGATCGTGAAGGTGACGGGGAAAAAGACTCCCTCGCCAGAACCAGTATAGGTGCCTCCCGTATATGTGGCGTTATCCGAAGGCGTCCCTCCGGTTTCGAGAAAGTTCGGAAAGGCTTGGGTTGGCCCGCCAAAGGTCGTAGTCCTCGTGAATGTGCCTAGGTTGAACACGAAGTAATCCGGCCCGCAGCAGTTGAAGCCACCATCCATGCTTCTCATTATGTAGGCGTCAAACGAAACAGTAATCGCCGAGTGAGCCGGTAAGCCGGTGAGGCTCAACGTAACTTGGTTATTGCCAAGGCCACCGTTTGCCAATGCGTCGTTCAGCCCGAGGAACTTGCTCGCGGGACTTGTATCAGCATCGAGACCAAGTGTACCACTACCGGATGTTAGGGCTAACTCCGGTCCAATGGCAGACTCAAAGTCATTGAAATACACCACTGTAGCGTTCGCTGCCCCTTGAACAGCAAGGAACATGGCTGCCGCTGGGATAACCACGTGTCTTAGTTTCATCTGCTTTCCCCTCTAAGAGCCCCGCGAAAAGGGTTGGACATTTGCCGGGGCACCAAACGCCTCTAAGCCAACTTCCTGCCCATCGAACGACGCCGATAAAAAAGCAATATTTATGCCATTGTTTTGTCTTTTTCATAAAAACAGATACTTAGGCGTAGAGTGGAGTGGAGTGGAGTGGACAAGTGTAAAATTTCTCGACACCACGTCAAGGGTTCTCAACCATTCGAGTGGCTAGAAAATGTCACCTTGCCGGGATGAGACCGTCGTCCGATAAGACTGTCATTCAAAAAGGCATCGGCATCAGGCTGATCCGCTCCTTGATAGCCCTGTGACCGGTTCGGGAGGAGTCTTGCGGAGTGTTTGGACATTGGTGCGAACTCTGACTGTAAAATTTGTCGACAGCCGATCTTACGTTCCGTGTGCAATACGGCGCTGCCTTGCTTGAAAACCGGAACCAAGACCTCACACTCGTAGATGATCCGAAGGGCTGATCTCTCGACGCATTGGAGGGCTCTTACTGCCCCGCCGGAGAGGGTCACTTCGGCCAATCGACGCTGACACGCATTAGCAATGCAGTGCAACAGGGCACGAATCACCGCCCCCACGTCACAGAATCTCAATCGCCCGTTGCGCGTAGGAGAGCCGCGACGCCCGCGGTTTGGCAATGGACCTCGCATCCCGCCGCATCTTCCTGACGACCTCGTCGAAGGTCGCCACGCCATCGATCATGCCTTGCGCGTGCGCAGCGTCGCCGCCGAGCACGCGACCCTGACCCATGCCCTCGCGCACCTGCGCGATCGGCACACCGCGCCCGCGCGACACCGCTTTGGTAAAACTGACGTAGTAGTCATCCACGCGCGACTGCATGAAGCCCTGCGCATCCTCATCGAGCGGTACATACGGATTTCCCTCGACCTTGTACTTGCCGGCCGAGATCAGCGTCGGTTTGACGCCCTTGGTTACAAACGCCTGCGAGTAATCGAAGTGCGCCTGCCAGACGCCGATCGAGCCGACCTCGCCGCCCGGCGTGACGTAGAATTCCGACGCCGAACAGCCAATCCAGTAGGCAGCCGAAGCGGCGAGACTGTTGGCGATCGCCACCACGGGCTTCTGTGCCCGGGCACTGACGATCTCGTCGGCGAGTTCGGACACGCCATAGACGCTGCCTCCCGGACTGTCGATGTCGATCAGGATCTGGCTGACCGAGTCGTCCGCCAGCGCTTGGCGAAGTGCAGCGGCAAACTGCTGCGTGCTGACGCTACCCGGTCCCGAGACGTCGTCGACCATATTGCCGCGTTGGGTGACGACACCGTACAAGGGCAGCACCGCGATCCCGCCACTGGACACCGCCGTGGTCGCCTGCCGGCGTGCCTCCCGCACGTTGCGGTCAGCGGCGATCGATGCCAGGACGTCTTCACCAGCCGGAACGTCCTGCGACCAGCGCGTCAGGACTGCCGCGACCGCATTCAGTCGCTCGGGCATCAGCGCCCAGGGGGTGGCCAGAAATTCAGCAACCAGCAAGTGGTGGTTCATCGTGTCATCCTCATCGTCATTCGGTCTGTGCGTCTTCATCGTCTTGCGGCCCAGTCACATCCTGCGCAGGCCGCTGGTCCTGCTCGGCATCGCTCTCCAGATCCTCGGCCGAACCTTCCTCGACCATGTTCAGCGGGCGCAGCGGCTCATCCAGCCCGTCGAGCGGATTCAAGTTCTCCGCAATCCGCGCCTCGTTACGCGTCAGCCAGCCGTTCTGGATCCCGCTCTGGTAGTACGACGACCGGCTGGCGGCGTCGCCGCGCATCAGGTTCGCGAAGTCGAACTCGACTTCCAACTCGTCGCCATCGAGCAGCAACTCGGACTCGATGCTCGCTTCCCACCGCTCGGCCCACGGCGTCATCGTGTGCATCACGAATTCCAGGCTCTGCTGCTCGATGTTCGAGAACGTCGCGCGATCGAGATCCGCGATCATGTGCGGCGGTACGCGAAACAGCCGCGCGATGTCGGTGATCTGGAATTTCCGGAGTTCGAGAAACTGCGCGTCCCGGTTGGTCACGCCCACCTCGTGGAACTTCATGCCGTTTTCCAGCACCAGCACCTTGCCGCGGTTGGCACCGGACTGCGCCGCCTGGTAGGACTCGCGAAACACCTTCTTGGCCTCGCTGTCCTTGAACGACCCCGGAAACTCGATCCAGCCGCCGGTCGGCTTCGCGTCGTTGGCGAAGAAGCGCGCACCGTAGTCCTGCGCGGCCAGCGCCATGCCCAGACTCTCGCGCGCCAGTTCGATCGGGCTCATGCCCATCAGACCGTCCGACGACAGACCACGCAGATGCCAGATCTCGCCGCGCGGCAGTATCGCCTCTACCCCGAGCCGATCGGTCACCCGGTACCGGTAGTCACCGGACGGGACAAGTTCCATGCGGATCCGGTCCGGGTGGATCGGCATCAGTTCGACGATCTCGCCGCGGCGGTTGGCCACGATCCGGTTGTAGGCGTTGCCCCGCAGCGCCAGATGACCCTGCAACATCTCGCGCCACTCATACGGGTTCTGGTAACGATTCGGGCGCTTCGCCAGCACGCGGTACAGCCAGTGATCCGTCACCCGGTCCTTGCCGCCATCGGCGCGTTGCCGGTAGAGCACGAACGGCAAGGACGCCATTGTCTCGGCCAGGATGCGCACGCTGGCGTACACCGCCGCCAGGCGCATGGCGTTGTCCGCCGAAACGCGCATGCCGCTGGAGCTCCGCATCGTGACCGGCTCGAACCAGAAGTCACCTCCGGACGAGCGGTCGTCACTCGAGGCCATCCAGCGCGAGAGAAAGCTGAACATCCCCATCACAGCATCACCAGTTCGTAGTCGGCACCGAGCACCACCTGGGTGCCGGGCGTGATCGCCCGCGACAGTGCCATGATCAGCGCGACGATGCCGTCGATCTTGTTCTCCGGGCGTTCCTTGCGCGGATAGATGTTGTCCTTGGCGTCCAGGTGCGCGACGACGTTGCTCACCATCCAGCCCAGCACCGGATCCCCGTCGTGGATCAGCTTCCCTTGCAGGACCAGTGCCTCCAACGTCTTCATCGGTTCCGAGAAGTTGAGCACCGTCGGTCTGACTTCGATCATCGGCAGTCCCTCGGCGAGCATGCGGGTCGACAACTGTGTCGCCTGGAACGGGTCGAAGGCCACCGCCTGGATGGCAAAGCGCGAGGCAAAATCGACCAGGTCAGCTTCGATCCAGGAGAAATCGATCACGTTGCCCGGCGTCACCGTCAGCCGCCCGCTGCCCATCCAGCCGGGGTACTGGCTGTTGCCGGTGGCGTGCACCGTGTCTTCGGGCAGGTAGTAGCGCCCGAACACCGCAAAGCCGCCGTCGACTTCCGCATGCGCGAAGACCAGCAGCAAGGCGGCGATGTCGGTCTTGCTGGCCAGATCCAGTCCGATCCAGCACGGCTGTCCCGCATAGGACTCGATATCCAGCCCCGAGTCGGCGCAGCGATCCCAGGAACGCATGTCCATCCATGCGGTGTCCGCGTTGACCCACTCATTGAGATGCTTGGTCTTGAAGTTGTTCACCGCGCTCGGCATCTGCATGGCTTTGGCCTGCAGCGGCGCCAGCACTTCCGGGCGCACCGAGATGCCCCAATTGGGATTGGCCTTGATCAGCGACTCTTCGAGCGTCCAGTCGTCCCCGTCATCAAGCCCATAGACCACAGCAAACTGGCTGTCGTCCGCGAACACGCCGTCGAGCAGGCGGGTGACGAAGGTGCGGATCTCGTAGCAGATCCCCGAGCGGTTGCTGCCGGCTGTGGTGATCACCCACAAGAGCGAGTTGTCGCGCTTGCCGGTGCCGGTCTCGACCACGTCGTAGACGGTGCGAGTCTTGTGCGCGTGCAGTTCATCGATGCAGCCGAAGTGAATGTTCAGCCCGTCGAGTGTCGATCCTTCGGCAGAGAGCGCCTCGAACTTCGAGCCCCTGGCCAGCACGTGCAGGTTGTGTGCGCCGACGCCGACGCCGAAGCGGGACCGGAACCCGGCCGACTGGCGGGCCATGGTCTGTGCGTCGCCGAAGACGATGCGCGCCTGGTCGCGAGTGGTCGCCAGCGAATAGACCTCGGCGCCGCCTTCACCATCGGCGGCCAGCATGTACAGCGCCAGGGCGGAGGAAAGTGTCGATTTCGCATTGCCGCGCGGCACTTCGATATAGGCGCGGCGAAAGCGCCGCTTGCCGTCACGTTTTACCCAGCCGAAGACGGTGGTCAGGATGAACACCTGCCAGGGCTCCAGTCGGATCGGCTGTCCCGCCAGTGGCCCCTTGACGTGCGGCAGGCGCTCGATGAAGGCACACAGGTTGTCGGCAGGCCGGAAACTGCGCCCCAACTTGTCGGTCAGGGTTGGGTTGAATCGGTAGGGACTGTCCTTGCCCGTGAAGCGCGCGAGATCGTCGAGTTGCCGCTGGCAGGCCTCGCGCACCCACTTGCCGGTGAGAACCCTGCCGGTGACGACGGCCTTGGCGTACTGGCGGGCGATCGTCGTGTAACTGCGGTTGGCCGTCATCCGGCAATCTCCGACCACGGATCCGACTCGGTCGTCGATTCCGCCGGCAGCGAGATGCGTGAGCGCGCCGCCGGGGTGAATCCCATCTCGGCCTCGTAGCCCTTCATCTCCAACGCCAGATCCCGAATCACGTCCATCAGGGGCGAGCGTCGCAGAATGCCGCTGGGTGTCTTGATCATCATTCCGGAGACCCCGGCCTTGTTGATCTTGGAGAGTGCCTCGCGGTACATCCCGGAGCAGTTCGCCCAGCGCTCCAGCACCGCGCCGTCGAGCGCCGACAGCAAACCGGGTGGTGAATTGGCCACCGCGTAGTTCCACGCTTCCTTGGCGCTGTCCGACATGTACTCGGGCGGGGTGCACAAGGCCGTCGTCGGTTTCGGTTCGCGCACGTTGCTGCGGCACTTCTGCAGCGTCCCCTTGATCTCTTTCACGACCACGGGCAGGGGCTTACGTCCGGGAGCGGCCATACGAAATCACCCCGCGAAATGGCCCTTTCGCACCGATTTCGGCCGGAAACGAGCCGGATTTGGCACCTCTCGATTTGCCAAAAACCCCAATGAAATCAATGCTCAAGCGCCATTTTCCGCCAAAAAAAGTTTTCTAATTTGCACGCACAAAAAATTGACCACGCGCACGCATCCAGCATATGCCATTGTAGAGAACCTAGGCCCCTAGGGGCCTGTAGCCGAGTCATTTCGCGAAGCTGGACTTCCATATCTACACAATTGGCATTTTCCATTCATGCTGAACGTATAATGTGATGATGAGCGAATGATCTGGCCTTGCTTCGTGCGTGCGCAGCCGGACATCGAGTGGCCATCGACCGACGCTGACACGCTCAGCAGTCTCGGTCCGCTTGGCGACGCCGGTTAGGGTTGCCAAAGCCGCCGTCGTGCCTCGCCGTGACTCTGGCGTGGCAGCGACTGCAGAGCGACTGCAGATTCGATCGGTCGTTATTGTGGCTATCGCCATCGATGTGATCGACGACGCTGGCGGCGCACAAGACACCGAGCCGCAGGCACTCCTGACATAGCGGTGCCTCACGCAGAAGCCGAGCGCGCAGGCCTCGCCACGCGGCGCTGTTTGTGGGCAGGGCACGTTTCTCTTGTCGCTTCCTCTTCCCCGTATTGCTGTCCCACTGCCGGTGATCGGCACGGTGCGCGTCGCAATAGCCGGGTGTGGTCAGCACCGCACCGCAACCCGGGTGTCGGCAGGGAGTCGGGGCACGCAAGGGCATTCGCGTCTTTCTGGTTGGCAGGACTTGGCTTCGTGATTGAACAGCGCGTTCATGTGCTCGTCATCAACCCCGATCAAGGAGATCGCCATGACCCGCACCGCACTCACCGACACCCAGCGCCTGGTCCTCGAACAGGCTGCCGAGCAACCCGATGGCCGTGTCAATTGGTTCCCCGACAACGTCAAGGGCGGCGCCCGCAAGAAGGTGATCGAGGGCCTCTGCAACAAAGCCCTCATCACCGGCAGCGACGCTGACTGGTTCATCTCGCCGGTTGGCTACGACGCCCTGGGGCGCACCCCGCCGGCACTGCCGACCACGCATCCCGACCCGGAGGTCGAAGCCGCCCTGGCGGCCACCGAGGCGCAATGGGTGGCCGAGAAGCAAGCGACGACGGTGAAACCCCGCACCCGCGAGAACAGCAAGCAGGCGGCGGTGATCGCCCTGCTCAAACGCCCCGAGGGCGCGACAATTGCGCAAATTTGCGCATCCACCGGCTGGCAGTCGCACACCGTGCGAGGCGCGTTTGCCGGCGCGTTCAAGAAGAAGCTCGGGCTGACCATCACCTCGGAGAAACCCCAGGGTGGTGAGCGCATCTACCACATTGGGTAGTCACCGAAGGGGTGGTTGGAAACATCCAGCCGCCCCGAAAAAGATTGACGAAAAGCTTGGCTTCGGCGCCAGACAGCGCGTTCATACGATCGTCATCAACGCCAGCAGGAGACCACCATGAACACCCTCAGCGCCCAAACCATCCAGCACCTCATGCGCAAGCATCACAAGACGATCCGCGGCATTGCCGAGGAGTGGAATCTCACCATGAAGCGCGTGCGCCAGGTGCGCACCCAAGGCGTCTCCGGCGAGCACTACGTCATGGACTGGCTCGAAATCCTGACCGGCGACCCACGCCACATGGTGTGAGTCGCCACAGCATCACCAGACGCCCGGGCCACCGGGCGTTCTTGCGTTTGGAGCCACGGCGAAGATAAACGACAGAGGACTAAAAAATCGCTTGGCTTGTGTTGGGCACAGCGCGTTCATATGATCGTCATCAACCACACCACGAAGGAGAAACACCATGGCACACCAGATCGACTTCACCACCGGCCAAGCCGCCATCGCCTACGCCACGGACACCGATGTCCCCTGGCACGGGCTCGGGCAAACGGTCGATCCCGAGGCCAGCGTCGAGGTCTGGCAGAAGGCCGCGCAGCTCGAATGGCGCGCCCTCAAGGCCGAGGTCCAGTTCGACAGCACCGTCACGAACCAGCGCGAGTCCTTTGCCGACAAGCACGTGCTGTACCGCAGCGACTGTGGCGCACCCTTGTCGGTCGTCTCGTCCGACTACCAGGTGGTCCAGCCGGCGGACATTCTCAACTTCTTCGGTGCGTTGGCCGAGGCCAAGCAGTTCCGCATCGAGACCGTCGGCGCTCTGATGAATGGCCGGCGCATCTGGGCACTGGGGCGCGTTGGCAAGAACGCCCGCATCCTGGACGACGAAGTCGCGCCCTACCTGCTGCTGGCGACCTCCTACGACGGCACGATGGCGACCGTGGCGCGGTTTACGACGATTCGGGTCGTGTGCAACAACACGCTGCAGGCCTCCCTGCGCAACCGGGATGCGCAGCGTCAGGTGACGATCTCGCACCAGGCGATCTTCGATGCCAAAGCGGTCCGGGCGGACCTGGGCATCGCGCTGGACGCATGGGACGAGTTCCAGCAGAAGGCCGGGCTGATGGCCGGCCGGAAACTGACCGATCTCGAAACCGATGGCTGGCTGCAGGACTTGTTCCAGCCCTTCATGCCCTACGGGCAGAGTTACACGCCTGAGCAGGTCAGGAAGTCCAAGGGCTACCGCCGCATCCTCGAACTCTTTGCCGGCGAGATGATCGGCGGCCACCAGGACGCGACCGACCAGACCCTGTGGGGTCTGCTCAACGCCACCACCGAGTACATCGACCACGAGAAGGGCCGCCTCCAGGACAACCGGTTGAACGCCGCCTGGTTTGGCCCGGGCGCCCGGTTCAAGGATCACGCGTACCAGCTGGCGGAGAAATTGGTGGCCTAGCCGCCAACCATCTCGCCAGACGCCCGGGCCACCGGGCGTTTTGGCGTCTGGGCGCCGGAACTGGCGCGGTGCACCAAGTAGTCAACCGGCGGCGTCGAAGCGCCACACGGCGCGGCCGTGCAACCCGCAGGGCCAACGCCGAGGAGGTGGCGAGCGTCACGACGCCAGGGGCCAGCCGACGAAGATTGTGATTCCGCTTGGCTTCAGCAGCGAACAGCGCGTTCATACGATCGTCATCAACCACCGCAGGAGCCCGCCATGACCCCGACCCAAACCAGCAGCCTGGATACCCTCGGCAACCAACTCGCCACCGCCGCCCTCACCACGCTGATCCGGCTCTGCCCGGAGATCAGGACCGCCAGCCACGAACTGCGCGAGGCGGCACTCGTGGCGATGCGCGCCAGGTCTCGCGAAGTCGTCGACGAATTACTCGACGACACCCAGGCGTGCCCCGGGATGGCCGAGACGATCTTCGCGAGCGCCGCGTTGACCCTGGCGCACGCCGGCATCACCGTCCTGCGGAGCGTTTAGAACCGATGGCCATCTTCCCTCGTCAACCAGTACACCAAAGGAGTCTGTCATGACCACCAGCACCCCACTCTCCGCCGCCGACTTTCATCTCCAGCAACTGCGCCCGCTGTTGGGCGGCACCATCACCAACCTTGCCCGGACCGGCGTCGACGAGTACGGCGACGAATTCTTCGGTCTGGTCATTACCTTGCCCAACGGGCAGAAGCGAACCCTCATCTTCCTCGCCGACGACGAAGGCAACGGCCCGGGCAGTTTCCAACTCGACAGCCAGGGTTGAGGCCATCTCGAACGAGACGTCGGGTCACGCGAATGATCGTCGTGGCGCTTGGCTTCTCAATCAAACAGCGCGTTCATCGGGGTGTCGCCACCAACCACGCCAGGGAGCCACACCATGAGCATTACCATCCGCATCGACCAGCAGCCCGAAACCGAGGTCAACTACTCCAATCGCAATGCCGCCATCGTGCTGGGTGCGCTGGGCATCGACACCTCCGAGGGTTACGGCGAGATCGACTTCGCCGAACTGCCGCGTCTGCGTCAACGGGCCATTCGGGCGTTGCATCAGGCCTGGGGAATTCAGACCGTCGCACCGACCGACGAGAGCGGTCCGACCCGCATCGTTGAGATCGACGGCCAGCCGACCATCCAGCGGGGCGTTCGCGTCATCGACCCGGGCATCGACCAGGAGGGTGTCGTCCGGCGCCTCAAGGAAGTCTTTCACCTGCTGGCGGTTGCCCACGAACTGCGGTCTGGCGTGACGTGGTGCTGAATCGGCGTCGCCAAGCAAGGACTCGCCGGCGACACGACGACGCCACACGGCGCGTCTGTGCAAGCCAAGGCGCCATGGGCCCGCAATGATTAAGAACGCACTTGCCTTCTCAATCGAACAGCGCGTTCATACGGGTGTCACCACCAGCTACCCCGAGGAGAATGCCATGACCGCCAAGACCACCCTCCAGACCAACGTGACCGATACCAACGGTCGCAACCGCGGCATGATGAGCATCCAGATCGAGTTCAGCCAGGCGGCGCCGAGCATCATCATCCACGACGGCAAGACTTTCTGTGCCACCGGCAAAGCGGGCGTCAACACGAAAACAGGCAGCGCGGTGGTCGAAGCAGCAAGCGACGACGACCGGGCGCGCATCTGGATTGCACGCGACGCAACGTCCATTTGGGAAGACTGAAAGCATTGCCAAAATGATTGAGAAAGCACTTGGCTTGTGTTCGTGGTAGAGCAATCATGTCTCTGTCATCAACGCAAACGGGAGAAACACCATGACCACCGCCAACACCATCGCCAACCCGATCCCCGCCACCGAGAACGAAGCCTGGGGCTTCTACGGCGGCATGCAGGACAATGCCGAAGTCGCATGGCTTTTGGCCATGACCGCAATCTCCAACGCTACCGGCGAGCCTCTCGAATCGGTCAGGCTCTTCCTCGACAGCCGCCACGGACGACACTTTTCTGATGATGTCCGCAACCAGATGCTGGTCGGCAAGCACGTCGAGCAGGCGATTCACGCCGCCATCACCCAATGGATGGGCTGGACGATCAACCGCCGGACCAGCAAAGACTCCGGCATCCCGCAAGGCTTACCCTACCTGACGGGGTTTGTAATTCACTGCGCAATCTCCGAGGAAGCACTCTCGGCCTGACCCAACACCGCATCAAACTCAACGCCATCCGACTCCCGGGTGGCGTTTTTGCCGGTGTAGTCCTGCCAGCGGCGAACGATGGTATCGACGTACTTGGAGTCCAGTTCCATCAACCGTGCTTGCCGTCCCGCCTTCTCGGCGGCGATCAGCGTGGTACCGGAGCCGCCGAAGCAATCGAGCACCGTATCGCCCGGGTGGCTCGAATTGCGAATCGCGCGCTCGACGAGTTCCACGGGCTTCATCGTCGGATGGAGATCGTTCTTGACGGGCTTCTTGATCTGCCACACGTCGCCTTGATCACGGTCGCCGCACCAGTGGCGCTTGCCGCCCTCGGGCCAACCGTAGAGCATCGGCTCGTACTGGCGCTGATAGTCGGCGCGGCCCAGCGTGAAGGTGTTCTTCGCCCAGATGATGAAGGTCGACCAGTGGCCACCCGCGGCGCGGAACGCTGACTGCAGCACGTCGAGCTCGCTGGAGGACATCGCGATGTAGACCGCGCCATTGCAGCGCGTCAGCGCCGGGGTGAGGGCCGCCACCAGGAAATCGTGGAACCCGTCACCCAGGTTGTCGTTGATGATCGCGCGATTCTTGCCGCGCACTTTGTCCTTCGCGCTGTTGGCGTAGTTCACGTTGTACGGCGGGTCCTGCCAGAGCATCGACACGTGATCGGTGCCGAGTAGTGCCTGATAGCTGTCCTCGTGTGTAGCATCCCCGCACAGCAGCCGGTGCTTGCCGAGCACCCACACATCACCCAGTCGCGACACCGGCGTTTCCGGTAGGTCCGGAACAGCGTCGTCGTCTGTCTCGCCTTCGGTGCTGGTCTCCTCGCCGGCCATGATCTCCAGCAACTGGTCGGCATCGAAGCCGGTCAGCGCTAGGTCGAACTCGTCGAGTTTCAGCTCATCGAGTTCGAGGCGCAGCAGATCGTCGTCCCACTCGGCCCAGGTCGCCGAGCGGTTGGCCAGCAGACGAAAGGCCTTGATCTGCGTCGGCGTCAGGTCGTCGGCGAGGATCACCGGCACCGTGTCGAGCCCGAGCTTGCGCGCCGCCTTCAGGCGCAGGTGACCATCGACCAGGCGCCCATCGGACTGGGCGACACAGGGGATCCGAAAGCCGAACTCCTGGATGGCGGCGGCCATCTGGTCGACGGCATGATCGTTCTTGCGCGGGTTGCGCGCGTACTCGATCAGTCGGTCGATCGGCCACTGCTCAACGGTCAGCATCGTCGCTCCCCAGGCGCTCGTCGGCGACTTCGGTGAAGGTCTGGCCGGTGGCCGCGAGTGTCACCGGCACGCCGGCAAAATTCTGCTGGAAGCGCTTGATCGCCACATCGACGTACTCGGGGGCAATCTCGACCGAGCGGGCGATGCGGCCGGTACGCTGCGCCGCAAGCATCGTCGTACCCGAACCGCAGAAGGGTTCGAACACGAGGTCGCCGGTGTCGGAGTAGGCCTCGAGGATGAACTCCGGCAGGGCGATCGGGAAGACGGCGGGGTGGTCGATGTCCTGCCCGATCTTGCCCTTGTGGCGCATCACGCGGATCACCGAGTCGGGAATCCGGTTGTCCTGCGTGGGTTGGCCCGCTGCCGTCCAGCCGCCGACCTCGCCATTCTTACTGCGCATCGCAGTAGAGGAGCCGTCTGCGCGCAGGTGCGATTCCTGACCGGCGTGCTTGCAGGGAACGATCTTGTTCGGTTTGCGGCTCTGGTGGTTGAAGTGGAAGACGAACTCGAAGCTCGGGGCGAAACGTCCCGCCCAGTCGCCAGGCATCCCGGGCCCCTGGTCCCAGACGTACCACGCGAACCGCCGCCAGCCCTCGGTGCGCATCCACGCCAGCCAGCCATCCCAATACGGGCTTACTTCGTTGTCGCGGTGGATCAGGCCGAGGTTGACGAGCACCTGGCCGTCGTCGCTCATCGGGAGATCTACGAAGACGCCGCGCATCAATCCGTCCCAATCGGTGATGCCGCCGCTGGTGTAGTCACGCTGGTTGCCGTAGGGCGGTGAGGTGAAGCAGACCCGCGCCCGATCGCCGGCCATCAGCGTCGTGATCACGGCAGAGTCAGCGGCGTCACCGCAGATCAGGCGATGCTGACCCAAGGCCCACACGTCGCCGGTGCGAGCGACGGGATTGGTCGGGACATCGGGTACGTCGTCGGCCGCGTCAGATTCTGGCTGTTGGCCGCCGTCGCCACCATCGGCATCGTTGCTCAGCAAGGCCTCGATCTCGTCGGCGTCGAAACCTGTCAATGACAGATCGAAGTCGGCCAGCTTCAGGTCTTCAAGTTCCAGCGCGAGCATCGCGTCATCCCATTCCGCCCAGGTTGCCGAACGATTGGCCAGCAAACGGAAGGCCTTGATCTGGGCGTCGCTCAGTTCGTCGGCCAGGACCACTGGCACCGAGGTCAGACCAAGCCTGCGCGCCGCCTTGAGCCGAAGATGACCGTCAACAATTTCCCCTGTGCTCCTGGCAACCACGGGAATCCGAAACCCGAACTCGGTGATGACCGCTGCCATCTGCTCGACGGCGTGGTCGTTATTGCGCGGATTCCGGGCGTAGTCGAGCAATCGATCGACCGGCCACTGCTCCAGCGTCAATTCGGATGCGACCAAGATTCACCTCTGACAAATGGAAACGGCCCGGACGGATGAGGTCACGGGCCGCAGTGATAAGAAGTAGAGAGGAAAGAGATAGCGCGCCGACGGTGTCAGTTGGACTCCTGGTACCCGTCGACGTCGCTCACGGCTCGTGATGCCCGTGGTGTTCCAATGGCCAAACGTACAGGCTATAATTTCGGCGCGCGTCTCGTGACGAGCGCGTGTAGGGCCATTCCGGCAATCGTCGGCTGGTACCCGTCTTGTACATAACGGCTAGCGGGGTTCACTTTGATTCTTAAAGGGGCCTTCCATGCCGGTTACGCCATTAGTCCGCAATCGAAAATCCGCTTACCTTGCTCAATTGGGCCGCTGCTACTATTGCGGCTTGCCGATGTGGCAGGATGATCTTGTCGCTTTTTCCCGAGCCCACAAGATAAAGCCTTCGCAGGCGCAAAGACTTCAGTGCACCGCAGAGCACCTTGACGCACGGCAGGACGGTGGCGTCGATACGGCACAAAATATCGTTGCCGCTTGCTGGTCCTGCAATCAACGAAGACACAAAAGGCCTAAGCCTCCAGCACCTGGCGCTTATCTGAGTCTGGTGCAGCAACGCGTCCGCGCTGGCCGTTGGCACTGTGCCGCCTTGCTGACGGCCTTCGGAATGCTACGGTCTGGCCGAGACAGCCCGGGTCAGGCTGCGACGTGACGTAGGCTGTTCCCGATCCTGTGTGCAGGCCTGACTGCAAAAACCCGCCACATGGGCGGGTCGATGGTGAGGGCTGAAACCCTACAATCTCGGTTTGCGATTTAGGAGATTTTGGCGGTGTTCTCTATCTCCGCACCACTGTCCAGATCATAGCCAGAATCTTACCCAAAAGCGGGGGTGGATGTTGCACGGCAAAAAGACAGCGAGCCCCTCTGATGTACGCTCCTTTGCTCGCATTTCCGCCGATCCGCGCTAAATCCCGCTCTCAAGATCAACCGTTCACGACTGCGTCTTGACCTGCTATCCTAGCTGCTGGCTAGATCGAAGCCTGCTGCCCACCTTGGCGCACCCGGACGGGACGATCGCTACCGATTTGTGTTTGAGATTCCTAACCAGCGGGTCTCGGCAGTGGGCACCGGTTTTCCGCGCATGGAATAGGAGTTGCACAATGCGTACACAGATCGTCATTTCCTCGGCTGACGTCGAGAAGCTCAAGCAGAGGGCTCGCAAGCTCAAGAAGGACAGCGGGACACCCCACCACGAAGCCTTGGATCAGGTCGCGCAGGCGGCGGGCTTCAACCACTGGCACCACGTTTCGGAGTCAGCCAAGACTTTCAAGCCGACGGAGCAGGCTTACTACTTCGGCGTCATCATTGCGATGGACCTGAAGGACTCGGAAACCTTTCACGACACCTCGGGTTCATTCGTCGAAGATGAGTTCGCGTTCTCTCTTTGTGCCGACGATCTATACGAAAGCCTCTGCGAGTCGGTCGACGACGATGGCGTGCTGATACGCGACAGGTACTCCGAAGCAGAACTGAACGAGATGGCGCAGGATGACCTCATGAACTACGTCTTCTATCGCTTCACAGGGACGAATATCCCGAAGCGAGTCCAAGGCGTCGTTGATATGGTTCGGCCATACTCCTTCTGGCCACCGACTTTAATATGGCTACGCGGTGTCCTTGAGGACGGTCCCAGTGATCACGCCCTCGATGAGGACGGCGAGATCGCCGGCATTCGGTTCTGATCATCGTCTTGCCGAGAGAGGTGGCTTGGCGCTAAGTTGCTGGGCCACCACCTGCAGCGCCTTCTGCCACCGCCGCCATGCCGTTGTCCGGTCGCAGCCCATCTGGCGACAGATGTCCTTCCATTCGCGTTGCCTGGCGCGCATCCAGACGAGATGGCGTTGCTCGACTTCCAGCCACTGCACCCAGCGCATCGTCTCCAGCATCCGGTCAATGGCATCAGGGCTGGGCGGCAACGGACGGTAGTCACGCTCCTCCTCGGGATACGCTTCCCATGTGTCTCGGGCAAAGGTTGGCCAGACGTTGAAGTAGCCCTGCACCCGAACGCGCGGCAGTCGCCGGCCCGTCTCGGCCGCCTCGGCGAATCGTGCCGCGACGTCTTCGAGGGTCCAGTCAGCCATGACGCCGACCTCCTGTGCCGTAGAGCCGTTCGCCCAGTCGCCGGACCAACTCCCGTTCGACGAAGTCCAGCCGCTCGTCGGTGTCGGACACCACCAGGATGCGCTGCTCGCGCCAGCCGGTTTCCTTCACCGCTTCGAGATTCGTGACGTCTGGCTGCAACCGCCCCAGCGGGCAGCGATAGCGTTGCGGAGGGATCTTCATGACGCCACCTCCTGACTCACTGCCCACGCGAGCAGGGCCAGCGCGTCGGCTTCGTTGTCGTCCTGCGGATCGAGTCCCCGTGCCCTGGCGGCGGCGATCATCGCGTCCTTGCCGGAATTGCCCTTGCCGGTGGCGTGTTTCTTGATCGTCCCCACCGGCACGCCCTGGTACGGGATCTGGTGGTGCTCGCCCCACGCGGTCAGGTGCGCCAGGAAGCCGCCATAGGCGTGCGCCGCATCGACACCGGCGTGACGACGCACCTCCTCGAAGTAGACCGCATCGATGCCGTCGACCGAGTGCTTGATTTCCGTGAGCCAGCGCTTGAAGCGCAGGTAGCGCATGCCGCCACCCTCGAAGCGTCGGGGCGTAAAGTGTGCAGTGCCGCTGGCAATCGTGCCGTCCAGGTGGTGCAGTGCCCACCCGGTATGTGTGCCCAGATCCAGGGCCAGAATGGTCGTACGCATCGTCCAGTGCTCCATGTCATTTGAGTGCGTGACGGATCGGACGGGCTTACCCATTACCGTGTACACGTGTACGTAAGGGCGGTTAATGTTTAAGCCTGTCAAAACCGTCACTCCCCGATTTTTCTAGTCATCGCGATAGGCGTAGGCGGGGCTACCAGGGTGGGGGCGAAGTGACAGTCCAGTGAGCGCACGAGCGCCACCAGTCAGACGACACTTCTCGAATTTGCGCGCCGCCATCGACTCGGAGAATCGCTTGACCGAGCCCACGTACTCGCCGGCACGTTCCGCCCATTCACGCCAGTCGGCGAAGAGTTCAGAGACCCCTTCGCGACAGGACTTTGCCAGCAGGCAGCGCTCGTCGATCCATTGCCCCAGCGCATCCTCGGCTTCGAAATACTCGTCGGTCGCGGACAACACGCAGGCCGGCTGCTTGAGCCCTCCTCGCTGCCAGGCGAGACACCCCTCTACGGCCCAGGCCAGAATGCCGTCGCGCTCCTGGAGGAGCTTCTCGGTGAGCTTGCCGTCGCGCTTCTCCGGCGGCACGGTGACGGTGAACGGGATGAGGTGCAGCCGGCGTTTCATCGCTTCATCGACGTTACGGATCGAGGGCTTGTGGTTGCCGGCGATAACCAGCTTGAACTGCGGTACGTACTCGAAGAAATCCTGGCGCATGAAGCGCGCCGAGACCTTGTCGCCGCCGGTGATCGCTTTCACCTTCGACTCGTTCCAGCGCCGCCCTTGCTCGGTTTCGATTGAGGAGACGAAACGGGCGCCGCGCAGCCCCGCGAGGTCGGTCGGATGCCGGTCAGTGCGCGCTTCCATGAACGTATCCATTGGCGCGTTGGCGGCGTAGTCCCCGAGGATGGTGGTGATCACGTTCACGAACACCGACTTGCCATTGGCCCCGGTGCCGTAGAGAAAGAACAGGGCATGCGCGGAGGTGACACCCGTCACGCAGTAGCCGACGACCCGCTGCAAGTAAGTGATCAGTTCCGCATCACCGCGGGTAATGTCGGACAGGAACGCCAGCCACCGCGGACACGCGCCGTTCGGCGTGGCCGTGGTGATCTTGGTCATCCGGTCGGCCCGGTCGTGCGGCCGCAGTCGGCCGGTGCGTAGATCGACCACCCCGCCGGGCGTGTTGGCCAGCCACGGATCGCCGTCCCATTCGGCCGACGTCGCGGCATGTCTTCGTTCGCTGCGTGCGAGGCGTTCGACGCCACTCACCGTGCTGCTCGAGGCGAGTTTGGCGGCCAGTCGGTGCGCGTTCGCGTTTAATGAGGCCTCGCGGCAAACCTGCCGCATCAGATGAGTGACCAGCAAGGTTTCGTCCGGCTGCCAGCGGCTGCCGGTCCACACCAGCCACTTGCCCCACTGCGCGCAGTAGCGCCAGTCCAGCGCATAGCGCCGAGTGAAGGACAGGGCCAAGGCGTCGTCGGTCGCCCAGACCGCATTCTCGTCGGGTTCCTCGGCTTCCTCCTGGAACGGTGGTTGAATGGTGATGCGCGGACCGCTGGCCAAAAACGTGGGCAGATCGAATCCTTCCGCCAGCGCGTCGGCCGCATCCCACCCCGCAGCCTTGTCATCCGGTGGCATCAAGACTTCGCAAGACCCTGCACCGGCCATCAGCACGGCGTCCGCCGCGGCCATCGCGTAGTCCCACCCAGCCTTGTCGAGATCGGGCCAGATCAGGACGCATTTGCTGTTCAGTGGAGTCCAGTCGGTCTTGTCGACTGGCGCATTCGCGCCGTGCATCGCAGTGGTCGCCACGACGCCGGCGTCGATCAGGGCCTGCGCGCATTTCTCGCCTTCGACGAGTACCACGGTCTCGGCGCCAACCATCCCCGGCTGGTTGTAGAGCGGACGCGGGTCGGGCGGCGCCATCTTGCGCCGTTGGGCGTCCCAAGGTCTGAACTCCTTGCGCCCTCCGGGTGGGTCGTAGCGATAGACGCAGGCGATCAGGCTGCCGTCGGCCGCGAAATAGTCCCACTTGGCGGTCGCCGGGCCGAGATCATCGACCAGCATCTCCTTCCTGCGCTGCCGTTTCGGCGGCACCACGACCGGACACCCGGCCAGCGCTCGCGCTTCCTCGATCACCCGGGGAAAGTCATTCCGGGAATCCAGGCCGCGCTGACGGGCGATCAGATCGAAGATGTCGCCCCCTTCGCCCGTTGCCCGGTCCGTCCACAGCCCGGCCTTGTCGCCGTCCAGCACCACTTCCAGGCTGCGACCCGGGTTGCCGAGCACGTCGCCAATCGTGAATCGTCCGCCCCGGATTTCGCCAGTTGGAAACAGGTGCCGAAGCACACTTTGCAGACGGGCGAGCAGTGCCCCGCGCAGTTCGTCCCGGGCGCCTTCGGCGGCCTGGAACGCTGGGAACTCGGAATCGTTGTAGTCAAGCATGCGGTTCTTCCTTCGAATTCAGGGGGAGATAGCCGGTCTTCAGGGCGATCTCACGGACGAAGTCCGGGTTGAGGCCGAGCACGTCGCACCAGGCATTCAGACGGCCGTCACGAAAGAAGCGTCGTGCGTCGCGCCGGGTACCCGAAGACGAACTGCGCAGGTCCACAAAGGCCTGCTTGATGACCCCGGCACAAAGCCGGGACTCTGGGTACACGTGATCGACGTGGCGAAGCAGCAGTCGCTCGACCGTCCCCGTCCCAACCAGCGGTCGGGAACAGGGTGGTGTCAGCACGGCCACCGGCGCGGGAGCGTTCATGCCGCCCTCCAGCAGCGAGTGGCCCACGAGCAGTACTTGCATTCGTAGTAGCTCGAATCGGTCGCGATGCGCGCCAGCAGTTCGCCGGCCTCCGTCGCCTGGATCACCCGCACCGCGCGGTCCGACATGCGCTGCGCCAGGCCGCCGTCGAACGGCACGAGCTCGAACCACAGTTCCTGCGTGTCCTTGTTGATCGCGGTGAACAGCGCCGGGTTGTCGGAAATGCCGGCGATTGCCGGTTCCATGTACGCCTGGTAGATCGCCACCTGGGCCGCATACACGGGCTTGCTGACCGCCACTCCGGATTTCACACAGGCCTTCCAGTTCCGGTCGTTCATCGTCTTGCACTCCCACAGCGCTGGGAACGTCAGGCCGAGATCGGCGGGCGCGTCAGCGATCACGCCGTCGACGTGCCCCCGGATGCGGCCGTTGGCCACTGAGAAACCGAACTGCCCGCCATCCTTGCGGCGGGTATGGAGGTCGATCCCGGCCAGCCGCAGCCAGCGAATGGCGAGTTCTTCGAGCGCATGCCCGACGTCGAAGATGCGCAGCGTGCGGCCGGCGAACTCGGCCCCGGGATCGACGGGCGCATCGGCATACTCGAACTGCAGGGCACGCTCGCAGGCGACGCCGAGACGGGAGGCGCCAAGATACCGACGCTTTTCGCGTGTGGTACTTTCCGCCTGCAGCGCGGCATCCACGAGCGCGGTGACCTTTTCGTGAAACCTGGGTTGGTGGTTCAGATCGATCATCAGAAGGGAATCCTTGTAGGGGTGCCGGACACCGGCAAGGGTTGGGCCGCAAGGCGCTGTTCGAGAAAGGCGCGATCGGTCGCCGCCAGGCGTTCGTGCTCGATGAGCATGTGCGCCTGATAGGCGTCGATCACGACCTCGACCAGGCGCAGGACTTCCGCCTTGCCGTAGTCGGCCAGAGGCCGCTCCATCCCGATCGAAGCGACGTAATCCCCGAGGGGTGCCAGGCCCGAGCGCATGGCGGCAATTTCCAGATCGGAGGGATCAAGCACGGCGCCCTCCTGAAGTCCGGTCAGCCGTCCCATGACTTTGGAGAACGCCTCCATGCAGCGCATCGAACAGAACACCCAGCGCTCCAGGAAGCGCCGCGGATCGGTGCGCTGTAGCGCGGGGTTGAAGATGCCGAAGCCGCGCGCTTCGCGAGAGCAGACGGCGCATGTCATGCGGCCTCCAGGTGATGCTGATTGGCGGCATGAACGACCCGCTGGATAGCGTGCTTGTTGAACCGGAACGTCAGCAGTGCCGACGCCTGGTAGCGGGTCAGGCCGAAATCGGCACGCAGCGCTGGCGGCAGGTAGCGCAACTGGTTCTCGGTCGGCACCTCGCTCAGCCAACGCCGGGATTTGTGGGCGGCGTCATCCGTTTCCAGATCGTTGAGCCAGTCGTTGGCCTGCGCCAGGCACACCGTGCGTTCGCCGACACCCAGGAGCCGAACCGGCACTGTCCCTTGGCCGCCGACCGCGTACCAGCGGCCTTCGAGGAAGAACACTCCGGCCCAGGCCTTGAAACCCGCGCCGAGCAGGGCACAGTCGTCCCCGAAGAGGTCGCACCAAGAGAAGTTCGAGCGCTTCAGGAGATCGATCTCGCTCATCACGAAGTCTTCGAGAGCGGCTTTCTCGTCGCCTGTTTCTTCCCGTTCGAAGAGGTGCCCGCACAGCGGACACTCGCGCGACGCTTGCGGGATCTCGGCGTCGCATGCGGGACAGGTCTTGGTCGGGGCCTCGCCACCGGTCTCGAATCCATCGAGATCGACTTCCTGCTCCAGGCTGCCGTGCTTGAGCGAGGCCGTCCCGAAATCGAGGACGATGCAGTCGGTCTTGACCACGCCGGGATGCTCGGCGGGATCGACAACCCTCAGCCCGCGTCCGACCATCTGGATCAGCGTCAATTTGTAGGAACTCGGGCGCAACAGGACGATGCAGGCGGTTGGTGTGTAGTCGTAGCCTTCGGTCAACACCGCGACATTGACGAGGACCGTGGTAGTCCCGGTCTCGAAGGCGACGAGCGTCGCCTTGCGATCTGCCTCGGACATCTCGCCATGCACGACGGCCGCTGCCACGCCGCCGGCGAGGAAGGCGTCGCGAACGGCTTCGGCATGGGCAACGGTGGCGCCGAAAGCGATAGTCTTGCGACCGGCGGCCTTGTCCTTCCAGTGCCGCACGACGGCTTCATTGACCGGGGCGTTGTTCATGATCGAGGCCACAGCGTTCATGTCGTAGTCCTCTGCGAGTTTCTTCACCCCGTCGAGTGCCTCGCGGGTGCCTACGTCGATGACGAAGGTGCGGGGTGACACCAAGTGGCCGGAACGGATGAGTTCTCCGAGGCGGATCTGGTCCGCGACGTTCGAGAACACCTCGCGCAGGCCTTTGCCATCGCCGCGATTGGGCGTCGCCGTGACGCCGTAGATCAGCGCCTTGGGATTTCTGGCGAGCGTCTTGTCGATGACCTGCCGATAGGTCGGCGCGGCGCAATGGTGGGCCTCGTCGATGACCAGCAGGTCCAGGGTCGGCATCTGATCCAGGTTGCGCACCAGCGTCTGGACCATCGCGAAGGTGGCCTGGCCGGCCCAGGATTTTTGGTGGGAATCGAACACCGATGTCGCGATGCCAGGATTTACCCGCGAGAACTTGCTCCGGTTCTGTGCGGTGAGTTCGTCGCGGTGGGCCAGCACGCAGGCCTTGGCGTCGGGATGAGTGAGGAATTCACCGGCGGTGCCGGAGAGGCATATCGTCTTGCCGCTGCCTGTAGGAGCGACCCCGAGGGTGTTGCCGTGTGTTCGCAGGGCTTCGATAGAACGGGTGACGAATTCGCGCTGGCGCGGTCGGAGCATCATGGCCGTGCCTCCTCACTGTGCCCAGGCGGGACGCGTGGGCACGCGGGACGCCGCTGGCGGGGTGGAGGCTGCGGGTGCCATCGGTGCTGCCGGCGCACCGCTGCCAAAGCCGCCCGACGCCGCGGGTGCGCGTGGGGCAGCACCCATCCGCGCGGCATAGTCCCTGTGATCCGCCGTGACGGCCGACTTGATGACGCTCTTGTCCTGCCCGTGCTGATCCTTCTCCCAATCGACCTTGCCCAGAAACTCGATGCCGTCGAGTTCGGCGAATCCAGCGATGCGGCGGGCGCTCTGCGCCGCGGGACTGTTGTCGGCGGGATGGATGCCGCGTGCCGAGTTGAGGATCGCCTTCATGAAGCTGCGGCCCATGTTTGCCCACTCTGGACCTTTGGGGCTGGAGAGTCCGATCAGCGACCACAGCTTGCGGCGGGCGAACTCACCTTCCAGGACGACGAACTCGCAGTTGAGATAGACCGATCCGGTCTGTGCGTTGCGCGTCGCGTAGCCGCCGGTCCACCCCTGCGCGGGGTCGTCGAAGCCGCCCGGACGAACGGTCATCCGCACGCGTACGAGGGTGCCCTTGGGAATCGGGTCGAAGCTGGCTTGTTCGGAAGCCGAGTTGAAATCGAAGTAGCTCATGATCAGGACTCCTGAGTGGGAAGAGAGGGGGTGGCGACGGGGCGAGCGAAGTCGAGGCGTTCGGCTGCGGGTCTGCCTGGGCCGGCGATCTTGGCCATGAGGCGGCCAAGGTGCGGTTCTTCGACGGCATCGAGTCGTCCGGAGCGGTCCTTGGCCGGGTAACCCCAGGCGTTCAGCGTGTGGCAGACAAAAGCGCGGTAGCTCGTGCCGTCGTCGGCTTTCAGCTCGGCGAGGGTGACGACTTCGTCGACGATCCCGGGCAACTCGAGGCCGGTCTTCGATCCGTCGATCTGCAGCGAGAACACACGGCGATTGAAGTCATCGAGCTTCTCGTCGAGGATGCCGACGAACCAGACGTTCTTGCCGCGCGTGTGCTGGAGGTGGGTGAGCCAGGCGATCATTTCCTGACCCATCAAGCCGTAGGCGCCGCGGCTGTCGGGCTTGCCGGTCTTCTCGGAGAAGGCCTGCGGCTGTCCTTTGCACCATTGCAGGCACAGCCGCCCGGCGACGGTGATCGAGTCGACGAAGACGGTGTCGTACCGGTCGAGGACCGACGGTTCGCCGAAGCGCGCGCAGACTGCATCGAAGTGGGCCTGACTATAGGGTTGGTCCTCACGCAGCGCTGGATTCGGTCCGCCGATGAACACCGCGAAATCGCGGCATTCCTGCCAGGTGCGTGGGCGGATGGTGTCTCCGGCCCAGCCCTCGACCGCCAGGTCGCCGGCCTCGAGGTCGAAGAACAGCGTCGCCGTCGGATTGAGGGTCCACAGTTGCGACGTCTTGCCGATGCCGCTCTTGCCGACGAGGACGCCCTTGACGCCGCGTTTTTCTGCGAGGCGCTGATCGGCGCTGATGATGGGGAGGCTCATTCGATTGCTCCTTTGAGCAGGGCAAGCCGGAATCCCGGCTTGCCGGTTCTGAGGGTGCGTGCCGGGGCGAAGGCGCTCTTGAGCGACTCCGGCCACGCGTTGAATTTGGTTTCGGAGACGCGGTAGGTGACCTCGACGTATTGGGACGGGTCGTCACCACTGGCGGCGATACGGCGGGTGATGTCGGCCAGTTGCTTCTGGTCCCACTCGACTTTCTTCGGTAGGTCTGCGGTGATGCGCACCTGGTCGTCGTCGAAGTGCACGACGCCGCTGTCCTTGCTGGCGGCGAGGCGCAGCTGCCGGGCGCGGTGGACGTACTTCAACTCCACGGCCCGGTCGACGTGCTCGACGATGGTCTTGGCGGCAGCGAACAGATCGGCGGCGTCGCTCTTGATCCGGAAGATCGACTCGCTGGTCTGCTCGGCGAGTTCGCTGGCGGGGGTCGCCAGGAGCTGATGGAGGGCATTGGCGCTCATGAGCGCCTCCCTTCGTCGACTGCGCGTTCGGACGTCGAGCGGTACAGGATGCGTTGTTCCCAATCGAGGATGCCGCCCTGGCCCTCGATGGGATACGAGACTTTCTTGGAAAACTTCGCAAACAAAGGGCCGGTACCCATTCCGCGCCATCGCTGGAGCGTCTTGGGGGAAAGACCCCACCGGTTGGCGAGTTCGTTCTCGCTCAGGAAGCGCCGCTCGGCGGGTGCCAAGGGCGTCGGGATGCTGGGATGTGTCACCGTTTTGTCCTTTCAGAAGTGGATCGGCGACACGTATGGTCTAACCCGAGGCTGGGAAAACCGGCGGGAAAATCGGCGGGAATTTTGCAGTTTGCGGTTTTGGGGGTGTGGTGCCCGGCGAGGTCGACCTCGCGCAGGAGGCGCCGCTTGGCAGCGGCCAAGGGCATGGGGCTGGTTCGAGTGGTCACCGTAGTTCCTTTCAGAAGTGGATCGGCGACAGAAATACTAGAGCCCACTTTCGGGAGAATCGGCGTTAAAAGCGGCGTGAATTGACGCATTTCGGGCTTGGACGCCCAAAACGACGATGCCCCGCACGAGGCGGGGCATTTGAGGGTCCAGAGCCGGTAACCGACTACCGGCGTTTTAGCCAGTAGAAGCCGTAGTCGTCGTAGGCCACGAGGCGGTCGAATCCCTCGATCTGGCGAGGGTTGTGCCGGAAGAGCGCTCTGGGGTTGCGCTGGGGCGATCCGATGTCAGCCATGATCGTCGAACCGAGGCGCTTCGTTCCCGGCTCACCGTCAAGGGCCTCGAACACCAGCGCCTGATTCACGCTGAAGGAGTACTCTTCTCCGCCGACGATCGCCGCGCGATACCCGTCGTAGAAGACCGAGCTGTCGGCGTGGCTGCGCAAGTGGGCGGGCTTCAGGCACCACGCCCAGCGTTCTTCGTCAAGTTCCAGCTTGCCGCTGCGCAGGTGCACGATCTCGGCCAAATGGACAAAGGGCAGCGAGACGTCGCTCACCATCGCCGCCGACTTCGGTGTCGTGCTGATGATCACCGCGTTGTCGCGCTCGACCTTGTCCAGCAGCGCCTCTCTGAAGGCCTTGTGGACGGAATGTTCGGATAGGCGGCGGGCCAGGAGCACGCGGTGAGCCTGCTTCCCCGTTTTGTGATCACCCACCTTCCAGAGCGTGCCAGGCACCAGTTCGACCGAGTCTTGCCGGGCGGCGATCCCGAAGGCCATGCGCAGTCGACCGAGCAACCACGACGGGTCGAACGCCCATGCCTTCAGCGAAGCATTGGTGATCGGGACGTATCCGCAGTCCGGGCATAGTCCCTGCAGCACACCGGCGATTCTTCGAGGTGCTACGTCCTGATCGCCGCACGCGGGGCACAGAATGACAGGCACGTCGTCGGCCACGACGAGTGCTCCGGTTTCGCGGAGGACCTCGAAGGCATCACGGTCGGCGGTGTCGAGCGTGTCCTCCACGACCCGCCCGCTCGATGTTTCCAGCAGGCTGACCAGGAGCGACAGGGCTCGCGGTGCCACTGGTCTCACTGTTTGGCTTCCTCGATGGCGTCTGGCGAAGCGACTTTGGTCGCCGTGACCAACCCCCACTCCACCAGCAGCGGCTCAATCAGGTTGCGCTCCGCTTGCGTGAACTTGTGGAGATTGGCCTGGCCTCTGCGGTTGAAACGCAGCCGGAGGGTCTTTTTCGTGGTGCCGCCGTGACCTTCATCCGGGTAGAACGGCAACTCGATGTGCGCGCCGGAAATCAGCCATTTCCGGTTCAGCGGATTGTCAGAGGGGTACGCGACCTTCAACAGTTGCTCGGCCGAAGCGCGATTGCCACGCCCCATGACCTCGAAAGTGCTGCGCAGACCGGACTCCATGTCTTGAACCGCGATGCTCTTGAGGCGCGGCTGGTGAATGCCGATGGCTTCCCGATCAAAAATGTCCACACCATTCAGCAGCGATTCCAGGCGATATGTCTCGCGGACGATCCGCTTTGCGGTTCCCTTCTTCTTCAGGCCGTGCTCGGTGAAGGCGTCCACCAGTACCTTCTGCGCCTCTTCCCCGCCTGGGGCAACCGTTTCACTTCGGCCTGTCGCTAGGTGATAGTTGAGCACGACGGTGCGAGAGAGGATCAGCGGACCGCGCTTCAGGTTGCCGTTCACCCAGACGGCGCGATTGCACGCATGGTCGGAGAGGTCGATGACGAAGAGCAGGGATCCTTCGCGGTGTCGGGGCACGACGTACGGCTGGTAATTGCGACCGTAGCCAAATCGCCGCACATAGAACGAGGCCACCTGTGCAGCGACGGTGTACTGGTCGCCTTCGGTCAGGATCAGACCGGGATGAGGCGGCAGCGCCCAACGCTGCGAGGAGTCTCGCGCAGTCCCCTCGGCGAACCATCGTGCGAAGACGGCCTCGTTGAATTTTGCGGCGCTATTGACATAGAGCCAAAGCGCCCGCTCCTCGGGCGATTCCAGGCTCTCGAAGGCGGCCACGATGGTGGCGTCGGTGCTGCACACCGTCACCATTTGTTGTGCTCCCGCCGCATCGGCGAGTTGGGCGATCTGCTCAATGGCAGCAATCACGTCGTCACGGATGGCCGTGTCGGTATGGGCCTCGATGGCATCCGCAAGCGTTGCTGCCACGGTGGATTCGTCGGCGGACCAATCCACGAAATCCTTGGGGTCGACGAGCTGCTCGGCCAAAAATTCACGCATCAGGTCGGTATTGACCGGGAGGTTGCGAAGAAAACTGCGAAAGTTGGTGCTCATAGGTAATGCTCCTGTTTCTTGTTGTTGTGCCAGGTAGCGTCGCCAACGGCCTTCCGTTCTTCACAGTTGTCGCGGCGGGTTCCAAGCGGACGGATGAACGAGTCCATCTAAGCCGCAATCGTATGAGTGCAGTACAACTAAAGAGAACTCAGTGACAATTCTACATCCGCGTAATCGCGTGTCAACTATTACGTACTCTGAAGTTCTCTATCGTGCTATTGTGCCGCCGTTGACCACCACCGGAGTACGAGAGATGCGGCAGTGAGCGGCACGTTCGGCCATCGGCTACGCCGGTTCCGGCAGGAACGTAAGATGACCATGGAGCAACTGGCTGAGGCGGTCGGCGTTTCGAAGAGCTACATCTGGGCCCTGGAAAATAACCCGGAGCAGCGCGTCCAGCGCACCTCGGCGACGGTGATGAACAGCCTCGCGAAAGCCCTGGGGGTCAATCTCCTCGATCTGATGGGCGAAGCGCCGCCAGAGGCTCTCGGTGACGACGCCAACCCGGAAGACATCATGTTCTTTCGGAGCTACATGGACCTGGCGGGAGAGGACAAGGAAACCTACCGACAGATGCTGGAGCTTTTCCGAAAGCAGAAGGACAAGTGAGCCAGAGCACGAAAAAGCGGGACACGGCAGGAGCCAAAGCGGCGATCAAGGTCGCCCGCTGGATCGAGCCTTGGGGTGAGGCGCGCTTTCCCGTTGACGTCGAGATGCTGGCGAAGGGCTGCCACACGATGTACGGGCGAGACGACCCGATCACCCAGGTGCACGGCGCTCCGTGGAAAGGCATCGACGGTTTCCTGCGGCGCAATCCGGACAATGCCAAGGAATGGTGGATCACGTATTCCACGAATGTCTTGCCGGAGCGCCAGCGGTTTACCAAGGCGCATGAACTCGGGCATTACATTCTCCACAGCCAACAGAAGAATGAGTTTCGCTGTGGCCCCGACGTGATCATAGAGAAGGATACCGGCGAGCCGAACATCGAGGCGCAGGCCAACCAGTTCGCCATCTACCTCTTGATGCCGGCGAATCACGTTCGTTCCCGGATCGAGAAAGCGACGAGCACCCTCGATCTCATCGGCGAACTTGCCGAGAAGACCTACGGCGTATCGTTGGAAGCCATGTGTATCCGCTTCGTCGAGATCACCGGCGAACGTGCGGTACTAATCTATTGGGATAGCGGGATGATGCGACGCTGGTCGCGCAGCGAACCGGCCAAGCTACAGCGACTGTGGCTTGATGCACCGAGAGGTTGTCCCGTCGAACAGTTCGTGGGCACCCTGGCGGCAGATCCGCTGGTGCGCCAGTGCCCGGAGGGGCAACTCGTGCCGGCGAAGCGATGGTTCAAAAATGCGCCTGACGGCGAGATGCTGCGGGAATTGAAGCACACGTCGGACACCTTCGAGCGCGTGCTGACGTTGCTGATCGTTCCCATGTTCGAGCCGCGATGGGCGCGCGATGGCGAGGACCGTACGTTCGACACCTACGACCGGTTCATCGAGGGCGGGCAGTAGGTGCTGCAGACCCTCCGATACGGGTTCGTTACCGGACGTCGGCAAGTGAGCCATAACGAACGGCCACAAAGGGTTTGGGAAGGCTTGGCCGATTCAGGATGACACCTGCCGAGTTCGCCAGTAAGTGCGTCAACGAGCCCTCGGCAGACTGCTCCCTAGAGCCGGAAACTTCCAGTTAAGACGACCGGTACGAGAACGGGTGCAGCCTCGCGAGAATCGGTCCTAAGCAGGGAGAGTTACCGAGGTGTTAGACGCGAATTGGGTCGGGGCTTGCGGCAAAGGCTGCCTTATCGGCCAGTGGTCAATCATCATCCCGGACAGATCCCGGGAGCGGACAACCAGCCGTGATTTGTCAAAGTGCCCGTTGCCAGCGCATTGGGCAGCCACGGCCTTCACGGCGCATAGGGACGATGCCATGTAGAGATTGGCGACCGTCATCTTGGTTTCGACCGTTTGGTTGTTGCAGGCGCTATTGATGCTCCCTTCCAGCAACACGAGATTTCCCAGCCGGTGCTTGTGTTGGAGGTACTCCTCGTCGCTGGCAAACTTATAGCTGTCGACGCTGAAGCTATTGCCCGGGTCTTGCGGGAGGATGTGTTCGACAGTCAGCCCGTTCTGATTTAGTGTGGCCAACTCCTGCAACTGGAGGTCGGGCTCGCCCACAGCCTCACGTGCCATCGCTTCCTCCCGCAGCAGCATTCTGGGGAGCGCAGGATTGCGGTACATGTCTTCGTCCACCAACCGGGAAACCATCAAGGCGTCAGGCATGAATCTGTCGCAGAAATTTTGGAGTTCGTCGATGACCCAGTCGATGGAGTGTTGGTGCAGGTCGCGGGTGATTCGGAAGATGTCAGCCTGGGGGTTGGTGCCGCGCAACTTGAACACGCGCAGGTCGGTCAGTTCGAGAATTTCCATCCCACTGCGCTGGTCGCTAGCTGCCCGTTTGTTCAGCCAACCTTTCAGGTGTAGCCGTATGACCAAAGGGTACAACGTGGCGGATAGGTCTTGCATCACCCACAAAAAGTAGGCCGGGCGGTCGCTTCGCGTCGCCAAAACCAGCGCTTCCAGGCCAGCAAAGAAACGCGTGAGGTCAGTGGTATAGCCCTTGATGAATTCACCCAACCTGCTGTTGTCCCCGCGCAAGTCTTTCAACGCGGGTTTCAGAAAGGTTTCCAGCACCGTTTGAGACGTAGCTGAGTAGTCGCCGCCCGCCGCGACTCCGGCAATGCCATCGAATGCCAAGTAATGGTAACGAAGGACGTCGTCCTCGCGAAAGGCGTCGCGGTCGATTTGCCGAATCTTGTAGCCCGACTCAGCGCCCAGACGCTTGATACGGCTGAAACTGCGGAATGCTTGCCCAAACTGTTGAGAGATGTACTCGTCGAGGTCACCGTTCAGGTAACGGTTCGAGTAGTACACCAACAGGCTCTTCACGATATCCATCTTGGCCAGCGGCACACCTCTGTCATTGACCGACTGGAACATGCGAATTGCCTTTCCCTCGTTGGGTTCGATGAACTCGAGGACCTCCATGTTGCTGATGTACAGGAGCCACTGCTTGATCAGTTCCTGACTGCCCTTGGTCTTGAGCGCAAGAACCCGCTGGCGAATCCAGCGATAGGCGTTCTGCAGGCGGTCCTGACCGTCCGATTCCGGCGACGGTTGCCGCTCTTCCAACAACTGCCGGAAAAACGCTTCGTTTTCCCCAAGGACACGGAACTTGGCCCCGGTAACCGGGTGCTCAATGAAGATGTTGCGATAGTGTTGCTTGATATTGCGGTCGTCGACCGCATCAATCAGCGCATCGAGGAGCATGGTCAGCGTCGTCAGTCGCTGCTGGCCATCCACGACATACACCGGAGCTCCCTTGTCCTGCTGGGAGAGAATGAATGTGCCCAGATAATGTCCCCCGCCAATCTCAATTGCTTCTTCTACATCGTCGAACAGATCGTTGACGTTGCGCTCACCCCACGCGTAGTTGCGCTGATAACTGGGAATGACTAGCGTCTTGCCGGCGAAGAAGTTCTCTATCTTTATGGTGCTCATGCCTATGCCTTTTTGTTATTCATAACGTGTTTATCAACGGGCTGCCACCTAGTTGCTATGGCCGGAAGCGGTCCTTCGCCATTCCTCGCGAGTACGCTGCCGATTCTACTCCACAGACTCTAATTCTCATCTTGCATCCGCCACGCTCACAACGGGACCGGTCAGCGTTTCAGCGCCAAAAACCCGAGTTTCTTGATGTGAATCTCCGCTCTCTTACTCACGCCTACTCCAAAACACCACGCGCCGAAAACTCTGTGGTCATATCATCGTAAACGGTCTGTACAACCCAAATGGATACCAAAGATGACCGTGAAACTCACTCTACCTCAATCGCTGTCGGCCTGCGAGCGCGCGCGAGAGGCCGCTTCGATCCTCGCCACGGCGATTGCCCGATTGCATGCCTCCCGCCCGAGAGAGAACGAGTTTCCGCTTGGCTTTTCGGCGCCCAAGCGCGTTCATACAACTCCCTCACCACCGGGAGTACCACGATGACATCGCCTTCCGTCGCTGCGCAACTCGCGGCACTACCCCAAATGTCCCTGACCCACCTGTGGGCCTTGTGGGATCAACACTTCGCGCGCCGACCGCAGCGCGTCAATCGGCGCTATCTCGAAGCCCGGCTCGCCTACCGACTGCAAGAGATCGCCCACGGCGGCCTGCCGAAAGCGATCAAGGAGAAGCTCGCCGACTGCGGCGAGCAACATTCCAAGATCAAGGTTGGGCGCGGCGCCGAGGTGCGCCTGATGCCCGGCACGACGCTGATCCGCGAATGGGATCGCCACGAGTACCGCGTGATCGTGACATCGGACGGCTTGTACGAACTCGACGGCAAGCGCTACAAGAGCCTGTCGGCCGCCGCCAAGGCGATTACTGGCACGCATTGGTCGGGCCCGGCCTTCTTCGGATTGAAGGTGCGCGCATGAACACCGCCGTCCCCAAACGCTGTGCCGTCTATTGCCGGGTCTCGACCGACGAACGGCTACACCAGTCCTTCAACTCCATTGATGCTCAGAAGGAAGCCGGTCTGGCCTCGGTCGCCAGCCAGCGCGCGGAAGGATGGATCCCCGTTTCTGACGACTACATCGATCCCGGCTTCTCCGGCGGCAACCTCGAGCGCCCCGGATTGAAGCGCCTGGTGGCCGATATCGAGGCCGGCAGGATCGACATCGTTGTGGTCTACAAGATCGACCGCCTGACCCGGAGCCTGATCGACTTCTCCAAACTGATCGAAGTGTTCGAGCGCAACAAGGTGTCGTTCGTCGCCGTCACCCAGCAGTTCAATACGACCACTTCGATGGGACGGCTGATGCTGAACGTGTTGCTGTCCTTTGCACAGTTCGAGCGCGAGGTCACCGGCGAACGGATCCGCGACAAGATCGCCGCCAGCAAGGCGAAGGGGATGTGGATGGGCGGACCCTTGCCCTTGGGGTACGACGTGCGCAACCGGCTGCTGGTGGTCAATGAAGTCGAGGCCAGTCTGGTCCGGCGCATCTTCACCGATTTCACGCGTTGTCGCTCGACGACCGATATGGTTCGGGATCTCACCGCCGACGGCCAGACCACCAAGTCGGGGAGGCCGATCTCCAAGCAGATGCTCTACAAGATGATGCACAACCGCATCTATCTCGGAGAGATCCTTCACAAGGAGAAGTATTTCCCCGGCCAGCACCAGGCCATCATCGATCGATGCCTTTGGGATGCCGTCCATGCCATCCTAGCGGAGAACAACCGACAGCGCGCATCCGAGACGTTGCAACGCCGTCAGCCCGAGGCCTTGCTGCTCGGCCTCTTCTATACGCAGGATGGCGAGCGTTTCCAGCCCGCCTTCACGCGCAAGGCCAACGGCAAGCTGTATCGCTACTACACGCCGATCCGTAAGGTGCGCTTCGGCGCCAAGGCCACGGGCGCCGGCCGGTTGCCCGCGGAACCCATCGAGCAGTTGGTGTTGGCGCAGGTACATGCCGCGCTCAAGGCGCCGGAGATCGTGCAGTCAGTGTGCGACACGGTCGCGGCAACAACGCCGCAAGTGACCGAGCCGGAAGTGGTGCTGGCCCTGCGACACCTTGAAGACGTATGGAAGCAGCTCTTTCCGGCCGAGCGCCAGCGCATCGTCAACTTGCTAATCGAGCGGGTGACCCTGCGCGACGAGGGGATCGAAATTACCTGGCGGGATGTCGGATGGGTCACCCTGGTGGGTGAGATGCTGCCTGGCACGATTGGCGCGGAGTTGGCCGAGTTCGAGCAGATGCAGGAGTGCTTGGCATGACGCGGATCATTCAGACGGGCGCAGCCGTCCAGCAGCAGGGTGCGAAGCTCACGACGCTGATTCCGGTCCGCATCAGGCGAAGTGGCGGGCGCAAGGTGGTAATACCGGCGGCGACTTCTACCGATCCGGCAGCGGAGCACCACACGCCGATCCTCACGGCGCTGTCGCGTGCATTCCACTGGCAGCGGTTGCTCGACGAGGGCATCGTGAAAAGCGGGTCGGACATTGCACGCCGGGAAAGCCTAAATCCGACCACGGTGTGGGAACTGCTTCGGCTGACGCTCTTATCGCCGGCCAACGTGCAGGCCATCCTCGCCGGTCGGCAGCCGAAGACGCTGACGCTTCGCTGGCTGAAGAACCACGAGCTGCCGGCGGAGTGGGATGAGCAGAAGAAACTGTTCGGCGGATTCGACACGTAGGGTCCTATCAACGTTAGCACGGCGCAAGTCGAACTCGGGAGTGCCGATATACTACGCCAACACCATCAATAACTTGAATTTGACAGAGGCGGCTTCCGGAACCACCATTATCTTTTAGTTCCTAATCCTCCTCAATCGGCCCGGGGAAACCGTTGTCCTCGGCGCACTTAGGACGATTCGGGTGGTCCGCCTAGTGTAGTGATGGATCCTTGACGAGATTTTCAGCAGGCGTCCAAGCAGAGGATAGATAATGTTCAGCTACAGGCGAAAGATCCGTGCCTCCACTACCATTACGGTATGGGGTGGCTGCACCCCTTCAGGCGCTGGCCACGGAGTTGGCAGTGGGATCCTGTGCATGCAGGTGGAAGAGATCGGTGAGCCTTTGTTGCTATCTATCCACGAACGCTGGCTCGTCCTTTTCTCGCGAATACGCGAAGTGGGCCTAGACGCCGGTGAAGTTTATTCGATCGACCTGTCTTCGGTCCGGCGGGTGACTGCCCGTTCCAGTAGGGGCGGTGACACGTTCCTTAACTGCGCGCTACTGCCCAACTGATAGGACTGCTCATGAAGCCAGCGAAGATCCGTACGCTTGCGGTTAGACCCTTTAGGTCGGCCGATCTGGCATTTGCCGTGTCGGGGCTGCTGGGCAGGCAATCCGACGGTGCCACTTTGGGTGCGTTGGTGCGCTCAGGCAGGGCTCTACTGACTTCCGTACAGCAGGAGCTCGGCGCGCGTTCAGTAGGCCCCAAGGCACCAGGCCGGGTGACCGCCAACGCCGCTTCGATCGACAAGGCGCTCGTCCCAGATGCCCTCTTCGTCTTGCGCAATGAGCGCTTGGGTGCCGAATTGGATCAGGCTATCGCGAGCCACCATGCCCAGTACCTGCACAAGTTCGCCGACTCCTCTGCGGTCGGGCCGATTCTTCGCAAGGAGAACGCTGCGCGCGTTCTGGACTTCCAGAACTTAGAAGATCTATTTACCACGAGGCACCAGGAACTAGCGCAGTCGTACAGCCAGAGTCACAGTTCGGTGGTTAGCTCGACCACTTCGACAAGCAGTCATCAGAATGACACGCCGGCGGTTGTGAGGACGTTCTCCGCACTGAACCAATTGCAGACTGCGCCATACGGGATCACTATCAAAGATGGCGGAATACCGAACCCGCCTATGAAGCACCAGGTTGACGAGGTGTTGGTTAGTCCACGGACTTTTGTTGATGGGAAAGGATTCCAAGCTGTAGCGCAGGAGTTGAATGTCTCGTTTGTAGAGGGAGCACATCCGAAAGTTTCCGGCGTTCTAACACAGGTAAGTGAGACAACCCAGCGGCCGGTTCTTACTTTGACCGAATTACCAGAGCACGCCCACCCATCTATCGACGAAAGCATTGGGTCCGTGTCCGCGCTCGGTGAGATCGATGCCTCTCAGCAGGATCGGCTTGTGCGCGGCATGCGCCTTGCGCACTATGAGGATGTGATCGACAACGAGGATCAAGTGCTTTTAATGGATGTTCGCAAACACCAACTTGCGTACGTCGAAACCTACATGCTTCCGCCGTTCACAGGCCGCATAACCGCAATCTACAAGGACCTCGGTGAGTACGTGCAAGCCGGAGAGCCGGTACTGCGACTGGAAGACGACAGAAAGCTCCTGTTAGTCGGGCTCGTGCAATTTAAGGGGCTGGTGAGCATCGGCGACCCTGTAGCGTTACAGGTGAGGAATTTGTTCGAAGGTGGCGATGACCTTAAATTGATGGGCAGGATCGTTTCGGTCCGCGGACACGAGGCCGATGACGACGAATGGGACATCCTCATCGAGGTTGCAAACGCGGACGGACAGCAGGTGACACGCAAGGATACGTCGCTGAGCATGATCCACCTGCCACTGAACCTGCAGTTTGACCGCTTTGAAACCGAGCTGACCATCGGCAAGGCATGATGCCTGACGTCCCGGGAAGCGTTCAAGCCCTTGCGCGTGCGCCCGACTCGTTGTCCTTCCAGTGGGGCGTAGCGGCAGGTGCAGCAGACTACGAAGCTGAACTCAACGGATCTGAGGGAACCAGGAGACAGGCCGTTGCGAGCACTGGCGCCACGTTCACAAACCTTGTGCCGAACCGAACCTACGCCATGCGCGTGCGTGCCAGAAGCCAAGATAACGTCTCCGGGTTCACACAGGAGTTGAGAACATGCACGGAACTTCCGGAGCCCCCGAAGCCTCGGATCTCTCCTGTCCCGGGTTTCGGCATGCTTGTCGTTGTGACGTGGGACTGGTCTGACCTCGTGCTCGACGAAACTGACCCAGTGGCCGTTCAGATCCTGCGGGACACCGGTGGAGGGGCGAGTGTGGTTCACCGCAGCGGTCAAAGGACCGGAACCTATACCGACTCAGCGGGTCAGGCAGGTGCAAGTTATGCTATTGAGTTGATTTCGGCGAAGGCGGACGCGCCGGGCGGCATGAACCAATGTCGAAGCGGCGGTCGCGCATCGGTTGTCACGCCGCTTTCGGAAGTGGGTAGTCCCCACGAGACGGTGCTGAGGCTGGCGCGGCTGTGGAGCGGCTTCTGATGGTGACCTTGAAATCCAAGACAGAGCCGGCTGAGAAGGCTGCCCCGGACAGGGGTGATGTGGCAAGCAAGAGCACGACGGAGAAGAACGGGGGCTCGAAACCTGACAAGAACACGAAACCGGAGCGAGCCGGTCCCGGCGATAGCGACAAGACGTCCACAGACAAGGCCAAGGCTGAGAAGCAACGGGCCGAGCACGAACTTAGGCAGAAGGAAGCCCAACTGCGGAGCCGCGACGCTGGTCTGAAGAATACCGCGCGGACTCAGCATTTCCGCGAGGCGCAGCGGCCTCAGGAACAGTCAAAGGGGGCGCATTCGAAGTTCGGCAAGGAATCGAAGGAAGCTGCGCGTCAGAAGGCTGGCGGCAAAGAGTCGAGGCCGACGCCAGAAAAGTCAGCAGCGACTCCGGGAGCGTCCCACGGCCCAAAGGGGCAGCAGAAGCTGACCAAGACGCAACAGGAACTAGCGAACCTTGCCAAGGCGCCAAGATCCGACTCGAAGGCTGTGCTGGCGAAGGTCGGGGGCAAGCAACTTCAAGTTCTCACAGGGACCGAGAACGGCAAGACAAGTACCATTGTGACGCATGAAGGCATCAACGGGGAGAAAACCGTTGTCGCGGCGAAGACAGACCGGAACGGCACGACGACCATCCATGGAATGACGCGGCGAGGGGACGGCACGCTAGTTGAATGGGACGCGAAAGAGCAGAACGGCGTCCCGGTTCGTGAGACTAGTATCCGCATACACGGAGCCAGCAGGGACCCCTCGGCACAGCATCGCAGCGTCGAAAGCAACCGGCTCTACCCCTCTCCTTCCCCAGACGACAGCCCAGGCCGGAACTCTGACGGTTCGCGCAGCCCAACCCGGCGCGACGAGAAAGCACCGACGACCAAACCGGAGACGCCTGACCGTCCACGGCAGATGCATCCAATTGCGGACAACAAGACGCCGTGGCCGCGTGCAGAACACAGGCGTGACACGCGACCGGAGGTCCGTCCCGCCGAACCCACTGACAAGAAAGAGAGGCACTTCGGGAATGTTCCAAACGATCATGTGGAAGGACCACAAGACTATGCCGTAGAGGCTGAATTCGTGCGGAACCAAGACCAGGATTCGGGTACCCTTACCGTGAGGCGGGGCCTTGAGTCATTGACGGTCTCGGTACACTCCGGCCGCACGACCGGGCCGTCCACGGAGTCGGTGTGGAACGCAGCGCCGCCTGGGAAGTACGACATCCTTCAGGGGAATGATCAATTTAGGCTTGAGATGCAGGATTCGCACTATGGCAATGATGAGGCTGACGTCAGTTCGGCTTGGCTGGGCGTAAAGGACCTGAGCAACATCCGGTTTCATGGGCCTGGCATGCGAGGACAGAGCGCTGGTTGCCTGACTGTCGGGTCGTTCAACGGCGATACCTCGCCCCAAGCACGGGCGTCCTGGAAAGCGGTCGAAGCGTTGATTCGCAAGGGGGGGGCCACCGGCACACGAACCGTTGAAAGGTACAGGGGTCACACGACCATGAGCGGCTTGTGGGGCAAGGAACAGCTCAACTTCTTCGGAACGCTGACGATCCGGGTAAGGCGGCGATCAGGAAGGTAGTTGCTTTGGATCGGCGTTCTATCTCACGTGGGTTAGTGCCGACGTCGTGACACCTGCTCCTGATCTTAAGCGGTCTTCTGGAGACACGAAGCTTGTGGAATGCAAGTGGCCGATGGCCGCTATTGAGGCCCCCAATTCCCCATCGAGGACCATGGGTGGCGTGGCACTGGAGCGATCGACCTTCCCCAAATCCTGGGGTGGGTGAGACGCGCACTCTCCACTACGAGCCGGGGCCACCTACCGTTGGCGTCCTCTCGAATCCGCCGAAGCCCTCCCATTCCCCCTAAACGGTACAAACCGCTGACCGAGTTCGCATTTCGTTTGGCAGGCATTGTTGATTCACAACTGCCAACCTAAAAATGCAATGAAATCAATGATGGCGACCTTTGGCCAGCCAAAGGTCAAACGGAGAAAAGAGAGGAATCGGGGCCGCGCAGGGCACGAAAACGCGCCCGAGAACACAGGTCGAGCCAAGGCATCAGCGCCGGGAAACCCGCCAACACTGGCGTTGCGGGCAACAAAAAGCCCCAGCCGAGAACGGCTGAGGCTTCGTGTCTGGTGGGCCCGCAGGGACTTGAACCCTGGACCAAAGGATTATGCTTACCACTACGGCTTTCGCCGCCTCTGGCGAGTTTGTGGTCTGGACTATACCTTCCCGTTACAGGCTGGCCGTCTAGTCTCTACACCTTCCCCCGCGTTAGTGGTGGGGGCTTGGCTCGGTATTGGCGTCGCCCGCAGGCACCAGCTTCCACCGAATTTGACCAGTTCTACCCGCCACCAGCGTGCCGCTGCCGACGGGCAACCCATGAAGCCAGCCACTCATCTGACGATGTCCAGGCTGACTTCGCTAAGTCCTCTGCTCTAACCAACTGAGCTACAGGCCCGGGACGGGATTCTACAGACTTCCGCGGACTTTCGCTTCGCTGAGGCAGTTTTCGATGCGCGCGGTGGTCTGGGCGATATCTTCGTCGAGGCCGATCGAGAAGCGGATCAAGCCTTCGCGCAGGCCGGCCGCTTCGCGTTCTGCGGGCGGGATCTCGGAAGAGGTGCTGTGCCCAGGAGTGTTGAACAGGGTCTTGAAATAGCCGAGGCTGACGGCCAGGTAGCCGACCTTGTCGCGTTGCATCAGCGTCATCAGGCGGTTGGCGGCGGCGAGGTCGCCGGCGTCGAGAGTCAGCATGCCGCCGTAGCCGTAACCGGGGTTCATCAGCTGTGTCAGCAGCTGATGGTGCGGATGGCTGGCCAGGCCCGGGTAGTGCACTGCGTATCCCAGCTCTTCGAGCCGGTTGGACAAATACAGGGCGTTGGCGCCGTGCTGGCGCAGGCGGATGTGCAGGCTGTGCAGATTCTTCAGGATGCTCGCTGCGCGGGTGCTGTCGAGCACCGGCCCGAGCAGCATGCTTGGGCCGGCGTTGATGTCGGTGAGGCGGGAAATGAAGTCGTGCGAAGCGACGACGCAGCCGGCGACGCAGTCGCTGGTGCCATTGACGAACTTGGTCAGGCTGTGCACGACAATGTCGGCGCCATGGCGCAATGGTGACAGGATCATCGGCGTGAAGGTGTTGTCGACCACCAGCTGTGCGCCGTGTTCGTGGGCCATGGCGGCCAGCGCCGGCAGGTCGGCGACTTCGAGCAGCGGGTTGCTGAGCGACTCGCAGTAGAGGACGCGGGTCTGTGGCGTCATCGCTGCGCGCACGGCGTCGTGGTCGCCGAGGTCGACGAAGCAGGTGTTGACGCCGAAGCGCGGCAGCAGGTTCTTGAGCAGGGCGTAGGTGCCGCCGTAGATGCTGCGCCCGCAGACGATCTCGTCGCCAGCACCGCACAGGGTCATCAGAGTGGTACTGATCGCGCCCATGCCGGAGGCCATGACCTGCGCCGATTCGCCGTCTTCCATGCGCTCCAGGGCGCTGGCGAGATATTTGTTGGTTGGATTGAAGTGTCGCGAGTAGAGGAAGCAACCTTCGATCTCGTGCTCGAACAACTCCTCCATTCGCTCCGGGCTCAGGAAGGTATAGGTCGAGGAGTCGGTGATCGACGGATTGACGTCGCCGAATTCCCCGAAGACGAGGTAGTCCTGGACGCGCGATGCGGGATTGAAGGCCATGTCGATACCCTCCTGATGATGATGATGATGGGAAAGGCAAACGTAGCACGCCAGGCGTGGATGGAGAAGTGCCGGCGCCCGAGCCTTCGCCCGCTTGCTGAAATGCAGCCCAGCCGATAAAAGCACTTGACCGCCAGCGCCTTTTGCCCGTCAATGATCGCCGACGCGCAAACACTGGGCGCTTTGTCCGCAGCTTGCTGGCACGGCCCTCTGCGCAGGCCCCCAGGCCCCTGCGCCTTCTGAACCAATGGGAAGAAGAACATGTACAACAATCCACGTTTCCGGATCGCCGTTCTACCCGGCGACGGCATCGGCCCCGAAGTCGTCCAGTCCTGCCTGACCATCCTTGAGGTGCTCTGCGAACGCCTGGGTGGCATCAGTTTCGACTTCCGGCAGCGCGAAGGGGGGGCTGGACATTATGAAAAGACCGGTGCCGTCTTCGCGGACGACACCCTAGCCGAGTGCCGTGACGCCGACGCCGTACTCCTGGGGGCCATGGGTCTACCGCGGGTTTGTTACCCCGATGGAACCGAAGTTTCTGCCCACTTTGATTTGCGCATGGCGATGGATATTTACGCCGGTCTGCGCCCGATCCGCGGCTATCCGCGTTTGCCGCTGGTTTTGGGCGACAAGCGCGCGGCCGAGATCGATCTGGTGGTGGTTCGTGAGCAGAGCGAAGGCTTGCTCTCGTCGCACGGTTGCGGAACGCTCGAAGACGACCGGGTGCGGGAAACGATGGTTGTTTCACGCCACGGCAGCCGCCGGGTGGTCGAGTTTGCCTTCGAACTGGCCGGGCGACGTGCCAAGAGCAAACGCCGGCCGGGCAAGGTGACCTGTGTGGACCAGGCCAATTTGCTGGCGTCGATGGCCCTTTTTCGCAAGGTGTTCAGCGAAGTTGCCGCGACGCATCCCGAGGTCGAGGTGGAATACGCGCACGGCGACGCGATCGCCGCCAAGCTCGTCAAGGCCCCCTGGGATTTCGATGTGCTGGTCACCGAGAACGCTCTTGGCAGACTCATTGCCGATTTCTCGGCGGCGCTTGCCGGTAGTCAGAGTCTGGCGCCCAAGGCCGACATTGGCGATCGCTACGCAATCTTTCAACCGGCCCATGGTAGCGCAGACGATTGTGCCGGCAAGGGTCGCGCCAACCCGGTCGCCCAAGTCCTCGCGGCGGCCCTGATGCTCGACTGGCTCGCCGATCAGCATACCGAGCCGCGCCTGGCGCACGGCGCACGCATTCTCGAGCGCGCCGTGGACAAGACGATGTCCGCCATCTGGCCGATCGAGTTCGGTGGCGAGGACGGCACGGCGGCAATCACCCGCGCAATCATCGCGAACATACGCGGCTGATCTTCTGCGCGCCGCGCGGCCCGCCTCGCTTCCTCCGCTTCGTCTGCGAGCCCGTCCCTTTGCCGAGCCGACGATGCCCGGCAGGCAGCCTGCTAGAATGACGGCCGTTTCTCCGCACAAGGATCAATTCCATGACTTCAGAAGTGAGCCACGCCGACGACCTGTTGCTGCCATGCGTTGAACGCCAGACCGGTGAATCTCCCAAGTGTGCCGTGATCTGGCTGCACGGTCTCGGTGCCGACGGGCACGACTTCGAGCCGATCGTCGACGAGTTCGATTTCGATCAGTTGCCGGCGCTGCGTTTCGTCTTCCCGCACGCACCGATGCGTGCGGTGACCATCAATGGCGGTTTCGTGATGCGCGCCTGGTACGACATCATTTCGCCCGATTTCGCGCCGGGCAGGGAAGAGGCCGAAGACCTGGCTCAGTCGGCGCGACAGGTTGAGGCGCTGATCGCGCGCGAGAACGAACGCGGTATTCCCGACGCGCGCATCGTTCTCGCCGGTTTTTCGCAGGGCGGCGTGCTTGCCCTGCATGCCGGCTTGCGCCATCCGCAGCGGCTGGCCGGAATCCTGGCGCTGTCGTGCTATCTGCCGATGACCGAAACGCTGGCTGGCGAGGCCTCCAAGGCGAATCGCGATGTGCCGATCTTCATGGCGCACGGGCAGAACGATCCGGTCATTCCCTTCGATTTCGGAAAGCGTTCCTGCAAACTGCTTAAAGCGGAGAAATACGCGGTTGAGTGGCACAGCTACGCCGCCGAGCACTCGGTCTGTTACGAAGAACTGCAGGACGTCGAAGCCTGGCTGCACAAGGTCCTCGCCGACGTTTGCTGAGCATGCTGCCGTTGCGCTACCTGGCGGGCTATCCGGACGATCTGCAGCGGCAGGTACGCGCGGCGATCGCCGAGGACCAGCTGGCAGCGATGCTGCGCACCAGATATCCGGGCACGCATGAGGTGCGCAGCGATGGCGCCTTGTACGACTACACCCTGGCGCTCAAGAATCGTTTTCTGCGCAACGCCGACTCGCCCGCGAAAGTGCTTTTCGACAGTCGCCTGCAGCTCACCGCCAACGCCCTGGGAAGCAATGGCAAGCTGGCGCGGGTGCAGGGCGGCAAGATCAAGCGCAAGCACGAGATTCGCGTCGCCAGCGTGTTCAAGGAAGCGCCACCCGAGTTTCTGAAAATGATCGTCGTGCACGAACTCGCGCATCTCAAGGAGCGTGAGCACGACCGCGCTTTCTACCTGCTGTGCAGCCATATGGAGCCGGCCTATCACCAGCTCGAGTTCGATTTACGCCTCTATCTGACGCAGCGCGAGTTGACTGGCTTGCCAGGCGGATAGCCTGATCGGAGGCCCGTGACGCCGGCCCGCAGCCCTTACTGTGAAAGCCGCACAAGCGACTCACGAAACTCCCTTCTCCCCTCGCGGGAGAAGGGTCAGGGGCAGAGGGGGGACGGTCATGGCTTTCATCATCAGGGGTGTCTCGACATGTCATGACCGTTAGCTTCCCGCCGCAAGCACCGCGGCGCTTTCCCCGCCGATGACTAAGGACTAAACTCGTGCCTAATCCATTTCAAGCACAGGGGAAGTGTCATGCGCCGAGTCGTCTTCAATCAGAAGGGTGGCGTCGGGAAATCGACGATCGCCTGCAATCTGGCCGCCGTCGGCGCCGCGCGCGGGCGGCGGACCCTGCTCATTGACCTCGACGCACAGGCCAATTCTTCCCGCTATCTGCTCGGTCAGGCGCTGGATACGCAGGAGAAGACGCTAGCGCATTTCTTCGACGATTTGCTCGGCTTGAAGCTTTTTCACGACGAGATTGGCGCCTACGTCGTGCCTTCGCCATTTCCCAATCTCGATGTCCTGCCTGCGGACCCGCGGTTGGAGGAACTGCAGTTCAAGCTCGAATCGCGCTACAAGATGTACAAGCTGCGCGAGGCACTCGACAAGCTGCAGGTCTACGACGACATCTTCATCGACACCCCGCCGGCCCTGAATTTCTTTACCCGCTCGGCGCTGATTGCCGCCGACAGCTGCCTGATTCCTTTTGATTGCGACGATTTTTCGCGCCGCGCCTTGTACAAGCTGATGGCCAGCGTGGCCGAGATCAGAAGCGACCACAACCGTGAACTGCGCGTCGAAGGCATCGTCGTCAACCACTATCAGGCGCGCGCCAACCTGCCCGCGCAGTTGGTCGAGGAACTGCGTGCCGAAGGCCTGCCGATCCTCGATGCCTTCCTGTCGGCGTCGGTCAAGATCCGCGAATCGCATCATCAGGCGCTGCCGATGATCCATCTCGACCCGCGCCACAAGCTGAGCGCTGAATTCACGGCGCTTTACGAGCTGCTGTCGCCGCCGGCGTAGTCGGCATAGTCGGCGTAGTTCGCGGGCAAGGACGTGGTGCGTTACGGGTCAACTGCAGCACGTTTTTCCGCCGCGCCGTCCTCGATTGCGCTGACCCATTCCTTGACCTGCCGATAGACGCGCCTGTCCTTGAGCAGGCGCATGTGGCCGAGCTTGCCCAGACTGGCGCTCTGCACGTCGCCGTCGATCGCATGCGCGGTCGCGCTGTCCGGCGTCACCAGGCCGTCGCCGAGGAACTTGCCCAAGGGATGCCCCTTGTCGTCGCTCAGGCTGGCGCCGAGAAAACGGAAGGCGATGCGTGCGTGCGCGGCCGCGTTCTGTGGCGCGCCGGGACCGTGTCGAAGGTCCTTGACCCCCTGACTGCGCGTGCCGGCGATGGTGCCGAGCGGCGCGGTAATCTTCGCGAGATTCAGCGCCGCGGTGGTCAGGTGCCCGAGGCGCTCCACCGGCGAACCGAGGAGGGGTGAGCCCAGGCAGATCAGCATCCGCGTCGCCTGCGGCCAGTAGAGTGCGCGTTCGGCAGCCTGTTCGCAGGCGGCGAGCGCGAGCAGGCCGCCCATGCTGTGACCGATGATCAGCAGTTCGCAATCAGGCTGCGGCCACGCCGCCAGCACGTCTTCGAGCAAGCCCGCCAACTGCCCGCCATTGGTGGCAATCGGCAGGCCGCTGTTATAGCGCAGATAGACCGCGCTGCAAGCGAAGTCGGCGTGCAGTTGCCGGCCGAAATGGATATCGCTCGCCGGGTCCTTGATTTCCCAGCTATGTTCGTCACAGCCCAGTCCGTGGATGAAGACGCAGAGGCGCTTGCCCGCATCGGGAAAAGCAGCCTGCAGCGAAGCGGCATCGAGTGCCAAGGCGGCGCCGTTCGCGCACATCGCCATGCGTATCGCCAGCAGATTGTTGCTCGCCGCCAGATAGTCACCGAAAGCGCCATTGAGCGCTCCGCGCACTCCGCTCGCCAGGCGTCCCGGCGGTTTGCCGGGGGCAAAGCCTGTCGCCCGCTTCTCGACCAACGCCGCGGCAGCGAGCAAGCCGCCGCTGCCGTGACGGATCGCGCCGTAGACGCCGGCCGCGATGGTGTCGTGCGCGCCCCGTACGAGTCGTGCCGGCCCGGAGATCAGCGGCAGCCGGCGCAGGATATCGAAGCAGCTGCCGGCGATGGCGCCGTGCATTTCCTGGACGCGCAGCGCCGTTTCCTGGACGACGGTTTTCGCCGCGTGGCTGTAGCCGGTGCTCGGGGCGGGGGTGTCGGGAACTTTTCTGTCAGCGGCCATGTGTGCTCCGGGCTTGAGGCGTTTCCACTACGTTAACCCATTATTCATCGACGCTGCCAGGCTTGTCCCCGTCAGTCATGCGCTTGATCACCCGGTCAAAATCGCTTTCAAAGAGCTGGTCCTGCACGATGCGGTACTTCTCGAACTGGCTCTCGGCGTGCGTCTTGGCCATCTCGGCTGATACGTTGCCGCTGTCCTGCAGGACGTCTCGCTCGGTAAACTCGAGGAAGGCATCCAGCCGTTTGGCCCAGTCTTCCATGCTCATCGGGATTTTGCGCGTGGCGCGCTCTTCGGCCAGGTCGAGGTAGGCGTTGACGATGCGGCCCAAGGCCGTCAACTCCTCGTGGCTAAGGTAGTTCTTGGCGATGGCCACATTGGTTTTCAGGAGCTTGCCGTCGGGCGCGCGCTCCCACGAGGTGAGGCCCATGTGCGGCGTCTTGCTGTCGGCGCGCCGGGCGATCAGTTCGGCTGCCGTATGGCCGTGGATGGCGAAGTGCAGCTTCTTCTGCACCTTGGCGAAGAAGGCCTTGGTGCTCGGCGCGTCGCGGTTGTAATCGACTGCCGTGGCGTAGATATCGGTGATCTTCTGGTAGAACCTGCGCTCGGAAAGGCGAATCTCGCGGATTTCTGCCAGCAAGCGCTCGAAGTAATCCTCGCCCAGGAAAGCACCGTTCTCGAGACGCTTCCTGTCCAGCACATAGCCCTTGATGGCGAACTCACGCAGCACCCCGGTGGCCCATTGACGGAACTGCGTGGCACGCACCGAGTTGACCCGGTAGCCGACCGAGATGATGGCGTCAAGGTTGTAAAAATCGATGCTGCGTCCGACTTCTCGATAGCCTTCGGTTTGAACTGTCGGGAATTTCCGGATAGTTGCCTCGTGCTGGACTTCGCCGTTTTCATAGATGTTCTTCAGGTGCTCGTTGACCGTGCGCACGTCAACGGCAAAAAGCTCGGCCATCAGCTTCTGCGTCAGCCACACCGTTTCGTCAGCGTAACGGGCCTCGATGCTTTGCTCGCCCGCCTGAGTCGTGAAGATCAGGAACTCGGCGGTGCTGTTGCGGATCAGTTTTTTTTCGCTGGACATCAGCCCACCAGTCTTGAAAGTTGCCGATCGTTGAACAGCGCGTAGTCCGGATCGCGAAAGTCGGTGGTCGACAAGCCCAGATCAGCCAGCTCGGCACGCAAACGGCTGAGTTTGGCATCCTCTTCGGCGGCGTGCAGTTTACTACTACCGAACAGCTTGCTATCGGGGCCAATGAGCACTGCTGCGGCTTGCTGCGGCAACGTGCTCACGAGCCCTCGATCACTCGCGCCACGTCGCCGTGGCACTCGGCACATTTGCCAACCAGCAGCAGGTTGCCACCGTTTATAGTCCCGGTGAAATTGGTGATCGTCACTTGATGGCGGCATTGCCCGCACCAGACGTTGGCCAGTAGCCGCTGGCGGATATCGGCGGGGATGGATTCCCAACTGTGGCGCGCTGGTCGGGTGAAGTTGGGAAGAGACTCAATGGTCATGGCTCATTGCTTTAGTTTTTTTCAAGCAGCGCTACCATCGGAATGCGCATCCAGCCAGCGTTGTCCAAGGGCGGTTAGCCGGTAGCGCTGCTTGCTGCTACGCGGTGTTTCGGGTCGGGTCATTTCCACTAGGCCGGAATCGAGCGCTGGCAAAAGATAAGCCTTGCGGAAATGCTTTTCGTCCTTCAGAGCGAGTGCCTGCTGCAGGCCTGCTCGGGACAACTCATCCTGTAATGCCACCACGACCCGCCCAACTTCAGGGGTGACTTCGGGGGGCACCGGCCGGGGCAGGGGGAGAACGGGCAAGCGGATCACAAACGAAAGTCGGTCATCATCCGATTCAAACAGCGGTGCCGGCGAGCCATTCGCGGCCATCACCTTGAGAATTTTTGGGATGCCCGTCGAGCGGCCTTCGGTCAGGTCAAGTTCCTTCAGGAACTCGCCGATCCGCCGGTTGCGGTAGCGGCGGCTGACTGCACGACCGGCCTGCAGGTCCTCCAAGCGGCTGGAACGATCCGGGCCGGGAAAGCTGACGACGACCAACTCGTCATTGCTGATGCGCGCCTCTATGGGTTCGCGCTCCTCGTAGGACCGGTGATAGACCGCGTTGACCACGGCTTCCTCGCTGGTGGCGTAGGGAAAGTTCCAGACCCGCGTGGCCTCGGCCCGTTCGGGATGCTTGATGACCGTCTCGCGCAGGTAGTTGCGCTGGATATAGCTCAAGGCCTCACGCGTCATTCGCGCCAACGGCCCCTTGAAAATCCTTTCCTCGAAGCGATCACCGCCTGCACCTTCGGGAAACCAGACCACATCTATCTGCACGCCGGGGAAAAATCGCTCCGGCGTCTCATTGAAAAACAGCAGACCGACTGCAAGCAAGTTGCTGATGTGTTGTTCACTGTTGTTCCTCTCGTCGGCTCCCGTAGCGCGCGCCCAATCGTCGACCGCGGACACCTTGAACTTTCCCCCTCGTTCGATCCAATGAGCCGGAAGGCTCTCGCTCCACTGGAAAAATGCCTCGCGCGTCACTCTCAGATGCGCGGCGATCTATTCAATAGACGCTCAAGGCTCACTCAGGCTGGGGTTCAGTGAACTGCATAAAATCGCAGTCAGGAGTAAATGCTGCAATTTATCAGGCCAGATAGGGGACGTCGAGAAAGCATTTCCAGATGAGTGGAAGGGGCTGCGCAGGGCGATTATCGGGTTGGAGCAAGTCGGCCGTGAAAGTGTGTTTCGAATTGCGGTGACGAAGGGAAGTGCGATGTAGGCAGCCGCAACGAAAGGCGGGTGCGTGGAACGTGCGGGCTCCGATCCGGCAACGCATGAACAGAGAAAAGAGCCAAATTCTGGCGGCCAGTGGGGCAGAATCGGCGCCATTCACCGAACACCGAAATTCACTGCGCCCGCGAATCCTTGACCGAGCGGCGCCTTCGCGGGCACAAAAAAAGCCCGGAGCCAGTCCGGGCTTTGATGCTTTCATGTCTTGGTGGAGACAGGCGGGATCGAACCGCCGACCTTCTGATTGCGAACCAGACGCTCTCCCAGCTGAGCTATGCCCCCGAAGCCGCACGGATTCTACGCGGCATGAATTGAAGCGTCAATCTTGCTGCCAGCGATTGTATGGACCTTGGGTCGTCGCAGGGTCGCCGGCAGGGAGTCGATTGGCTTATTTTGGCTACTTGGCAGCAGCGGGGAGGACCGACACGGCGACAGCTTCGGAATAGACGCCCTCGATCTGGTCGCCCTTGTTGATCAACTTGAGTTGTTCCGGGTCCTTGATCTTCAGCTTGACGGTCTTCTTGGCGCCGCGCAGGGTAATCATTTGCGTCTTGCGGTCGACCGCGTCTACGTCAGCGATGAAGGCGACATCGTCCACGACGGCGGCGGCGGGCTTGTCACCCGGTTTGGCGCTTTGCTGGCTGCTGCTGTCGATACGCACGCGAAGATCACCACCGCCCTTCTTGAGTTTCATCACCAGGGTTTGCGTATAGCTGGCAACGACGCGGTCACCGACCTTGATCTGGTCGAAATTCTTGACGGCATCGCTGGCCGTGATGACCGTCTCTTCGCCTTGCTCGTTCTGGAGAACGACGGCACGCGTTGCCTTGTCGATCGCCTTGACGGCCAGCGACACCTGCGCCTCGACCATGCCGACGAACTCACCGGGGGCTGAGGCGGTCATTACCGCGGATTCAGGAGCTTGTTGAGCGGATACGGCGAACGGGAGGAGAGCGAGGGCGGCGGTGGCAACCAGGCTGCGAATGGTACGACTGGTACGACTGGTACGAAAGCGCATGGATAACTCCGATAGTTGAAGGTGGATAAGTGAAGAAGTTAAATCGTTGGCGCGATTGACTATTGGCGGAAGGGGGAACGGCTTGCGCATCGCCAAGCTATTCCCTATTCGGTCCACGGGAGTGTGGTCAGCACGCCTGTGGCAAGTTCTCCAGTCCTACTCTGCCTTGCCCGCGACTTTCGCCTTGAAGGTCGCGCCAGCGGTGAACTTGGGGACGATGGTTTCCGCGATCTGGATCTTCGCGCCGGTTTTTGGATTCTTGCCCTCGCGCGCAGCGCGCGGGCTGGCCTTGAAGGAGCCAAAACCAACCAGCGTCACTGCTTCGCTCCGGGCAACCGCTTCGACGATGGTGTCGATGACGGCGTCAAGGGCTTTCGCGGAGGCGACTTTGGAGAGTTCGGTGCGCTCGGCGATAGCATCGATCATTTCGGATTTGTTCATATTGTCTCCTTTGGTGGTTACGAGCCTTCATTCAGGCGCATTCTCGCATTTCACTGGCGCGCCTGGAAGGGCGCGCCAAAGGCTGCAATTCTGGCATGGATTCCCGTCTGGCCAAACACATTTTTGGGGCTGAAGGCTTGGCGAGAGCATGGCACGCCTTCGTTCGACTGCTGCAACGGCGGCAGGTGAAGCTGTCCGGGACGCCGGCTGTTTGGCCTGTGGCGGCAACTCACCGGGGGGGCGCATCGGCCGGGTCGCTACGCTTGAGCAGCGGCTTCAGAAAACGGCCGCTGTGGCTCTCCGCGAGCTCGGCGATCTGCTCCGGGGGGCCGGCGGCGAGTAGGCGACCGCCGCCGGCGCCGCCTTCGGGGCCGAGGTCGAGCAGCCAGTCGGCGGTCTTGATGACATCGAGGTTGTGTTCGATGACCAGCACCGTATTGCCGTGATCGACGAGCCGGTGCAGGACGGTGAGCAGCATTTCGATATCCTGGAAGTGCAGGCCGGTGGTCGGTTCGTCGAGAATGTAGAGCGTCCTGCCGGTGTCGCGTTTCGACAGTTCGAGTGCCAGTTTGACGCGCTGTGCTTCGCCGCCGGAGAGGGTGGTCGCCGACTGGCCGAGGGTGATGTAGCTCAGCCCGACATCGACCAGCGTCTGCAGCTTGCGGGCGACGATTGGCACGGCGTCGAAAAACTCGCGCGCCACTTCGACGGTCATTTGCAGGATTTGGTAGATGTTGCTGCCCTTGTACTGGATTTCGAGGGTCTCGCGGTTGTAGCGCTTGCCGTGGCAAACGTCACAGGGGACGTAGATATCGGGCAGGAAGTGCATCTCGACCTTGATCACGCCATCGCCCTGGCAGGCCTCGCAGCGACCGCCCTTGACGTTGAACGAGAAACGGCCGGGGCCGTAGCCGCGTGAGCGGGCTTCCGGGATCCCTGAAAACAGCTCGCGAATCGGTGTCAGCAGGCCGGTATAGGTGGCCGGATTGGAGCGCGGTGTGCGCCCGATCGGGCTCTGGTCGACGTTGATCACCTTGTCGAAGTGATCAAGGCCGACGATGGCGTCGTGTTCAGCCGGTTCGGCGTTCGAACCGTAGAGATGTCTGGCCGCCGCCGCGTACAGGGTATCGTTGATCAGCGTCGATTTGCCCGAACCGGAAACCCCGGTGATGCAGGTGAACAGCCCGACCGGCAGCTCGACGCTGACGTTGCGCAGGTTGTTGCCGCGTGCGCCGACGATGCTCAGCAGCCGCGCGCGATCGGGTTGCCGGCGCCTGGCGCGCATGCCGATTTGCCGCCGCCCGGCGAGGTAGTCGCCGGTCATCGACGCCGGGTTGGCGATGATCGCTGCCGGTGGTCCCTCGGCGACGATGTGACCGCCATGGACGCCAGCACCGGGGCCGATGTCGACGACGTAGTCGGCGCTGCGGATCGCTTCCTCGTCGTGCTCGACAACAATCACCGTGTTGCCGATGTCGCGCAGCTGCTGCAGCGTCTTCAACAGGCGCTCGTTGTCGCGCTGGTGCAGACCGATCGACGGTTCATCGAGGACATAGAGCACACCGGTCAGGCCCGAGCCGATCTGCGAGGCCAGGCGAATGCGTTGCGCCTCGCCGCCGGAGAGCGTTTCCGCCGAACGGTCGAGCGACAGATAGTCGAGGCCGACGTTGATCAGGAACTGCAGGCGGCTGACGATTTCCTTGAGCACTTTCTCGGCGACCTGGGCCTTGTTGCCGGGCAGCTGCAGCGCGACGAAGTAGTCGCGCGCTTCGGCAAGCGGCAGGCGGCTGAGCTCGTGCAGGGTGCGCGCACTGGCGAGGCTGCCGACGCGCACATTGCGCGCCTCTTCGCGCAGGCGGCTGCCGTGACACGCGGGGCAGCTCTGGTTACTGATCAGGCGTGCCAGCTCTTCGCGAACGGCTTGCGAGTCGGTTTCCTTGTAGCGCCGTTCGAGGTTGACGACGATGCCTTCGAAAGTGTGTTGGCGAATGCTGTGCCGGCCACGCTCGTTGACGTAGGAAAACGGCAACTGTTCGCGCCCGGAACCGTAGAGGATGACTTGCTGGATGCGCTCAGGCAGTTCGCTGAACGGCACTTCGACGTCGAAACCGTAGTGCGCCGCCAGCGACGACAGCATCTGGAAATAGAAGGGGTTGCGCCGGTCCCAGGCGCGGATCGCCCCGGCGGCCAGCGATAGCTCGGGATGGCCGACGATGCGCTTCGGGTCGAAGAACTGGATGACGCCGAGGCCGTCGCATTTCTGGCAGGCACCCATCGGGCTGTTGAAGGAGAACGTCCGCGGCTCGAGCTCGGGCAGCGAGTACGAACAGACCGGGCAGGCAAAGCGGGCCGAGAAGAAATGCTCGCGTTCGCTGTCCATTTCGTAGGCGATGGCACGGCCGTCGGCGTGGCGCAGGGCGGTCTCGAAGGATTCGGCCAGGCGCTGGCGGATGTCGGCGCGCACTTTCAGGCGGTCGATGACCACATCGACGCTGTGCTTGCGCGTCTTGGCGAGCTTGGGCAGGGCGTCGATCTCGAAAATCTGGCCGTCGACCCGCAGGCGGGCAAAACCCTGCGCGCGCAACTCGGCAAAGAGTTCGAGCTGCTCGCCCTTGCGGTCGGCGACGACCGGCGCCAGGATCATCAGCCGGCTGTCCTCGCTCAGGGCGAGGACATGATCGACCATCTGCGAGACGGTCTGCGCTTCGAGGGCCCGCTGGTGTTCGGCGCAATAGGGTGTGCCGACACGGGCGAAGAGCAGGCGCAGGTAGTCGTGAATCTCGGTGACCGTTCCGACCGTCGAGCGCGGGTTGTGGCTGGTCGCTTTCTGCTCGATCGAAATCGCCGGCGACAGCCCCTCGATCAGGTCGACGTCGGGCTTCTCGATGCGTTGCAGGAATTGCCGGGCGTAGGCCGACAGCGACTCGACATAGCGGCGCTGCCCTTCGGCGTAGAGCGTATCGAAAGCCAGTGACGACTTGCCGGAACCGGAAAGCCCGGTGATCACGATCAGGCGATTGCGCGGCAGGTCGAGATTGACGTTCTTCAGGTTGTGCGTACGCGCACCGCGAATGCGTATTTCGTTGATCTCGTCCATTGGCTGCGAGCCCGAGAGGCTTTGGCAAACCTGCTAATATACGCAATTCCGCAGTCCGGCACCAAAATCCCATGTCCGCCCCAACTATCGACCGAATGAGCAGCCAGGAGAAGCGCGCCGGCATCAGCCTGGCGGCTGTCTTTGCCTTGCGCATGCTCGGCTTGTTCCTGATCCTCCCTGTCTTCGCGATCTACGCCCAGGACCTGCCGTCCGGCCACGATGTGGCGCTCGTCGGCATGGCGCTCGGCGCCTACGGGCTGACGCAGGCCTTCCTGCAGATCGCCTACGGTGCCGCTTCCGATCGTTTCGGGCGCAAGCCGGTGATCGTCTTCGGACTGCTTCTCTTTGCCGTCGGCAGCTTCGTTGCCGCTTCCGCGGGCGACATCTACGGCGTCATTGCCGGCCGCGTGCTGCAGGGCGCCGGTGCCATTTCGGCAGCCGTCACCGCGCTGGCTGCCGACCTCACGCGCGAACAGCATCTGACCAAGGTGATGGCCATGATCGGCTCGTCGATCGGCATGGTCTTTGCCATCTCGATGGTCGCCGCGCCGCTGCTGTTTGTCACCATCGGCATGCCCGGCATCTTCATCCTCACTGGTGGCCTGGCCTTGCTGGCGATTTTCGTCGTCCTCAAGGTGGTCCCGGCCGCGCCGGCAATACCGCGTCGGCCGACCTGGCCGAGCTTTGTCGAAGTGCTCGCCAATCGCCAACTGCTGCGCCTGAACTTCGGCGTCTTCGCCCTGCACCTGATGCTCACCGCGATGTGGGTCCTGCTGCCGGCACAGCTGATCTCGATCGGCGAGCTGCCGGTTGCCGAACACTGGAAGCTCTACCTGCCGGCGCTGCTGGTGTCCTTCGTGATCATGGTGCCGGCAATCATCGCCGCCGAAAAATATGGCCGCATGAAGCTGGTCTTCAATACGGCGGTGGTTCTGCTGCTGGTCGTTCAGGTCGGTTTTGGCCTGTTCTCGACGAGTATTTACGGGCTGGCGCTGTGGCTGACGCTGTTCTTCGTGGCCTTCAACATTCTCGAAGCGACGCAGCCTTCGCTGATTTCGCGGATCGCACCGCCGCACGCGAAAGGCGCCGCGCTCGGCGTCTACAACACCACCCAGGCCCTGGGCCTGTTTGTCGGCGGGGTACTCGGCGGCGCGCTGGCCAAGTACCTTGGCCCGGGCGCCGTTTGGGCCTGTGGCGGCTTGCTCACCGTCATCTGGCTGTCGCTGTCGACCACCATGATCATGCCGGCGCTGCGTCACCGGCAGGCAGCCGCTTGAGGTCTGCGCTTAAGCCCTGGCGCTTACACCCTATAATCGCGCTTTCATCTTTTCGCACACCATCCAGGGAGGCAACATGGCTTCGGTAAACAAAGTGATTCTCGTCGGCAATCTGGGTGCCGATCCGGAAACCCGTTTTCTGCCGAACGGCGACGCCGTCTGCAACATCCGGATCGCGACCTCGGAATCGTGGAAGGACAAGCAGACCGGCGACAAGAAGGAAGCCACCGAGTGGCACCGCATCGTGTTCTTCAGGCGTCTCGCGGAGATCGCCGGGCAGTATCTGAAGAAAGGCTCGTCGGTCTACGTCGAGGGCAGTCTCAAGACGCGCAAGTGGCAGGACAAGGATGGTAACGAACGCTATACCACCGAAATCATCGGCAACGAGATGAAGATGCTTGGCGGTCGCGAAGGCATGGGTTCGCCATCATCGTCGAATGACGAAAGCGAGTACGGCGGCAGCATGCCATCGTCGGCCGGCGACTCCGGCGGCGCCCGCGCGGTGGCCCCCGCCAAGAAGAAGCCCAGCTTCGAAGACATGGACGACGATATCCCGTTCTAAGCCGCTGCGGGTCACAGCCGGCCCGAGAACGTTTCGTGTGCGGCCGGCAGCGCGTTGCTGCCGGCCTTTTCGGCCAATATTCATACACGTCCCGAAGCGAGGGAGCAGGGACGATTTACTGTTCCCGTGGCCTTGCAATTAATAGGCGCGTGGTCTAATATATTTCCGGCGGCCTTTGCTAGTACTTCCGGCCGTTGGGCCGCCGCCGGTCGATTGCTGAGAAGGCTTTTCTGCACCATCCGGCGCGCTGTCGGGCAGTCGTTCCGCGTTAATTATTAGGCGTGCGGTCTAATTGGGCTGAGGATTTCCCGTCCGGCGCCGCAGCTTTCATCTTGAGCGAGGTCGTGTGGTCGTCGATGTAAATCGCTCACGGCAAAGCGGTAGAAGAGGGGGTCCCGCGCAGACAGGGATCCGGAAAACATTCCATATTGAGGAGAATAGACAATGCGCAAGCAAATCACGGCTTTCGGGGTGGCGGCGACGTTGGCGTGCTCGTCGGCGCTGGCAGCGGACTTCAAGTGTCAGGACGACGTGCAACAAAGGCAGTACAGCAGCGATGAGCAAGCACTGGTCGATGCGTTCTGGAAGGAGTCACTGATCTATCTCGACGAGTACCTCAAGGTGCTCGAGACACCGAGCGGCCAGTGCAAGGATTCGGCCGAGGCCACTATCCAGACCTATCAATCGGCGACTGGCAAACAGCAAAGCGAGTGCATCATGCGCTATCGCGACATGGAACTGCTGGCCAAGCATCTCAAGGCCGTCGTCGCCGAACCGGAGAAGGCGAAAACCTGTTTCGATCCGCAAAAAGACTATCCTGCCTTCGCGCTCTACACTCCCAGTGCACAGGTGCAGCAGCTATCGCCGACGGCGCAATGGCTCAAGCGTCCTCTGCTGACCGACTACTACGCGAAAATGGGTGGCGCAATCGGAGCGGCAGGAATGGAGCTCAACGAGAACTTCGTCGCGGTCACCTCGCGCACCGATACCAAGCCGCACTGGAAAAGGGATATCAGCATCAACGGTCTGCCGATCCTGTGGTCTTCGGTGGGTTGGCTACCTTTCTACGCGGAGAATCCGGCTGCCGGCAGCGATCGTTTCCGCGGTGGCTACCTCTATGCCGAGGTGATGGGTCCATGGGGAAACCTGCGCATCAAGGAGATTGACGGCGAGAAGGTCGGCGCCGAGATCGGCATGACCGTGCAGCTGTTCAACACCTCCTACCCCTTCCACTATCACCATCCGCAGGAAATCTACATGACCCTGACCAAGCCGCAGTGTATCGACCAGAACAAGTACATGGTCATGCACTGGGATAGCGACCAATTCATGCAGGAGCGGAAGGAAAAGGGCTGGCAGGTGGCGATCGACGGCTCGCAGGGGAAATGGCAGAAATGGTTCGCCAACCAGGACCCGGACAAAGAATGGCTGACCTACTTCGAACGTAACGCCATCCATGCCTTTTACGCCATCGACGGCTGCAATCAGAGCATCGAGAACTCCGGTCTGGTCACCGTCTGGGCACGCTCGACCGCGCAGGACAATGAGCAGAGCACTCGCCTGTGTCGACCGGCCGTCGGCAAGAACGGGCCAAAGGGGATGATGCCCGGTGACAAGGCGGTCTGCGACCTGCACGACTGGAAGCGCTGAGTCAGCGCGCAGCGGGCGGGCGGCGCTTTTCTTCGCTCGCCCCGCTGCGTCGCCTCCGACACCGTTTGCGGGCTGGCACCAGCGATCGCTCGCGTACAGACCCGGGTAGACCGACCCGAGCACCAGGAGCAGGGGATGACCGACGCCGCAGCCGCCAATCGAGCCGATTTTCTCATCGTTGGCGCCGGTATCGCCGGCGCTTCGGTCGCTTACTGGCTGGCCCGCCATGGCCGGGTAGTGGTGCTCGAACGCGAGCAGCAGCCCGGCTATCATTCGACCGGGCGTTCGGCGGCGCTTTTCGCCGAGAGTTACGGGACGCCGCAGGTGCGCGCCCTGACTCGCGCCAGCCGGGCGTTCTTCGACGCTCCACCGCAAGGATTCTGCGACCATCCGCTGCTCTCGGCGCGTGGGGCCTTGATCGTCGCCATGCGCGGCCAGGAAGATCTGTTGCGTGCCAGATGGCAAACGCTTTCTACCCTTGGCGAAACGCTGCGTCTGCTGTCGCCCGCAGAGACCTGTGCCATGCTGTCGGTGTTGCGCCCGGAAGAAGTGATCGGCTCGATTTTCGACCCACACGCCGCCGACATTGACGTGCATGCCCTGCATCAGGGCTACCTGCGTGGGCTTAGTCGGAACGGCGGGCTTGTCGTTTGCGACGCCGAGGTCAGCGCTGTGCAGCGTAGCCAGGACCTTGGTGGCTCGACGCCGGTGGGCAAAATATGCCGCGCCAGTGCTGGTCAACGCTGCCGGTGCGTGGGCGGACCACATCGCCACCCTGGCAGCTGTTGCCCCATCGGACTTGAACCCAGACGTCGAGCGGCGTTTCTCTTCGCGCCGCCCGAAAACGTGGGACACGACGCGTTGGGCCATTGACCATTGGTGTGGCCGAAGACTGGTATTTCAAGCCGGACGCCGGCCTCTTACTGGGATCGCCGGCCAACGCCCGATCCGGTTCCGCCGCACGACGTGCAAGTCCGAAGAACTTGGACATCGCAACCGGCATCTACCGCAATCGAACGGCGACGACGCTAAGTATTCGCCGTCCCAGCCCCGCTGGGCGGGTTTGCGATCCTTCGTCGCCGATGGGCGATCTGGTGGGTGCTTCGATCCGCTCCACCGTGGATTTTTCTGTGATCGCCGCCCAGGGCGGCTACGGAATCCAGACTTTCGCCGGCGATGGGGGAAAGCTGTGCGGCGCTGCTACGTGGCCAGCCGATTCCGCGTGCCTTGCCGATTTTGGCTTTTCTGCGGCAATGCTGAGTCCGCAGCGGCTCATGCCGCTTGCCGGTACTTCTTCCACGCGCTCCAGCTGAAGACCAGCATGGCCCGAGCCAGATCAGCGCGAAACTCAACAGTCGCTCACTCTGCATCGGCTCACCGAAGATCCAGACCGCGGTCAGGAACTGCAGCGTCGGATTGATATACATCAGCATTCCGAGACTGGCCAGGTCGAGGCGCTGCGCGGCGGCGGCGAAGGCGATCAGCGGCAGCGCCGTGAGCGCACCCGCGCAAGCCAGCAGCAGGGTGGTTCGCAGGTCGTGGCCGGTAAATACGGCATGGCCCGCTCTGTGCCTGCCACAGTGCGTAAATTATGCACACGGGCAACATGGCCAGGGGTTTCCAGCCACAACCCGGAGGTCGAGTCGACCGGCAGTTTCTTGCGCACCAGGCCATAGGTACCGAAAGTGCCGGCGAGGACCAGCGATACCCAGGGCAGGCTGCCGAGAGGCGATGACGTCGTTGGCGATGGCGATCAGCGCCAGGGCCCCCGAAATCCACTCCAGCGGGTTCAGCCGTTCCTTGAGCACCAGCAGAGCGAGGAGGACGCTCACCAGCGGGGTCAGGAAATAGCCGAGGCTCGAGGCAAACGACCTGCTGGTTGGCGACAGCCCACAGGAAGACCAGCCAGTTGGTGCCGATCAAGCAGGGCGGCAAGCGCCAGCATCGCCAGGTGCTGCCAGGTTCTGAAACCGTGGCCACTTTGCCCACTGGCGGCGCAGGCTGAGCAGCAGGCCGACGAAGATAAAGGCCCAGGCAGCGCGGTTGCTGAGCACGTCCATTGGCGAGACGTGCGACAACTGGTGGAAGAAGAGCGGAAAGAAGCCCCACATGCCGTAGGCCAGCAGGCCGAAGCCGATGCCGGCCACCTGGCGGTCAGCGTTCACAGCTCAATGTTCCGGGCGCAGGACGTCGAGCGTCGCCGAGCGGTAGTCGCGCCGATAGAGAACGATCAGGACACTCAGCGAAAGGACGCCGAGGAGCACCGGGCTGAGCAGCCAGCCGGCCGCTGCCAGGCCAAAGTAGTAGGCACGGATGCCGCGATTGAAGTCGTCTCCGGCGAGGGGTTAGTGGACGCCTGCCACACGGCGTGCGAAAGCGTCAACTTTCGGCTCGGTCGCGATGGCCTGTTGGCGCCGCACCGATGAGGATCGACAAGACATTGAACTGGCGCAGCGCCCAGGTGAACTTGAAGTAGCCGTAGACGAAGCTGGCGAGAAACCAGGATCAGCTTGATTTCGAGCTGTTCGCGGCTGCTGCTGCCTGCCAAGCGTCAGTCGGCGGAGAAGCTCAACAACTGTCGGCCGCGCCCAGGGCGGCGACCAGGCCGGCGATAATGTAGATGGTGGTGTTGGCTGTAGAAGGAAACGCTGGTCATCAGATTGCCGATCAGCGCGCATCGGTCATCCGCAGGTCGCGTTCGAGCATGTGGTAGGCCCAGTCCTTACGATAGCTGTGCAGGTGTCCGATCAGGCCCTTGCACAACCAGCGACTACGCTCGGGAAAACCAGGTGTAGCCTGGCCAGCAAAGCAGGAAGGCGGAAAGGGCCAGCCTATCGATGGTCGATAAGTTCGCAAGTGCGCGCATCGGAGCCATCTTGCCACAGAATGCTGCGCGTCACCACACGGCGGCAGGCCACTGGCCAGCCACTGGCAAGCACTGTGCGGTCCTAGGCCGAAGCGGGGTGGGCTGCGGGCTGCGCTGAGTTTGCCGAGCAGCCAGTAGCTGAGCAGGAAGGCGCCGATATGATATGGCGGTGTCAAGAGCAGCCCAAACTGGACATAGATCAGCCACCGTCAGCGCCATGTAGAAGAGCAGGCAGGCCACCAGCAGCAGGCGCCGCCAGAGCGCTGGCATGGCTGCCGGAACAGGCGCAGCCCCGCGCCAGCGATGGCCAGTGCTGCCATCGCCAGGACTTGCAGCCAGGGGTCGAGGCCGCGCAAGTGCCCCCCTGCAGCAGGTTGTTGACGACCTCGGCATGCAACTCGACGCCGTGGCGAAACTCCGCGCGACGCCTCGCCGAACCCGGAATTGATCCTTGCCGGCACGAGCATCGCCAATCAGGACGATTTTTCCGGCCAGTTCGCCGGCAGCGATCGTCGCTGCGGGCCCCGCTGATCTGCTCGTAGTCGTAGCGTCGCGGTGGCTGCCGCCAGAATCTCGATCGGCCGCCAGGCGGATCAAAGCCGTCTGCGACCCGATCGCCGCTGCTCAGCAGCGGGCAGTCGTTGCGCAGCTGCCCCGAGGCTTCGACGCTTGCCTGGAAGGGCTTCAGTGGTCCGCGCCAGAGCGTCCTGCCGGTGTCGCTGACCAGCGTCAGTTCGCGCAGCTGCTCGTCTACGGCCAGTGTTCTGCCGCCGACCGCGAGGCTGGCGATGGCGGGCGATCTTGTCGCCGATGCGTTCACCCGGGTGGCTGCTAGCTATCTACCGCGCGGCGAGCTTGACGGCGGCGATTGGCGCGACCGAGGCGTAACCCAGGCGGCCGCCAACGCACAGCAGGCCCCAGGCACTGACTGCCTTGAGCAGTTCGGGAATCACCGCCGGGCCTTGGTCGAGCAGCTGATTGACGCCGACGATGACCTCGCTGCCACCCTGCCTGGCACCGCCCGATGGCGGCGATACGCTCGGCGTCGGCGGGATTCGCTTTCTCGAAATAGAGGTCGAAGACAATCACTTTGGCGCCCGCGGGCGGACCAGCTTGTCGAGCGCTCGCGCATGTGCTCACGGCGCCAATCGGGTCCGAACCTGCCGAGGCGCGCTTCGGACCCTTCTCGTCAAAAACCGACCGATCACGATGCGCTCGCTGACCGGCGCGCTGGCGACCGTGTCGCCGAGTGCCATGGTGTAGCTTTCGATACGTGTATCGATGCCCAGCTCGTCCGAACAACTGTACCCAAGCCGAGGAAGAACATCAGCAAGCGCGACGCCGGCGCCACCGTAGAGGTCGCCATTTGCGCAGGCGTTCGGCATTCATCACTTGCACGAACTGATTGAGCAGGGATTGCCGCCCCTCGATGCTGCGGATCAAGGCATCAAGCTCGAACTTGAAACGCTTGTCGTCAAGAGCGTGCGCCTGGCGGCGAGCCAGCTCGGCAAGAGTCGCCGGTAGCTCCCCGGCGGCGGGCATCGTCGCGCCGCCGACCAGCACCGGGATCAGGCGCTTGCCCTGTGCGAGCGCTGCCGCCAGTTCATGGCAGACAAAATCGTCGGGCTGATCGAGCCGCCGGCCGTTCTCGTTGCTGGCGCCCAGCCAACGCGGGCCAATCAAGGCGATGACTACGTCACAGGTGTCGATCTCGCGGTCGAGCACGTTCACGAAATCGTCGCCAGCTTCGATCTGGCCGATGTCCATGAACACCTGCTCGGCGCCGAAGTGCGCACTCAGGTGATCGTAGAGTCGTCCGGCGTAGGCGATGCTGTCTTCGCGGCGATAACTGATGAAAATCCGGGATGCGGTCTTTGCCAATTGGGCTGGGCCTGTTTTCGGTCGTGCGTCGCTGAACGGCAGTAGCTTCTGCCGGCGCTTGCAGCCGCCGCTCAAAGCGGTGGCCAGTTAGCGAAACTTGTCGCCGCGTGTTGGTGGCGGCTCCATGGGTGCTTTCCGATCGCTGTCGTGGCCGTCGTTCGAGCGGCTGCTCATCACACCCACGCCGATAGCGAACAATCCCGCTGCCAGCGCGGCTGTGCCGAGGTTGGCGGTGTTGGGCACCAAGGCATCGAGATTCCTGATGCGGGTGCGAATCTGCTCGACTTCGCCC